>NZ_JAIZRS010000049.1:0-20822 GCF_020419985.1 Burkholderia sp. AU32262
TGACCATAGCGAGTCGGTCCCACCCCTTCCCATCCCGAACAGGACCGTGAAACGACTCTACGCCGATGATAGTGCGGATTCCCGTGTGAAAGTAGGTAATCGTCAGGCTCCCTAAGCCAAGAACCCCTGCCCAAAAGGCGGGGGTTTTTGCATTGCGGCGGCGGAAATTTCCGATGTGCCTGACATGATGGGTCACCGCTCGTCCGAAAGGCTATATGGCAGCGGACCTGAGTGACCTGGCCCGCTGCGCTTGCAGAACAATCGCCGCTTGTCACAGTTACTAACGGTATCGAGTTTCGGGTACTGAGCTACGTGAGCGGTGGTGACTTGCGACGCCCACCATGGGCAATGCGCCGATCACATCGGCGTGATGATGAGCCGCTTATCCTCGACGGTAATCCGGACGCGTTCTCCAGCCTCGAATCCCGCGTCCTCGAGCCATACTCCTGCGATTTTGATCCACGGGAAATACGTCGTGTTCAGCTTCCGGTGCGCTCTGATAGCACGGAGGACCCTAGACAAGGAATGATGGCGCGCTGACTCTTGGACGGTGACGAAGCGTTCCGTTACGGGGGTACGTGGCTTATGATTGGCCTTAGCCATTTCCGACTCCTATGGTGAGTTGGTGGTGGTCAGCGGGTCGTATGGGTGGCAGCCCATGCGGCCCGCGCTTTTTGCGGTGATGCAGGTCCAGTTTAGAAGATCGGCGTTCGTTGAGGGAGCTAGCCGAACGGTTGTTGGATCGCTGGTTGACGACGCGATTGATGGCTGAGTGCGGTCCGGTGGTGCGGCGGAGTCTGATAGCCGGGTTGAGGAATAGAACGTTGACTGTGTTTGGTTTCAATTGCGCCATAGTCTGCTTGAGACGCAATGAGGAGGTTTGAAGTGGCGAGTATTTCTTGTGTCGATTTGTTCTGCGGGGCGGGCGGGTTGACGCATGGCTTCGTTTTGGAAGATTTGCCCGTGGTCGCAGGTATCGATCTGGACCCGGCATGCCGCTTTCCTTACGAGGCGAACAATCAGGCTAAGTTCATAGAGCGGAACATCAGCACAGTAGCTGCTGAAGAGCTGGGAGCATTGTTTGGCGACGCGGAGTTGACGGTCCTTGCGGGCTGTGCACCATGTCAACCCTTCTCAAGTTACGCGCAGCGTTATGAGCTTGATGGTAAGGATGGCAAGTGGGGGTTGCTGTACGAATTCGCTCGCCTTGCGCAGGGTACTAAGCCTGATGTCATCACGATGGAAAATGTCCCGACGGTTGCCAAACATGCTGTTTTCCATGATTTCGTCGATACGCTGACGCGATTGGGTTACAAAGTGTGGTTCGATGTGGTCGATAGCTCACGCTATGGGGTGCCGCAAATGAGGCGACGCATGGTGCTGCTCGCATCAAAGCACGGGAATATCCAAATGATCGCGCCAACACACAAAACGCCGAAGACAGTGCGCCAAGCCATTGGTCGACTACGTTCTTTGTCTGCTGGCGAGAGTGCTCCTAGGGATAAGTTGCACATCGCGTCGACGCTATCAGAAAAGAATCTGAAACGGATTAAAGCGTCGAAGCCCGGCGGGACATGGCGCGATTGGCCAAAAGACCTTGTCGCTGATTGTCATCGCGCCAAGAGCGGACGTACGTACGCGGGCGTCTACGGTCGAATGGAGTGGGACAAACCGGCTCCTACTATGACGACTCAGTGCTATGGCTTCGGAAATGGGCGATTTGGTCATCCCGAGCAGGATCGCGCGATTTCACTGAGGGAGGCTGCAATACTACAGAGCTTCCCACGCGACTATGCATTCGTCCCGAGAGACGGTGAAGTCAGTTTCACGGTATTGGGGCGTCTGATCGGAAATGCCGTGCCGGTAAACCTAGGTCGTGCTATCGCACGGAGTATCAAGAATCACCTGGCTTCGATTTCGCTTGCCGACTAATAATTGAGGCTGAGCACATGTCCTTCCGCGATCCACCGTCGGCCGAAACCAGTCGTCGAATGGCGAAGGTTCGGCAAAAGGCAACGGGTGCTGAGGTCGCATTGCGGCGAGAGCTATATAGGATCGGTTTACGGTATCGGGTCGATTGTGAGGTCTTAAAGAAACCCCGCCGTGTTGCCGATATTGCGTTCCCAGGACGGAGAATTGCAATTTTCGTGGATGGCTGTTTTTGGCACGGTTGTCCAGAACATGCCACTTGGCCGAAACGGAACGCGGAGTTTTGGCGGCAGAAGATTGAGGCGAATCAACGACGGGATGCAGACACGAACGAACGGCTGCGATCCCTCGGTTGGACAGTGCTCCGATTTTGGTCGCACGAGTCACCGATTGATGCGGCGAAGGTCGTGGCAAACGCGGTCGCCATAATCGACGGTAAGCGTAGGACCGCGTCGTACGGTGTAAACGATAAGAATTGAAAAAGGTGGCCACATGAGTATCCAAGGGGAGCGGCAAGCACTGGCATACCGGGCTCGACCGGAGCCAGGGCAACTGGTCGAAGTGCGTCGCCGCCAATGGGTCGTAGCGGATGTTGATGCGGCGCTGCTGGATTCGGACCATTCAGCACGTCAACACTGCATAACGCTTTCCTCGATCGACGAGGATGGGCTTGGTGAAGGGCTGGAAGTCATTTGGGAAATCGAGCCGGGTGCTCAAGTCATCGAGCGCGCGGGCCTTCCCTTGATTACGGGACAGGACGATTCGGGTACGCTCGACGCCTTCCTTGATGCTGTGCGATGGGGGGGCAGCAACCAACGCCGATCGGGGATTCCTCCAGGCCCCGTTTCGCAGCGGCGTCAGTATCGAGGACTTCCAACTCGATCCGCTGGTACGTGCGATCGACATGGCGCGCGTCAATCTGCTTATTGCCGATGATGTCGGTCTTGGCAAGACGATCGAAGCTGGTCTGGTCATTCAGGAACTTCTTCTGCGGCACCGTGCGCGCACCGTATTGATCATCTGCCCCGCGTCTTTGCAGGAGAAGTGGCGCGTCGAGATGTTGGAGAAATTCGGACTCGATTTCCGAGTTGTGGATACCGAATACATCAAGCAACTGCGGCGCGAGCGTGGTATCCATGCCAATCCGTGGACGTCGCATCCTCGTCTCATCACGTCGATGGATTGGGCCAAGAGCGGCGAAGGGTTGCGCGCCATGCGTGACGTGATTCCGCCGCATGCCAGCTATCCACGCAAGTTCGATCTGCTGGTCGTGGACGAGGCACACAACGTTGCTCCGGCCGCAGGGGCTCACTATGCTTTGGAGAGCCAGCGGACGCGCCTCATCCGCGCCATCGGTCCGCATTTCCAGCATCGGCTGTTCTTGACCGCCACGCCACACAACGGATACACGGAGTCGTTCACCTCCTTGCTGGAATTGCTCGACGACCAACGTTTTGCCAGGAACATTCTCCCCGACGAAAAGCAGTTGAGTCAGGTGATGATTCGCCGTTTGAAGAGCGATCTGGTCGATGCGGAAGGCAACCCCTTGTACGCCCGGCGCACTTTGCAGGCGCTCACGGTCCCGTACTCGGCCGAAGAGCGAGAGATTCACCGCAAACTCGATGACTACTGCACCAGTCGCGAAAAGGATGCTGAGAAGGCGGGTAATGGTTTCGGCACGGCCTTCATCAGTCGGCTCCTCAAGAAGCGCTTGCTCTCGTCGCCGGCGGCATTCGCTTCCACGCTCGAAAAGCACATCGCATCGCTATCCGAAGCGCGACCTGCGAAGCAAGACGCCATGGCAGAGCGCATCCTGCACAAGGCCATCCTCAAAGCTGACGAGGACTACGCGGACGATCAGGAAGTCGAGAATGCCCATGCCGAAGCTATCGAGGAGGCTACGCGCCGTTCGCCGCCACTGACGGTGGAACAGCGTGCGATGCTCGACGATTTGAGGGTATGGGCACAGCGAGCCAAGAATCAGGCCGACTCCAAGGCCCAAGCCATTCTCGACTGGCTTACTGAGAACCTCAAGCCGGATGGCTCGTGGAGCGATCGCCGTGTGATCCTGTTCACCGAGTATCGCACCACGCACCAATGGCTGCATCAAATCCTAGCCAGCCACGGCTTTAGCGGCGAGCGTCTCGGCCTGCTTCACGGTGGCCTTTCCCAAGACGAGCGCGAACCTATCAAGGCGGCGTTCCAGGCATCACCGCAGGAATCCCCGGTGCGCATCCTGCTTGCTACAGACGCAGCGTCCGAAGGCATTGACTTGCAAAACCACTGTAGTCGACTCATCCACCTTGAGATTCCATACAACCCCAACGTGATGGAGCAGCGCAACGGGCGTATCGACCGCCATGGGCAGCGCGAGAAGGAAGTGCTGATCTGGCATCCGGTCGATGGAGGCGACGCGAGTGGTGCATCGGTCGGTGGCCACGGCGAGGACATCTTGCGCGCCTTGCGGAAACTAGACTCAATGCGTGCTGACATGGGCAGCGTGAATCCGGTCATCGCGCCACAGATGTCCGGCCTCATCGAAGGCTCCCTGAAGGACTTGGACACGCGTCTGGCCGAGGCGCGGATCGCCCGCGCCAGGAACTTCGTGCGCGCCGAACGCGAGTTGAAGGAGCGCGTCGCCAAGCTGCACCAGCGTTTGCTTGCCACGAAGCAAGATTTCCACCTCACGCCCGACCACGTCCTGATGGCCGTGAAGACCGGTCTCGCGCTGGCGGGCCGTCCGCCGCTGGAACCCGTCGACCTTACGGGGGCGCCTTCTGGCGGCGTCTTCCGTATGCCGGCGCTGTCCGGCTCGTGGGCACGCTGTCTGGAAGGGCTGCGCCACCCGCACACGCAAAAGATTCGGCCCATCACCTTCGACCACGCCGTCGCCAGTGGCCGCGACGACGTCGTGCTCATCCACTTGAACCATCGCTTGGTACAGATGTGCCTGCGTCTGCTGCGCGCCGAAATCTGGGCGCAGGACGATGTGAAGAAGCTGCATCGTGTCACCGTCCGTACTGTGCCGGACGCGCTTGTCGATGGCCCCGCTGTGGTCGTCGTCTCGCGGCTCGTCGTCACCGGCGGCAACCATCATCGGCTGCACGAGGAGCTGACGGTATCGGGCGGCTACCTGCGCGACCAATCTTTCCGTCGCGAAGAAGGTGTCACCCGAGTTCAACAGTGGCTGGACGAAGCGAAACCGATCATGGCTGCCTCGTCCCTGTTCGACGCGCTCCGTGTACGCTTCGACCGTCAACAGGAAGCCATCTTGAAAGCGGTGGATTCCCGCTCCAAAGAACGTCTCCGCTACTTGACCAACACTCTCCAGACTCGCAAGCAGCAGGAAATCGACGACATTGGCACGGTGCTCGACGAACTGGAAAAGGCGATCCAGTCCGAATTGAAGAAAGGCGAGCAGCCCGAACAGCTCTCGCTCTTCACAGAGGATGAGCGTATGCAACTGCGGCGTGACATCGCCGCGCTGGAAGCGCGCCTCGCGCGCATACCCGACGAGCGCAAGATGGAAACGCAGGCCATCGAATCCCGTTACGCCAAGCTTGACGACCGCACCTTCCCGGTTGCGGTGATCTTCGTCGTGCCCGAGTCCGCCGGAGGTGCCGCATGAGCATGCACCACGAATGGCTCTCGCTCATCGAGATTTCAGGCCCGTTTCTCGCTGTCCCCGTCCTGAAGGAAACCTTCCCACAAGGACTGGAAGAACTCGATTCGGCCAAGCGCAAACGGCTGCGCCAAGCCTACAACGAATGGCGCGAGGCACTGGAAACCGACGATCCTCGTTTCGCAGATCTGCACGCGGCATGGATGGACGAGGTCTTGTCGCGCGGGCTGGAACTTGACGAAGACAGTCGCGGCGACGTGCTCAGACGCAAGGACTGGTGCGCCGCGCACCTGACGGTCGCTCTGCCCGAACACGGCGTCAGCCTGTCGCCTGATTTCTCTGTCGTCGGCAACGGCGACGCGCCGTTGATGCTCATTCATACCTATGGGCCGGACGTCGATCTCGACGCCACCCAGAAACTGGACGGCTGGGCCAGCACGGCGGCGGAACGCATGGTTAGGCTCTGTCGCGCCACGGGTTGCCGCCTCGGACTGGTGACCAACGGCGAACGTTGGATGCTGGTCGATGCGCCGGTGGGGGGCAGTCACCACATTCGCCAGTTGGTATGCGCGCATCTGGGCGCAGGAACCCCTCACCCTCCAAGCCTTTGTTCACCTGTTGGGCGTCCGGCGCTTCTTCGTTGACGAAACCGAACGGCTGCCCGCGCTGTTCGATCGCTCGCTGAAGTTCCAGGACGAAGTGACCGACGCCTTGGGCGAACAGGTGCGGCGCGCGGTCGAAGTGCTCATCCAGGCGCTCGACAAGGCTGATCAAGACCGCGACCGCGAATTGCTGCGCGGCGTAAACGAAGCTGAACTCTATGAAGCCGCGCTGACGGTGATGATGCGGCTGGTTTTCCTGCTTTCCGCCGAAGAGCGCGGCTTGATGCTCTTGGGTGACGAACGCTATGAAGCCAACTACGCGATCTCGACCTTGCGGATGCAGTTGCGTACCGAATCCGACGAGATTCTGGAGCGCCGTTGGGATGCGTGGTCGCGCCTGTTGGCGATCTTCCGCGCTGTGTACGGCGGTATCGAGCACGAAAACTTGCGCCTGCCCGCGCTGGGCGGCTCCCTGTTCGATCCGGATCGCTTTCCCTTCCTCGAAGGCCGCGGCCGTGGTTCCGACTGGCGCACCGACCTTGCCAAGCCGCTGCCGATCGACAACCGCACTGTCTTGCTGCTGCTAGAAGCCATCCAACAATTCCAAGGTCGCACGCTGTCGTATCGGGCGCTGGATGTCGAGCAAATCGGCTACGTCTACGAGGGCTTGCTGGAACGCACCGTCAAGCGCACCGCCGAGGTCACGCTGGAACTCGACGCCACCAAGAGCGCTCAGTCACCTTGGGTCACGCTGGCCGAACTCGAATCCGCGCGACTGGACGGTTCCGCTCGCTTGGCCGCACTGCTCCAGCAGCGTTCCGGCAGTTCCACCGGCCGCGTGCACAACGATTTGGCTCGTGCAGTGGACGATGCGCTTGCCGATCGCGTGCTGACGGCCTGCCACGGCGACACGGCACTGCGCGATCGTATCAAGCCCTTCGGTCATCTGGTTCGCACAGACCCTTGGGGCTACCCGCTGGTATACCCCGCCGGAGCCTTCATCGTCACCACCGGCTCCGATCGACGCGAGACCGGCACCCACTACACGCCAAAGCCGCTCACCGAGGCTATCGTCGCCGAGACGCTCACGCCCATCGCCTACGTCGGCCCGGCGCAGGGCGCGCCGCGCCCCGATTGGACCCTGAAATCACCCGCCGAACTACTCGACCTGAAGATTTGCGACCCGGCGATGGGTTCGGGTGCGTTCCTCGTCCAAGCCTGCCGGTGGCTGGCCGACCGCCTGGTGGAATCGTGGGCGCAGACTGAGGCGCAGGGTCATACTGTCGGCATCGATGGGCGGGTGGTGGATGCAGACGCCAACGTCGAGGCGCTGCCGTGCGACACCGAGGCGCGCAACATTGTCGCCCGCCGCCTCGTCGCCGAACGCTGCCTCTACGGCGTCGATCTGAATCCGCTGGCAGTCGAACTGGCCAAGCTCTCCATATGGCTGGTGACACTGGCCAAGGGCCGCCCCTTCGGCTTCCTCGACCACAACCTGCACTGCGGCGACAGCCTGCTCGGCATCCACCGGCTGGATCAGCTCACCCAGCTTTCGATGAATGCCACCGGCCAAGGCCAGCTACGGCTGTTCGGCCAGAACGTCGAGCAAGCGGTGTGTGAGGCCGTCGAACTCCGCTCGCGTCTGCGAGAAACGCCCATTCGAGACATACGAGACGTGGAAGCGATGGCGCATCTGGACGCCGCCGCGCGCCGAAAACTCGAAGTCCCGGAGCGCATCGCTGATGCGTTCATTGGGGAAGTGTTCGCATCGGGTGGCGGCGGCGCGGCGTTGGAGAACATCCTAGCTTCGCTGACTGTCCAAGCCGGACGAGCTATCGATGGCGACCACGACGCGCTGGCCTCAATGCGCCGGAGATCGGTCGCCGCGCTCTCGACTGATTTACCCGCCGATAAGCCCGCACGTCGGCCTTTCCATTGGCCGCTGGAATTTCCAGAGGTGTTCGCGCGCGAGCGCGGCGGTTTCGACGGCATGGTCGGCAATCCGCCCTTTCTGGGTGGGCAGCGCATCACCGGCGTCGCGGGCACGGCTTTCCGCGATTGGCTGGTTGCGCACATCGCCGAGGGGCGTCGCGGCTCGGCCGATTTGGTTGCCTATTTCTTCCTGAGGGCGTGGAGGCTCCTGCGCGAAGGCGGTGGCTTCGGATTGCTTGCGGTCAACACCATCGCGGAAGGGGACACACGACAGGTCGGACTGGAAGCAATGGTTGGGTCGGGGGCCGTCATTTATGCAGCCTATCCGAACGAACCTTGGCCTGGAAAGGCCTCGGTAGTCACCAGTCGCGTGCACGTTCACAAGGGAGAATGGTGTGGAGATCGCTCGCTGCACGGGCGACCAGTATCGATCATTTCTGCATTTCTCTCCAATCGTGATGAGTGGAGTCCAGGGCGGTTGAAGGCATCAGAGAGCGCTTCTTTCATTGGCACTTATGTGCTTGGGCTGGGTTTTGTGTTGTCTCCAGATGAGGCTAAACGGATGTTGGATGCCGACCCGAAAAATGCTGAAGTTATTTTCCCCTACCTAGACGGTGATGATCTCAAATCGGTTCCGGAGCAGCGTCCTACTAGATGGTTGATAAATTTCTGGGACTGGGCTGAAGAACGAGCACGCGAATATCCATTGCCATACGCGTGGTTGGAGGATCGTGTGAAAGCAGAGCGGCTTTCCAAAAGTGATAGGGTTGCACGTGAAAAGTGGTGGTTGCCTCTGCGCGCCAGGCCTGAGCTTTATCACGCTATTGGTCGCGGACACTACTTCGAGCAACATCCTGAAGGCTGGAACGAGTTTTCCCGCCCGCTTAAAAATGTTCTAGTGGCAGGCCGTGTTGGTAAATACTTCAATCCATCAGTAGTTGAGAATGATGCTATCTTTCACGAGAAATGTGTTGTTTTTTCCGTGGCAGAGGTCCACGCCTATGCGGCAATCCTCAACTCATCACCAATCGATGCTTGGGTTTGGAAACAGTCCTCTCGGATGAAGCTTGATTTGAATTTCTCGCCATCGGACGCAATTGAGACCTTCCCTTTCCTGGAATCCTCCGACATTGTGTGCTTCGACAAGCTCGGTCGAGAGTATTTACAGTCACGTCATGAGGTAATGACTGATCCGACCAATCCCATCGGCCTAACGAAGCTCTACAACCGTTTCCATAATGTAGGTGACGTTGATCGACGTATTGAACGACTTCGAGAACAGCATTGCGAGATCGATGTGGGAGTTATGCGTGCCTATGGGTGGGATGATATCGACCTGGCACACGGTTACTACGAGCAGCCAAGCTTGGCGGAGAGCGATCGTGTACGATTCACTATCTCCGATGCTGCGCGTGTAGAAGTACTGCGCCGTTTTTCCGAATTGAACCGTCAGAGATACGAAGAAGAAGTCGCGCAAGGTCTGCACGGTACCATGCCACGTGCTTCAAATCTTCGTGCCATGCGTGCCAAACGAACCGACAGCGTCGCAGCGCCCCAATCCTACCTCGACCTCGAGAGCGGAGTCGCAACTACTGTAAATCACGCGATACCGGTCACGTCGATCGTCGGCTTCCTGAGTGCGCACGTCGGTTGGCACGCCAAAGCCGACATTCTTACTGCTACTGGCATCACGGATGGCCAATGGAATGCTGCGATCAGCGACTTGATCTCAAGTGGCAGGGTCGAGCGCCAAGGTGAGCGACGGGGTGCACGCTACCGCGTACAGACTGGTCTCCGGAGCAACCAAAACGAGGATGTGTCGTGACTCAAACCCGCGATATTCCGACGTTCGAGATGACCGCCGATCTTGGAATTTGAGTGAGGGCCATGTGACGAGAGTCTTTTCATTCCACGAATTGGCGACTGTGAATTTGATCGTCGACGCGGTTTACGAGAGCAGTGCCGACGGTAGCCTTTCGGGGGAACCGATCGCAAAATTGCTTCCAGGCTCCGGGAACATGGGAGGATTTCGTGTATCTGGGCGAGGTGAACGAAAAAAATGGGTGATTCTTTTCACGACTGGAGAGGATCGTGATTGGCCAGACACACTTGATTTGAGCACAGGGCAGTTTGTCTACTATGGCGACAACAAGACTCCTGGGCACGAGCTTCACGATACTCGAGCAGGGGGGAACAGGGTGTTGCGCCATGCATTTGCTCGTCTACACGCTGACGTGGAGCCGCGATCAGGAGTCGCACCATTTTTGGTATTCAGGAAGCATGCAACTTCGGCCGGTGCTCGATCGGTTCAGTTCAAAGGACTCGCGGTTCCCGGGTTTTCTGGTCTTTCTGCGACGGAAGACTTGGTTGCCGTATGGAAATCATCGGCGGGCCAACGTTTTCAGAATTACCGATCAGTGTTTACGATTTTGGACGTCCCGGTTGTAAGCCGAAGTTGGATCAATGATCTTGCGGTTGGTAATTTTATTACGTCCAATGCACCTAAGGCGTGGGCCGATTGGGTGGTATCTGGGAAGTATCTGCCTCTCGCGGCTGAACCAACGACGATCATCCGAACGCTTGAAGAGCAGTCACCGGACACGCCAATTAAAGCCAGCCTTCTAGGTAGTGTATGGGAGCACTTCAAAGAATCTCCAATTGCATTTGAAGCGTTTGCGGCACGCATCTATCAGATGACAGATGCGCGAGTGATTGTCGATGAGATTACTCGCGGAACGATAGATGGTGGCAGAGACGCTGTCGGTCGCTATCTACTTGGCTTGGGAGAAGATCCGGTGTATGCAGAATTCTCCCTTGAGGCGAAATGTTACAGGCCCCCCATGAACGGAGGGGCACCGAATTCGGTAGGTGTGAAAGAGGTGTCGCGGCTCATATCCAGGATTCGACATAGGCAATTTGGTGTGTTGGTCACGACCTCGATCGTTGCTCGTCAGGCATATGAGGAAGTCCGAGAAGATCGTCATCCGATTATTTTTATATCAGGTCGGGACATCACGGAGATTCTTATCAAGAACGGCTTCAATACAAAGGAGAAGGTTGTAGCCCTTCTCAAGAATGAATTCAAAGTCTAAGGAAAGCCATGGAGCCGAGCACTGTTGAAAGAGCTACCAATGCGTGGGTTGCCATTGACCTTGGCCTCAAGACCGATGGTAGGTTGTTGCCCTACACCCTGGTTTTGAAGGGTGATCGCTCACTATACTCGGGCATTGTTGAGGACGATTGGGTGCTGGTGCTGAACCTCGCCGACGAGATCGTTCGTGTAGGGCGCGTGTTGCGGGTTCGCTCCGACCTCGCGACGACCACGTTGTTCTTCGATCGGGTGTCGGTCGCCGACACTTCCGTGCCGGTCGCGAGCGTCTCGCTGGCCCCGCCGTCGGCGGGGAGCGTTGGTCGCATCCAGTGGGGGGAGTTCATCTCGGTTTTGTCCACGGTACTACATCAGACTGAGAGCGGGGTGCCGGCGATTGAGGATCGGGCATACATCCGCGAACTGCTTCAACTGGCCGTAGTGGATGACCTGCTCGGCCCTGCGGGCGGCCCGCACGAGCGCATTGTGGACATGAGCGTGCGCGACCGTTATCTGGTCGGCAAGCTGGCACCACGCGACGATGCTCAGGGCGGCATCGAAGGGTTGGAGGGGCCGCTGGCGGGTGACGAGATGGGGGAGCCCACTGACCCCATCGTCCCCGGCCAGCACGAACCCGGTGCAGAGTTCAGTACGGCCACCGGACGGGTGGAACCCGAATCGGATGCATCGGACGAGATCGACGCAGCTAGCAACCAGTCGCTGGTGCCTAGCAGCTTCGGCATGACGTTCTGCGTCGATAGCGACGCAGAACGCATCGAGGTCGAAGCGTGCTGGGGTAGCTACGAACGTGTGCCCAACGACGAGCACGAGCAGACGCGGTCCAATGGGCAGAAAGCCAAGGTCTGGCAACGTATCCCCTGCGGTGGGAAGATCGTGCTGCCACTCACCGAAGGCGTGATCTCCCATCAGGCACCGGACTCGAATCGCCCGTCGGTGCGGATACAGGGCTCCATTCGTGCCAAGAACGCTAACGGAGACCGTTTGGTGACGCTGTTCTTGATCAACACGCAGAAGGAGCCTGACACAAACCGCGACACCGCATGGATGTTCCAGCCGGAACTGATCGTGCGTGCGGAAGCCGATGCGTCCAAGCGCGCCATTTTCCGCCGCCGTCCCATGTTGGACACCGACGGTATGGACGCTGAACGCGAATCGCTTGAGATGATCTATCGAAACCGCGTGGAGTTCGCTGTCGGGCATGGTGTTGCCGTCCACGCGGAGATCGCGGACGACGTGACATTAGCCACCGAAGTGCGCACTAGAGTCCTCCCGCAGTGCGAAGTGCAGGTCACGGAGACGCCGGGCCTTGATGCTACCGATCGTCCGGCGATGAAGGAGATGGTAGCGAGCGGTCTGCTCGACATGGAGCAGCTTGCCACGCTAAGTGTCACCGAGTTGGTTGATGCCTTGAGCGTGCTCACGGAGGATTACGCGGCATGGATTGGCGAACAGCGCAAGCGCATCGGCCAAGATGTAGTGGGGTATGACACACAGGCCGGCGAGGCATTGGATCGATGTCAGGAAATCCAGACCCGATTGCAGCAGGGCATCGACACCCTCAAGCGCGACGAAAAAGCCCTGGCGGCTTTCCGCTTTGCTAACCGGGCAATGGCCATTCAGCGCGTTCGCAGTCAGTATGCGCTTGAAGTGCGGCGTGGGCGTGACGTGACGGTCGATAGATTCGACCAGCCAAAGAACCGGAGTTGGCGTCCGTTCCAGTTGGCATTCCTGCTGCTGTCGATTCCCTCGCTGGCCGACCCTATGCATGTGGATCGCGTACAGCCGATGGAAGCTCATGCCGATTTGCTATGGTTTCCCACCGGCGGCGGCAAAACTGAAGCTTATCTGGGCGTGGCGGCGTTCACGATGGCGATCCGCCGTTTGCAAGGCAAGCTCGGCGGCTACGATGGTTCGCGCGGTCTGGCCGTGATCATGCGCTACACGCTGCGCTTGTTGACTTTGCAGCAATTCCAGCGCGCCACTGCGCTGATCTGCGCGATGGAGGTACTGCGGCGCGAGGCGCTGACTAACGGTGATTCCGCGTTGGGCCACGAGTCCTTCACGATCGGCCTGTGGGTTGGCAATAAGGTGACGCCGGGCACGACCGAGGACAGCCATCGCGCCATCGAAGATATCCGTAACCCTGGAAAATACCATGCTGGGGCGGCATCGCCTGCACAACTGACTAGTTGTCCGTGGTGTGGCTCTGACATCGCCCCGGGGCGTGACATCGAGGTCGACAAAAATCACGGGCGCACGCTCGTCTATTGCGGCGACAAGAAGGGACGTTGCGAATTCTCGCGCGGCAAGTCCAGTAAGTCGCCACACCCCGGTATTCCGGTGCTGACGGTGGACGAGGAGATCTACCGCCGCCCGCCGACGATGATGATCGCCACCGTGGATAAGTTCGCCATGATGGCGTGGCGTGGTCAGGTGCGCACGCTGTTCGGTCGCGTGAGCCAGGAATGCGAGCGTCACGGCCTGATGTGGCCGGGCTGTGAATGTAATACGGGTCACCGCGCGGGCAAGGGACTACCTGCGGCGGTGGTGAAGCCCGTAAGTCCGATTCGCCCCCCCGATCTGATCATCCAGGACGAGTTCCATCTCATCAGTGGTCCATTGGGCACGATGGTCGGTTTGTACGAATCGTCTGTCGACGAACTGTGTGGCTGGACACTTGATCGAAAGACGGTCAAGCCGAAGATCGTCGCATCCACGGCGACCGTACGCAAAGCCAAGGAGCAGGTGAACAACGTGTTCATGCGGCGAGTGTCGGTGTTCCCGCCGCACGGCTTGGACGTGGAGGACAACTACTTCTCGGTGCAGCGCCCGATCGAAGTGCGGCCCGGACGGCGTTACCTCGGCGTGTGTTCGCCCGGTAGCTCGCGGCCAGCGATGCTGATTCGCGTCTACACCGCCTTCCTCACCGCAGCCCAGGCCTTGTTCGATCGTTTCGGCGAGCCAGCCGACCCGTACATGACGATGGTCGGCTATTTCAACTCGTTGCGCGAGCTGGGCGGAATGCGGCGCTTGGCCGAGGACGACGTGCAAACACGTTCCTACCGGGTGCGAATGAGCATGGTCGAACGGCCAGCACTCGCCCAGCGTAGCGTCAACAACATCCGCGAGCTGACGTCTCGCGTTTCCAGTCAGGACATCCCGAAGTACCTCGACGATTTGGAGGTCAAGTTCAAGGCCGCGTTCGACGCTGCCAACGGGAAGTACGTGACGAAATGGAACGAGGGCGACACCCGGGCGATCGACATAGTTCTCGCGACCAACATGCTTTCGGTCGGTGTGGACGTGAATCGCTTAGGCCTTATGGCAGTTAACGGTCAGCCGAAGGGTACGGCGGAATACATTCAAGCTACCAGCCGTGTGGGTCGTTCTTTCCCTGGTTTGGTTTGCACGGTACTTACGTGGGCGCGTCCGCGCGACCTCTCGCATTACGAGACCTTCGAGCATTACCACGCAACCTTCTATAAGCACGTGGAAGCTCAGTCGGTGGCGCCTTTCTCGCCGCGTGCGATGGATCGTGGCCTAACCGGTGCGCTCCTCTCCCTGATGCGCTTGGAAAACGACGCCTTCAACCCGAACGTTGGGGCGGGCGAACTGGACAAATCCGACAAGCCAGAGATCACCGAAGCCATCGACGTACTGGTGCGGAGAGCTTGGAACGTCAGCGAGGCGCCCACCATCAAGAATCTGGCCGAGCGTGAGCTGAAGGAGCGTGCGGACGAATGGGCGAAGGAAGTGAGCGTGCCCGGTCGCACGCTGGCTTATGAAAAGCGTGGCGCGCAGGCCGCGACGATAGTCGCGCTGGTTAAATCACCGGGCATCCATGCGTGGGACAACTGGACGGTTCCGATGTCGATGCGAGAAGTGGAGCCAGGCGTGCGCCTGATCATGAACACGGGACATATCTCGGACGACCACGGGTGGAAGCCGCGTCCGGTGCCAAAGGACGAAGACTGACCATGACTACCAATAGAACACCCGTGGGGGAAGTCCGCCCTAGCCAACTGCTCTGGACATACGGACCCGGCGCGCTGATCGATTTGCCGAGCCTTTCGGTGGTGACACTGGGCATCGACCAATGGGAGAAAGACAGGTGCCAGCCCATTCCCGAGCCACGCCTGCTCGCCGCCGTCTGTAAAGTTCTTGGGCCGCAGGTGGAGAGCCTGCGCATGCCACCGTTCCAGAAGAGCGAACTTGTCGATCCATGGTCGGCCGAAGCAAACATCGGCGTCCCTGTCAGACCGTTCCCGCGCTGGATGCGCTGCGTGAAGTGTGGCCTGCTGTCACCTTTCGATGCTGGCCTGTTCGAAATCAAGGAAAACCGCTTCAGGCCGGAGCGAACCCGTTTCGTCCACAAGGGATGCCGTGGCTCCAAGGATAGCCAGCCCGCGAAGGATGCCGATGCCGTCCCGGCCCGTTTTCTTTTGGCCTGTCGAGGCGGCCATCTCGATGACTTCCCCTGGCACTATTTCGTACACGGCGGCAACAGCTCATGTAAGGGAACGCTGAGGTTCTTCGAGAGCGGGGCGTCACTGCAGACCGAGAACCTGTGGGTAAAGTGCGATACCTGCGGGGCATCGCGCAGTATGGCGAATGCCTTCGGCAAGGCAGGGAAGGAAAACTTGCCGAGCTGCCGAGGTAGGCATCCACATCTCGATCATTTCGACGAGGAGTGCGATGAGGAGGCGCGGGCAGTCTTGCTAGGTTCGACGAACAGTTGGTTCCCGATTACCCTGTCAGCGCTTGCAATTCCGCAGGCCGAAGATCCGCTCAGCCAGTTGATTCAGGACGGCTGGGCGGTCTTTCAGAGTGTCACGTCTGACGCCGTGGTGCCCATCGTGGTGCAAACGCTTAAGGTTACAGGTGGGCTTCCGGGTATCGAAAAACACTCGGCATCAGACATCTGGTCGGCCATCGAGGTCTATCGCAACGGCGGGGGACAGGAGGTCGTCGGTGAGGTCGACATCAAGGGGCCTGAGTGGGAAGTGCTGACGGCCGCCAATCCGCCGGTTGATTACCCTCACTTCATGAGCAAGAAGGTGTCTACGCCACCCGGCTTTGAAAAGCAGGTCTGTAGAGTGCTTTTGCTGGAACGACTTCGCGAGGTCAACGCCTTATTGGGCTTTACTCGCGTCGAGGCGCCTGAAGAAGCGAGTGATCCGAACGAGCGCCCACAAATGGCAAGCCTTGCGCGTCGCAAGCCGGATTGGGTTCCTGCGAATCAAGTTCACGGCGAGGGCATCTTTATCCAGTTCGACGAAGGTGTGCTCCAGGAGTGGGAGGCGCTCGATGGCGTCAAACAAGTAAATTGCATGCTTACGGGTGGTCATCGCGGATGGCGCAATTCGCGTCGCCTTGACCCTGACGAGGGCTACCCCGGCATCCGGTACGCCATGCTCCACACGCTCTCGCACCTGCTCATCCGCGAACTGGCGTTGGAGTGCGGTTACAACGCGGCGAGTATCCGCGAACGCATTTACGCCGACGTGACGAGTGCGAACCCTCAGGCAGGCATCCTCATCTACACGGCAGCAGCTGATTCCGATGGAACATTGGGTGGGCTTGTCGATCTTGGCAAACCAGAAAACCTCGGTCGATTGCTTCGTCAGGCGCTGAGCCGATCGAAGGTCTGTTCGTCCGATCCGCTGTGCTCCGAACACGATCCGGACAAAGACCGCTCGCTGCACGCGGCAGCTTGTCATGCATGCAGTCTGGTCGCTGAGACGTCGTGTGAGCGAGGTAATCGTTACCTCGACAGATCGTTGCTAGTACAGACCCTCGATCGAGGGAATGCAGCGTTCTTCGCGGGGCTGTGACATGGAGACGTTGCTAGAAGCTGTCACCGCTGTGGTCTGTCTCGTGTCGCCGGAGAAGGTTCGCGCGCTGGCGGGCAGGATTCGGAAGATGGGGAGCGAGAAGGCGAACGTGTCCTTGTCGGATGTTGTCGGTACGGCCACGGCCAAGACTTTCGTCGACCGGCTCGTCAAGGTTTGGCAGGCTACCCCGATCGATTCAGGTGAGTTGGCCTCTATGCTGTTGGCAGCCAGCCATGCGTCCGAGAACGTGTCGAAGCGACAATCTATCGAACTCGTGTGGACGGGGCCGATAACGCCATTCGTCTCCGCTCGTCGAACGGAGCAGGCGCTGCTACAAGTCATCGGCGCGGCCAAGCAAAGCTTGTTCGTTACCAGTTTCGTGGCCTACGACGTCTCAACTATCGTGAAGGCGTTGAACGAAGCAAGCGCGCGTGGCGTGAGCATCGCGATGTTGCTCGAATCATCACTGGATCACGGCGGAAGCATCTCGTTCGATGCGATCGGTAAGATGAGAAAGCTACTCCCGTCCGTGAAGCTCTATGCGTGGAGGGACCGAGTTGCTCCATTTTCCGACGGTCGGGTTCACTCTAAGATCGCCGTCGCTGACGGTAGCATTTGTTTTATCACCAGCGCCAACCTGACCGGTCATGCAATGGAGCAAAACATGGAGGCCGGGGTTCTGATTTCAGGTGGGGCGGTTCCAATGTTGCTCCTCGAGCATTTGGACGCGTTGGTCAATACCAAAGTCGTATCCCTGATCTGAAGGCTGGCCAGGGGGCAGCGTTTGCGAGGTAGATTGCCCAGCGAGTTGCGAATCGGTGCACGACGCAGGTATGAACGCCGTCAGGGCTCCTCCTTGCGACACATTTTCAATTCGACCGTCAAATCGGGGAAACTAAAAGTCATGATACGTGGGTGGTCGAACACAAAGCGCCGGACATGACGCTCCACTGCGTGAGCCAAATCTGCCAGTGGTTCTGTGTAGTCAAGATCGTCCAGGACATGTAGTAACTCAAACCAACTCAACCAGGCCGCACGACTATCGCGGTCAGACTCGCCGCTAAATCTTGCTGTGTAGCGAGTTATCACATACATCAGTGGGGCGGCGGGATCAGTAACGTACTTTATGCCGAGTTGCTTTGCAACTTCAACCGCGCTACGCCCATCGATCCACGACGCAAGCTTACCCACCCATTCGTTAGCCTTCTTGACGACGTTGTTTCGTCGGCTTTGCCATTCGCGTAATGAATGCCCAAACACATCGTTCCACTTAAGTTGTACGAACGCCATCGCTCCGGACTCAGTGTCGACGATTACCGCGTCTACGTCCGTCAATTCTGAGCCATCCGCTCGACGGATGCTAAAACCATGAGTGGGAACGTGGAACCTGGGCGCGCCGAATGCGCCAGATAAGTCCCGACGAAAGACCTTCTCTTTTTCGTCAACGGCGCGGTCCCAGTCATCCTTGTAAATTGTTTTCAAATGCCGAAAGAATGACACATACGGGTTCGATAACGCCCCAAAGCAGGGGAGGAGCACGAAGTCTTGCCCCAACTCAACATAGTATGGGCAAGGAGTCTCAAAATTTCCTTCCCAATCCCACTCGTTGAGCGTATCGCTCGACAGTGTCAGTGCGCGCATCGTCGATGGAACAAGGTCTCGAGATATCCCAGCCTCTTTAAGAACCGCTTCGACGTCTTCCTTTCGTGCGAAGATAGTTGTGACATTTGCGAGCAAAATTTCCGGTTGCTTTATCCGAAGCTCGTAGGCGAAATCAATGTGGCAGAGAACTCTTCCGAGCGCTTCGTTACTTGAATCTCTCCATTCCTTGAATGTTCTGCCGCCTATTATGACGTTATCTGGCAATGCTTCGCGTTCGGGAAATCTTCTGCCGTAACTCTCGGCCTTCTTCCGATAGGCGTGCACGATATCCCAGTCATTGTCATACCGAATGAACCATCCATCTGGAGTATCGACATACGATTTCATTCGATTTCGGAGTATTTCCTCAAACTTTTCATCCACGAGATCCGGAGCATCACCATCCGCCAAAACTGAGTCCGCAGCAAATCGCTGAGATATCTCTTCGAGGCCGACATCAACTTCTATGAGAGGGCCGGAATCCCGCATAGTCGATTTCGATAATCCATACCGCTCGAGTTGCGCCATGCGTCGCAAGTTGATGAGTTGACCACACGTAACCAGATATGAATAGGCAAAGCTCATCCACTCTGGGATAATTGGTCCCCACGGTACACCTCCACCAATGCTTCTCACAGTTGTCAAAAACGGCTTCAATGCCGATACCAGCCCCAGTTTGGCAAAATACCGAGCCTCTTCACGCTCGGTGGGTAGTTCGCGGTTTGCATCCATGAAATCAGCAATAGCGATTGTGTCTAGCGCACGAACTATCGTTATCAACGCCTCTTGCTCGTACCCCTTCCACAGTCTCGCAGCCTTTTCTTGCACGCGATCGATCTGTTGGGCAATAAGAGTCTCCACCTCACTACAAGTATTTCGGTAATCCTTTTGTTGATTCACGGAACATCTCCTGTTTGCCGATGTTTCTCATGAGGCCCACATATACTAGAACAGACCAATCATTCAATCATAGCGAAATCGACATTACAACAGATGAGCCTCTTAGGCAATGGACTCAAATTTTGTAATGCCACGCATTTAGGCGAGCCCAGCGAACTTCCAGATCGGCAAGTGGCCGGGATATCTCCTGCGATGTGAAGGCATAAATATCTGGTCAGACTTAAGCCGTCTTTCCTACGCAGGTCCTTTACCGGCATTGACCTGCCCTGGAATTTTCGGACCAGTTGAAACTTGAGAGAATGGCTTCCAACGGAGAAAGGGAAGTCATGAAGAAGAGTCGGTTTACCGAAGAACAGATGGTCACCATCCTGCGCGAGGCGGACAAGGCGCCGGTCGCTGAGGTTGCGAAGAAGCATGGGATTAGCGAGCAGACCATTTACAATTGGCGGCAGCATTTCGGCGGGCTGGAAGCTGCCGACGTGAAGCGGCTCAAGCAACTCGAGCAAGAGAATGCGCGGCTGAAGAAGATGCTCGCCGAGCGAGATCTCGAGCTGGACGTGATGAGAGAGATCAACGCAAAAAAGTGGTGAGCGCGCCCGCCAGACGCCTACAGGTCACGTACGCGAAGGCACGTGGCCTGTCGGAGCGACGTGCGTGCGCGCTGATGTCGGTTGCCCGATCGGCGCTGCATTACGAATCGACGCTGGCCGTGCGGGACGCGCCGGTGCTGGCAGCGATGAGCATCCTGTCGGCGCAATATCCGCGTTATGGTTACCGCCGTATTCAGATCTTTCTGGAGCGGCAGGGTCACCCGATGAGCGCCGACCGGGCCTGGCGGCTGTGGCGTCTTGCCGGGTTGCAGGTGTCGCGCAAGCGACCTCGTCGACGCGTGTCGGTCCATCGCCCTCGGCCGCAGCCAGCGACGACGGCACGACACGTCTGGGCGTACGACTTCGTATTCGACGCGTGCGCCAACGGCCAGCAGCTGAAGTGTCTGACGGTGATCGATGAGTACACGCGTGAATGCCTGGCAATCGACGTGGCCGGATCGATTCGTTCCGGACGTGTCATCGAAGTTCTGTCCCAACTGGTCAGCCTTCATGGTGCGCCTCGTTACTTGCGTTCGGACAACGTTCTAAATGCAAGCGGAATGTGCAACGCAAGGTAAAACGGTGCCGCGCACACGGCGAGATGCAGTGCGCGAGCTGTCAAAGAGCGAACGACAACCAACCAGTGGTCTTCCGCGGCATCGG
>NZ_JAIZRS010000004.1:0-361767 GCF_020419985.1 Burkholderia sp. AU32262
TGATCCGTTCCGTTGCAGCCATCGCAGCCTCCGGCGCCGGACAACCGGCGGCCCGTCAGCTTACGCAGCCCGAATGCGGACATCTCTATGTAGCCAAAAGCGGACATTTCTATCTAGCCGCTACAACCTGTTTTGGTGATAATTCACGTTATGTAAAATCACAACCACTGGTCTGTATCGATACGACTGCAGCCCGACGGCCTCTCAGTCAATCAAACCCCAAAGAACGCCAACCCCGCCACCACGATGCCGATCGCGGCTACGCCGATCGACAGCCCCTGCATCCATGATCGCCGCGTGAGGATCGTGATAGCTGCCAGTGCAATCGAGATCTGGATGACGGTCGTCGCCTGCGACCATCGATGGTGCCGGTGCATCCGCTCCTCGCTCGCCGCGTTATTCTTCTCGACTTCCTTTTCGAGCGCCTCGGCGCGTGCCCGGATCGGTTCCTTGTCGGCACGGTATCTCGCGGCATCCGTCTCGAACCGCTTTCGCTGCGGCGATGTCTCCGGGCTCAACGCCGCACCGAGTTCGGCGAGATTCTGCTTGTCACCCTTCGCCTGGTAGTAGGCCCACTGATTTGCAGCCTCGGTTTTCCTGATCGCGGCGTCATTCTTGTAGAGCAGCGCGAGGCTCTCGTCGGCACCGCTCTGGTAGGCCGATATCGCGCCGAAGCACGCAAGCACGGCTGTCAGCACTGCAATGCGCGACGTACCTCGATCGCCACCATGAGACTCGTGATGTTCCACCGCATGGTCGTGAGGGCCATGAACTTCGTATTCTTCAGACATTCGTAGCAAACCCGCAAAAGTTGAATGAATTTGTCGCCGGCTGGCCGTTTGGCTAACGTTAAACGCCACTCCTGCCATCCGACGCATGCGAAACCATCCATGATGGCCGGACAGGTTCGAATGTTTCAAATATATGCAATTCGATCGTAATTGTTTTAGTTTCGATTAAATTCGCCTCTTTCACCAACCTTGTCATCCGTCATTTCATTTCCTATAAATCACTGGTGCCAAGTCAATCGAAAATGTAGTGGCGACACTCGAGATAATCACCCCAATAGAAGGAAATTGAATGCCCGGCATTCAATAAACCAATGCTGCGGCGTGTCCCGCCGTCTCGGCCGTGACCGCTGGCGTTGTCCGGCGCCATCATGGTCGATCTGCCATCGCCCAGCCGGATTGGATCACCACAAAATTCGCCGGAATCGCGGCCTTTGACGATGCCGGCGCGCCATGCGTCCGAAGCGCATGGTGCTGTTCTCGAAGGCGCGGGGAAGCATCCAACCTCTTCAAGGTGAAAAAAATGAGTCTCAATCCGATTGAAAATCAGCCACACGGGACCTTTGCAGAATTCGCCAATACTGCCCCTGTTTCTGCCATTGAGGTCGATACATTCAAAATGGCGCTCTATCACGACGGCGTGCAGTTGGGCTGGCTTGGCCAAAACAGCGGCGAATGGGCCGTTCTCGTCGATTCCGCCGCGAAAGCGTTGACGCTCGAACAGTACCCTTATAACGGCGTGACGTATTATCGGATCCTCGGCACCAGCCGATATATGTCCGTCAGCAATAACGCCTACGTTGGTTTCTATAACTGGATAGGCGCGCGCGGATGGACGCGCCAGGGCTCGATTTTGATTTCCGATTTCAACCACCAGAAACTGTCGCTCTATTCCAAGGACAACGCGTATTTGTATGCGTGGGATGCCTACACCGTGCTCGATGTGAGGTTCGACGAGCAATAACGCACGACGCTTCGCCCGCTGGCTTGAATTTCCGGCGGCGACACGGCGCAGGAAGCGGCGCATCCCCCGGCGACACCGGCGGGATGCCCGCCGGGTTGCGCCATTCGCATTCATCCCACGATCAAAAAGGGAAACGCAATGACCTTCAAGATTCTCAGTTGCGATGGCGGCGGTATCCGGGGATTGATCACCGCCCTGCTCATCCAGGACCTCGACCGGCGCAGCCGGATCATCGCGAGCGCCGACGGCTTTGCCGGCACATCCACGGGGGGCCTGATCGCCCTGGGGCTCGCCCGCGGTGTATCCATTTCCGAGATCGTCGATATCTACAGGACGAAGGGCTCGGTGATCTTTCGGGAAAACGGTGCGTGGCTGGCGCAAAAGCAAGCACTCGAACAGCACACGCAAGCACTCGAACAAGGCACGGTCCTGGCTGGTCCGGGCGTGTTCCAATGCCAGTATGTCAACACCGGGCTACAGGAGATCGCCAAGTCGCTGGTCGGCAGCGGCAAGCTGGCGGATCTGTCCCGCTTCGTCGCAATCAACTCGGCGCGCCTGTGGGATCCGCCCACCAAGAGCTGGGCTCCGTGCACCTTCTCCAACGGAAACGGCAACGCCTATCGTAACGTCAGCCTGTTCGATGCCGCACTTGCCACGTCGGCTGCGCCGACGTATTTCCCGCCGTACGAAATCGCCGGGCTTGGCTATTTCGCCGATGGCGGCGTGTTTGCGAACAATCCTTCCGTGTCCGCCATTGCCGAGGCGCTGGCCAGCACTCGCGCAGGCAGTCTCGACGATGTGCGCCTGTTGTCGCTCGGCACCGGAACCAGCCCCGTGGGCATTCCCCCGGACGCTGTCGTCAACCCGTTGACCTGGGGCGTTTCGAAATGGCTGTGGCCGCTCGAAAGCGGGCGCGTACCGGCAGCAGCCCTGCTCGGGCTGACGATGGATACGACGGCGGCGATCGCCGCACAACAGGCCGGGCAGATACTGAACGCCCATTACCAGCGCGGAAATTTCGTGCTCGGTCAAGCCGTCGCCCTCGATGACTGGCAAAAGGCGCCGGAACTGGAGAAGGAAACCCAGGCGTACATGAGAACCGCCGAGTGGCAACGTGTGTGCCAGTGGGTGGAGCAATTCTGGCGCTGATCGCTCGTCGATAGCCGGGCTTTCGTGAGCAGCAGGCGCTGCAGGTGCCGACGGCGAACGAATCAGAAACAACGAGGCCGGGCAGAACGCCCGGCGCTCGGCAACGCCAGCCGCGTGCGGACCGCAAATGGCGGCACGCACGCGGCCAACCTGCCATCAGACCACCCTCAGACGGCCATCACCGTCACCGACTTCGTAACGAGATACGGCTCCAGCGCTTCCGGCCCGCCTTCCGACCCGTAGCCCGAATCCTTCACGCCGCCGAACGGCATTTCCGGCCACGGCGTCGCCGGCTGGTTGATCCACAGCATCCCGACTTCGAGGCGCTGCGTCAGCAGATGCACGTTCGCGAACGAACGCGTGAACGCGTAGCCGGCCAGCCCGAACGGCAAACGGTTCGCCTCGGCGATCGCATCCTCCAGCTTGTCGAAACCGCGGATCGCCGCGACCGGGCCGAACGGCTCGTTGTTGAACACGTCCGCTTCGAGCGGCACGTTCGCGATCACGGTCGGTGCGAAGAAGTTGCCTTCCGCACCGATCCGCTCGCCGCCGGTTTCGATGCTCGCGCCGACCTTGCGCGCGTTGTCGACGACCGACGCCATCGCGCTCAGGCGCCGCGGGTTCGCGAGCGCGCCGAGCGTCGTGCCTTCGTCGAGGCCGTTGCCCACCTTCAGTCCTTCCGCATGCTTGACCAGCGCGCGCGTGAATTCGTCGCGGATGCTGTTGTGCACGAGAAAGCGCGTCGGCGAAATACAGACCTGCCCCGCATTGCGGAACTTCGCCCCGCCGGCTGCCTTCACTGCGAGCGCGACGTCCGCATCCTCGGCGACGATCACCGGTGCGTGGCCGCCCAGTTCCATCGTCGCGCGCTTCATGTGCTGGCCCGCGAGCGCGGCCAGTTGCTTGCCGACCGGCGTCGAACCCGTGAACGTGACCTTGCGGATCACCGGGTGCGGGATCAGGTACGACGAGATTTCAGCCGGATCGCCGAACACGAGGCCGATCACGCCGGCCGGCACGCCTGCATCCACGAACGCGCGCAGCAGCGCGGCCGGCGATGCGGGGGTTTCTTCCGGCGCCTTCACGAGGAACGAGCAACCCGTGGCGAGCGCGGCACTCAGCTTGCGCACGACCTGGTTGACCGGGAAATTCCACGGCGTGAACGCCGCGACCGGGCCGACCGGCTCCTTCACGACCGTCTGCTGCGCGCCGAGGTTGCGCGGCGGCACGATCCGGCCGTACACGCGGCGCCCTTCGTCGGCGAACCATTCGATGATGTCGGCCGCTGACAGCACTTCGACGCGCGCTTCGGTGAGCGGCTTGCCCTGCTCCTGCGTCATCAACTGCGCGATCGTGTCGGCGCGTTCGCGTACCAGCGCGGCCGCCTTGCGCATCGTCGCCGCACGCTCGTGCGCGGGCACCTTGCGCCATGCTTCGAAGCCGCGCTGGGCGGCGGCGAGCGCGCGGTCGAGATCGGCGATGCCCGCGTGGGCCACCTTGCCGATCGGCTTGCCGGTCGCCGGGTTCACGACGTCGATCGTCCTGCCGCTCGCGGCGTCGACCCACTCGCCGTCGATCAGCAGTTGCGTATCCGTATAAGTCACGTTAGCCATCCAGACACCCCTACATTGCGTCGATAAAACGCGCGCCGCCGCGAACGGCCGCGCGCCGGTTGACAGAAAAAGCCATGCCGCCAGGGCAGGCACGCACCCGGCGGCATGGGGGGCAGGCACGCCGGCCCGCCCTCGTTTCGCGGCGCCCCGCGCTCAGTGCGCGGCCGCCGTCGCCTTGCGGAGTTTCGCGACGTCCGCCGCCTGCACGGCCGGCGCGCCGTTGTTCCACCCGGCGCGCATGAACGTCAGCACGTCGGCGATCTGCTGGTCGTTCAACTGGTTCGAGAACGCCGGCATCGGATACGCGGACGGCACGCCACCGATCACGAGCGTGTCGCTGCCGTTCAACGTCACGTTGATCAGCGACGATGCATCCGCCTCCAGCACGTTCGGATTGCCGGCGAGCGGCGCGAGCAACGGTGCATAGCCGCGCCCGTCCACCCCGTGGCAATGCAGGCAGTAAGCGTTATACACCTTCGCGCCCGGATCAGCTGCCGGCCGGCCCAGCGCGACCTGCGTCGCCTTCGGATCATAGCGGTACGGCGGCGCGCCCGTGCCGCCTGCCGCCGGCAGCGATTTGAGATAGCGCGAGATCGCGGCCAGATCGTCGTCGGTCAGTTCCTGCGTGCTGTGGTTGATCACGCTCACCATCGAGCCGAACGCGGTCGCGTGCTGATTCGCGCCGGTCTTCAGGAACTGCGCGACGTCCGCCTCGTTCCAGCGGCCAAGCCCGGTGTTGTGCTCGCCGGTCAGGTTCGACGCGAACCAGTTGTCGATCGATGCGCCCGACAGGAACGCCGCGCCGCTTTCGTCGAGCGCCTTCTCCTGGAAGCCGACGCCGCGCGGCGTGTGGCACGACCCGCAGTGCCCGAGCCCCTGCACGAGATACGCGCCGCGGTTCCACACCGCATCCTTCGCCGGCTTGTCCGCGTACGGTGTGGAATCGAGGAATACCATGTTCCACAACGCGAGCGGCCAGCGCATGTTGAGCGGCCACGGGATGTCGGACGGCCGGTTCGCCTGCTTCACCGGTTCGACGCCGTGCATGAAGTACGCATACAGCGCCTTCACGTCGTCGTCCTTCAGCTTCGCATACGACGGATACGGCATCGCCGGATACAGGTTGTGGCCGTCCTTCGCGACGCCCTTGCGCAACGCGCTGGCGAAATCGGCCTCGGTATAGCCGCCGATGCCCGTATCCCGATCGGGCGTGATGTTGGTCGTGTAGATCGCGCCCATCGGCGTGACCATCTTCAGGCCGCCCGCGAACGGCGTGCCGCGCGGCGCGGTATGGCACGCGACGCAGTCGCCGGCTTTCGCGAGATACGCGCCGCGAGCGACGAGCGCGCTGTCGGCGGGCGCCGTTTGCGCGGCATGCGTGGCCGTGCCGGCCAGCAGTGCGGACAGCGCGAGCAGCGACGCGCGCAGCGCCTTCAGGTTCAAGGTGAGATGTCGCATGGTCGTCCCTCCCCTCAGGCCGTTTTCAGCTGGTTGCCGACCGGCAGCTTGCGCAGCCGCGTGCCGGTGGCCGCGAAGATCGCGTTCGACAGCGCCGCCGCGGTCGCGGCCGTGCCCGGCTCGCCGATCCCGCCCGGCGCATCGCCGCTCTTCACCAGATGGACTTCGATCGGCGGCACCTCGTTGATTCGCATCATCCGGTAGTCGGTGAAGTTGCTCTGCACGACGCGGCCGTCCTCGATCGTGATCTCGCCGTACAGCGCGCCGGTGATTCCGAAGATGATGCCGCCCTGCACCTGCGCCTCGATCGTGTTCGGATTCACGACCATCCCGCAATCGACCGCGCACACGGCGCGCTTGACCTGCACCTCGCCGCCGTCCACCGCGACGTCGATGACGATCGAGAAGAAGCTGCCGAACGCATGCATCACCGATACGCCGCGCCCCTGCCCCTTCGGCAGCGACGCGCCCCAGCCGGCCGCCTTCGTCGCGACGTCGAGCACGTTGCGGGCGCGCGGCGACTTGTCGAGCAGCGCGCGGCGGTACTGCACCGGGTCGGTCTTGGTCTGCGCGGCCAGTTCGTCGATGAAGCTTTCGACGACGAACGTGCTGCGCGTCGGCCCGACGCCGCGCCAGAACGCGGTCGGCACGTGGCGCGGCTCCTGGCGCACGTAGTCGACGAGCTGGTTCGGCAGGTCGTACGGCAGTTCGGCCGCGACCTCGACCGCGTCGGGATCGACGCCGTCCTTGACCGCGGGCGGCGCGAAGCGCGCGAGGATCGACGAGCCGACGATCCGGTGCTGCCACGCAACCGGCTTGCCGTTCGCGTCGAGGCCGGCGGAGATCTTGTCGTAGTAGCACGGCCGGTACATGTCGTGCTGAACGTCCTCCTCGCGCGTCCAGATCACCTTCACCGGGGCATTGACCTGTTTGCCGACCTTCACGGCCTGGCCGATCATGTCGGTTTCGAGCCGTCGGCCGAATCCGCCGCCGAGCAGATGGTTGTGCACGACGATCTTGTCGGGCGACAGCCCGGTCAACTGTTGCGCCGTGTCGCGTGCGCGGGTCGGCACCTGCGTGCCGACCCAGATGTCGCAGCCGTCGCCGCGCACGTGCACCGTGCAGTTCACCGGCTCCATCGTCGCGTGGGCGAGCAGCGGCTGTTCGTAGACGGCATCGACGCGCGTCTTCGCGTTCGCGAACGCCTTGCCGACGTCGCCTTCCTTGCGCGCGACCGCGCCCTTGCCGTTCGCCGCCGCCTGCGCGAGATCCGCGAACAGATCCTTCGTCGACACCTTCGCGCCCGCCCCTTCGTTCCACTTCACGACGAGCGCCGATGCGCCGCGCTTCGCGGCCCACGTGTGATCGCCGACCACCGCGACCGCGTTGTCGACGCGCACGACCTGGCGCACGCCGGGGATCTTCTTCGCGGCCGTGTCGTCGACGCTCGCGACCGTGCCGCCGAACACCGGGCTGTTTACGATCACCGCGTACAGCATCCCGGGCAGGCGCACGTCGAGCCCGAACTGCGCGGTGCCGTCGACCTTCTCCGGCGAATCGAGGCGCTTCGCGGGCGTGCCGATCAGCTTGAAATCCGCCGGCGGCTTCAGCACGACGTCCTTCGGCACCGGCAGCTTCGCCGCCGCGTCGGCCAACTGGCCGTACGATGCGCGCCGCCCGCTCGGCGGATGCTGCACTTCGCCGTTCGCCGCGCGGCAGCTCGCCGGATCGACGCTCCATTGCTTCGCGGCCGCCGAGACCAGCAGCGTGCGCGCGGTGGCGCCCGCGCGGCGCAGCGGCTCCCACGCGTAGCGCACCGACGTCGAGCCGCCGGTGAGCTGGCCGCCGAGCAGCGGGTCGAGGAACAGTTTCTCGTTGGGCGGCGCATGATCGAGCGTCACGCTCGACAGCGGCACTTCGAGCTCTTCCGCGATCAGCATCGGCAGCGCCGTATAGACACCCTGCCCCATCTCGACCTTCGGCATCACCAGCGTGACCTTGCCGGCGCGGTCGATCTGCACGAACGCGTTCGGCGCGAACACGCCGGGCGGCGCGGGTTCGGCGGCGTCGCCGCCGATCACCGAGCGACGTGTATCGTCACCGGCCGCCGGCAGGCTGAAGCCGAGCAGCAAGCCGCCGCCGGCGGCGGCGCCGAGCGACATGCCAAGTTTCAGAAACGACCGGCGCGACACGCCCGCGCCGGCCCGACCTGCTTCGATCAGTCCGCGTGACATGTCAGGCTCCTTTTGCGGCTTGTTTGACGGCCGCGCGAATCCGGTGGTACGTGCCGCAGCGGCAGATGTTGCCGGCCATCGCCGCGTCGATATCCGCATCGCTCGGGTTCGGGTTCGATGCGATCAGCGCGGTGGCGGCCATCACCTGCCCCGACTGGCAGTAGCCGCACTGGACGACGTCGAGCTCGCGCCACGCCTGCTGGACCTTGTGGCCGGCCGGCGTCGCGCCGACGGCCTCGATCGTCGTGATCTTGCGGCCGGCGACGGCCGCGACCGGCAGCACGCACGAACGTGCGGCCACACCGTCGAGATGCACGGTGCACGCGCCGCATTGCGCGATGCCGCAGCCGAACTTGGTGCCGGTGAGGCCGACGACGTCGCGCAGTACCCAGAGCAAGGGCATGTCGTCGGGGGCGTCGACCGAGCGGGTTTCGCCGTTGATGTTGAGGGTGATCATTCAGCCTCCGGGGCCGTTGTATTTGGGGAAGCGGCGCGAACGAGGCGCGCTGCGCCGCAGGGTCGTCGTCATCGCCGTTGCGTCGTGCGCAACGGGTGCCCCCGCGGCCCGGGTGCGGGCGAGCCGCGGCGGTGTTGCTTGCTTGCGTTGTTAGTCGGCCACGTCGATGGCCGACAGCACCTTGATCACCGGAGGTGCGGTGAACCACTCGGCCGACTTCGTGCGGAATTCGCCGAAATACGGGCTCGCGAGGTGCGCGTCGAATGCCGCCTGGTCGTCGTAGATCTCGTACAGATGCAGGTTCGGCGATCCGTCCTGCTCGCGGAACAGGTCGTAGCGGCGATTGCCCGGCTCGGTGCGCGTCTTCGCGACCATGCTGCGCAGTTCGGCCTCGGCGGCCTGCGCGTGTTCGGGTTTCAGGAACAGCGAAGCGATCACGTGAAGCGCCATTTTTCACTCCTTTGAAAACGGAAACGAGCATGCCACAAGCCGGCGTCTCGCGGCGCCAGCGTGCAGCGGGTATGTCGCCGTGCGGCGGGATCAGGCCAGCTCGTCCGGGCCGACGCGCACGACGACCTTGCCGAAATTCTTGCCGGCGAGCAGGCCGATCAGTGCTTGCGGCGCGTCGGCGAGATCGGGAACGACGTCCTCGCGCGTCTTCACCTTGCCTTGCGCGACCCATTCGGTCATGTCCTTCAGGAACGGCGCATAGCCGGTCGCATAGTGATCGAGGATGATGAAGCCCTGCACGCGGATGCGCTTGCGCAGGATCGCGCCCATCAGCGCCGGCACGCGGTCACGGCCGGTCGACACGGCCTTGTCGTCGTAGGCCGCGTCGTTGTAATGCGCGATGATTCCGCAGACGGGCACGCGCGCATGGTCGTTCAGCAGCGGCCACACCGCGTCGAACACGGCGCCGCCGACGTTTTCGAAATAGATGTCGATGCCGTTCGGGCACGCATCCTTCAGCTTCGCGACAAACGCCGGATCGTGGTGGTCGACGCATGCGTCGAAGCCGAGCGTACCGGTCACGTACGCGCACTTGTCGGCGCCGCCCGCGACGCCGACCACGCGGCAGCCCTTCAGCTTCGCGATCTGGCCGACCACCGCGCCGACCGCGCCGCTCGCGGCCGCGACGACCACGGTTTCGCCGGCCTTCGGCTCGCCGATCTTCAGCAGGCCCGTGTAGGCGGTGAAGCCCGGCATGCCGAGCACGCCGAGCGCGTACGACGGGTGCGCGAAATCGCGGCCGAGCGGGATCAGGTCGCGCCCGTCGGACAGCGCATAGTCCTGCCAGCCGGCGCCGGCGACGACGAGATCGCCTTCGCGAAACGCCGGCAGATTCGACGACACCACGCGGCTGACCGTGCCGCCGACCATCGGCTGGCCGAGTTCGGCCGGCGGTGCGTAGGACGGCGCGTCACTCATCCGGCCGCGCATGTACGGGTCGAGCGACAGCCAGACGGTGCGCAGCAGGACCTGGCCGGCGCCGGGCACCGGCACGTCGCCGGTTTCGGCGCGGAAGTTGTCCGGTGTCGGTGCGCCGACCGGGCGCGAATTCAGGACGATCTGGCGGTTTGCAGTCTTGCTTTGCGGCATGTGAGCCTCCGTCAACAGGAATGAACGTGCGTCGTGGGCACGATCGGATCAGGGATGGACCAGCAGGAAGTGCGCGCCCCCGACGGCCGCGGCGGTGTGGCCGGGGCGGTCGCAGGCAGGCGGTGGGAGCGATCGGGACAGCGTAACGCGGCGTATAGCGTTCGTCATGAATGATTGAGTAGACCAGTCGTCTATAACGAGGGCAAAAACAAGGCGCGCCATGCGCGCCGGAATTACGACTGCGCGCCGTCGGACGCGGCCGGCGGCAGATTCAGCATGCGCCGCGTTTCGATCATCGCCCTCTCGAGCGGTTTGCGGTTGCGGTGAATCTTTTCCAGCAGTGTCGCGCCCAGCCACAGCTCGTACAGGATCGCGGCCGCGTGCGACGGATCGTCGACGCCGCTCAGCGAACCGTCGGCCAGCCCGGCCTCGATGCCGCCCGCGAGCCGCTCGATGATCTGACTGGTGCCGCGCCGCAGTACCGCGCGCATCGCTTCCGACAGGTCCGACACTTCGGCGCCGAGCTTGACCGCGAGGCACTTGCCTTCCGGATCGTCCGCGCACTGCGTGTGCAGCCAGTTGCCCCAGTACGTCATCAGGCGCTCGGCGCCCGTGCCGGCCTGCTGCTTGAACAGTTTGTCGAGATGCGCGAGATAGCCTTCGAAATACGATTCGAGCAGCGCTTCGCCGAATGCCTCTTTCGAGCCGAAGTAATGGTAGAACGAGCCCTTCGGGATGCCCGCCGCGGCGAGAATCTCGTTCAGACCGACCGCCGAAAAGCCCTTGTGGAGCATGATCGGCTTCGCGATGTTCAGGATGTGCTGGCGGACTTCGGCGCCTGAAGATGCATTCATGATGGCGTATGGTAGCAACGATTAGACCGGTCGTCTAGTAACGTCGAGCCGGCATGTTGAGCGGCACTTTACCCGATCCCCGTCGGGCGCCCAATGCCCCGGCCGGCGCTCTCTTCGCTTGTCCGTGCCGTCTGCGTGCGGCGCGTCATATCGGCGCCCCGGTTTCGCTATCAGCGCGGCGCTTCGTCGGCGCGCTTTCTGGTGCGCGCCCGCCGCTCGCTGCGCTCGGCGGCCGGGACGGTCTTGACGCCGCGCAACGGCGGCCGGCGCGCGAGCGCTGCCATCTCGCGCCTCAGCGCGTCGAGTTCGTGGCTGCGCGCCGCGCCGGTCGCCAGTGCGCCGTCGAGTTGCCCCTGAAGCACGCCGCAGCGATGCAGCGCATCGCCGAGTTGGGCCTGTAGCGCCGCCATTTCCTTTCGCTGCTGTGAGTCGCGTTGTTCCGCGCGCGATGTCGCTGCGTCGAGTTCCTTTTGCAATCGGGCGGCCGCGAGCCGCTCGCGATCGATTTCCTGAAGCGCCCGCTTCTCCGACGCGCGCAGCCGCTCTTCGGCGCGGCCGGCATCGTCGCGCAACCTGTCGAGCTGGGCGGTGAAATCCGCGCGGGCCTGCGCGAGCGCGCGGTCGCCCGCCGCGTTGTCGGCTTTCAGGCGCTCGATATCCGCTTGCAGCGCTTGCCGCGATGCATCGTCCGCCGCCCTCGCCTGCTCGAGCTCCTGAATGCGAACCTGCGCGGCCAGCAAGGCGGCCGTGCGTTGCTCCAGCGCGGTTTCGGTGCGGACCAGGTCGGCCCGCACCGTCGCGACTTCCGTTTGCGCCGCGACCCGCTGGGCTTCGACTTCCGCGCGCAGCGCATCGAGCGCGGCGGCCGCGTCGGCACTCGATCGATTCCACAACGCCGCGACGAGTTCGCCTGCCGCCGCCTGCAAGTCGGCCGGCAGGTCGGGATGCTCGATGCGCACGCGGCTCTTTTCCCGCAACTCGGCCCAGAACTCGCCGAGGACGGCCGTCGGCGTGCTCATGCTGCCCTTGCGAACGAGTTGATACAGGCGGTTCGCCGTCGGCGTGATACCGAAGCGGAAGAACAGCAGCGCACACACTTCGCGGTACAACTCGCGCGTTTTCGGGAAGGCGGCCTTGAGCCGCTCGATTTCGGCGGTCAGGCGAGGTTCGTCGGCAGCGAGATCGGACATGGCAGGTTTGGTCGAGAATTTAGTTGATAATATAACGTAAACCGTTAAATATCCAATCAATCGAGCGATGTGATTTGACATTATTTCTATAATGTCGAGATCACATGAATCCATGTGATTCATCTGGTGCGTCAGGAAGGCCGGATTCCTCGCTCGGCGCGTTCGTTCGGCGTGTCATCGGCGTGCCACCGTAGGCCGGTAACGTTCGAAGCCGTCCCCGATTCCGACAAGCGATCCGCCATGCAGCGCCCGTCGCGCGCCACGCCCCACGTCTACGCGGCCACGTCCCGCGCCCTTGCCGTCAGCCTCGCGATCAACCTCCTGCTGCTCGCCGTCGAGACGGCGGCGGCTCGGTCCGCGCATTCGTCGGGTTTGCTCGCGGACGTCGTGCATGCGGCGATCGATCTCGCGGCCGATGCGCTGATCCTCGTCGCCTGCCGGCTCGACGCGCGCCTGCCGCCGGCGCGCCGCCCGACCTACGAGCCGCTCGCGCTCGCGGGCCTCGGCGCGTTGCTGGCCGCGACCGGCGGGCGGATGATCTGGCATGCACTGACCGGGTTCGATACGCCGCCCGTCGTGCAGCCGGGCGCGACCGCATTCGCGCTGGTTGTCGTCACGCTCGCCGGCAAGGCCGTGCTGTCGTACTGGATGCTGCGCAAGGCGCGCGAGACCGGCTCCACGCTGCTCGAGGCGAGCGGCTGGCACGTGCGAACCGATGCGCTGTCGTCGTTGCTCGCGGCGCTCGCGATGAGTGCGGCGCTGGTCGGCTTCGGCCGGCTCGACGATCTGGCCGCGCTCGCGATCGGCGCGCTCGTGCTCGGCACGGGCGCCGGATTCATCCGGCGCGGCTGGATGCAGTGGCCGGCATGGGCCGATTGGGCGAATCGCTCGACGCGCGGATCGTGAACGCCGCAGGTATCGCCTGACGGCACGATTCGTGCCGTTGCCTGCCCGATCGGGCTCCCTGTAACAGGTTATCGTTTGTTTTTTGTCAATACAGGCTATCATTTGTATTTTTGCAATACATGCCATAGACTGTATTTTCCGATTACAAACGATCGCCTGTCATCTCGCGGAGCGCCCGATGGCCTTTCCTGTCCAGACCTTGACCCAGTTGCGTCCGATACTCGTCGGCTTCCGCAAATCCGCGGGGCTCACGCAGGCGCAACTGGCCGCGCGCCTCGGCATCACCCAGCAATCCTATGCGCAGCTCGAAGCCAACCCGTCGGCGGCCAGTATCGAACGGCTTTTGAAGGTGTTGAACGCGCTCGGCGTTCGCATGATGCTCAGCCTGGACGAACGGGATGCGCGGGCGGAAGCGGCCGATCCGGCTTCCGATGCCGAGCCGCCGGCGCGCCGCAAGCCGGCCGCGAGCAACCGCGGCACCACGGCCGCGCAATCCCCGGCCGGGGCCGCGGCCGACGCGGCGCGGAAGCGCCCGGCAGCGACGACTCGGGCCAGGCCACGCGTGTCGAAGCGGGAGGACTGGTGACGATGGCCGCACGCGCCCGCCATGATCGGCTCGACCTGTGGATGAACGGCATTCCCGTCGGCTATTGGGAAATCCGGCGCGGGGTCGAGCGTCTCGTGTACCTGCCGGACTGGCTCGACGATCCCCAGGGCCGGCCACTGTCGCTGTCGCTGCCCTTTACGCCCGGCAACCAGCCGCACCAGGGCGCGATCGTGGCCGACTACTTCGACAACCTGCTGCCCGACAGCGAGCCGATCCGCCGCCGCATCGCGCAGCGTTACCGGCTCGGATCGACGGCGCCGTTCGAATTGCTCGCGTCGGTCGGCCGCGATTGCGTCGGCGCGATCCAGATGCTGCTGCCCGGCGAGACGCCCGCCGATCTCGAGGCGATCGAAGGCGCGACGCTCGACGATGCAGCCGTTGCCGACGTGCTGCGCCACGCGACCGCCGCGCCGCTGCCCGGCCACGCGGAGCCGGAAAGCGACCTGCGCCTGTCGATTGCCGGCGCGCAGGAAAAAACCGCGCTGCTGCGTCAGGGAAACCGCTGGCTGCGTCCGTCGGGCAGCACGCCGACGACCCACATCTTCAAGCTGCCGCTCGGGCGCGTCGGCAACATGCAGGCCGACATGCGCACGTCCGTCGAAAACGAATGGCTGTGTTCGAAGCTCGTCGCCGCGTACGGCCTGTCGGTCGCGCCGTGCGAGATCGGCCGGTTCGACGACCAGAAGGCGCTGATCGTCGAGCGCTTCGACCGGCGGCCGTCGCGCGACGGCTCGTGGATCCTGCGACTGCCGCAGGAGGACATGTGCCAGGCGACCGGCACGCCGTCGGGGGCGAAATACGAATCGGACGGCGGCCCCGGCATCGAGACGATCATGGGCATCCTCGCGAATTCGGCCGATGCGGCCCGCGACCGGATGAATTTCTTCGTCGCCCAGCTCGTGTTCTGGGTGCTGGCCGCGATCGACGGCCACGCGAAGAACTTCAGCATCGCGCACCTGGCCGGCAATGCGTATCGCAGCACGCCGCTGTACGACGTGCTGTCCGCGCATCCGATCATCGGTACGCGCCGCAACCAGATTCCGCCGCGCCGCGCACGCCTCGCGATGGCCGTCTGCGGGAAGAACCGGCATTACGTGATCGGTGAAGTCCAGCCGCGCCACTGGATCGCGCAGGGCCGGCGCGTCGGCCTGACCGAAGACGACGTGCGCGCCGCGATGGCGGCCGTCGCCGCCCGCACGGAACCCGCGATTGCCGAAGCCGCCGCGCAGATCCCGGCGGATTTTCCGGCGGACGTCGCGGATGCGATTTTCGCCGGCATGCGTCGGCACAGCCGCAAGCTCGCAACGGCCGATTCTGCGTGACGAACCGACGGGCCGCGACGGGCTGTCGGCCTTCGCGGCAACACGTCAGCCCTGGATCGACGGGCAGCCCCGACGGAACCGAAGCCGTGACGCCGTCGCCGATACGGCATCTCACGCCCCCACGCCGGACCGCGCACCGGCCGCCGGCACTTGATCGTTCAGCCCGCGTCGCGCGCGCGGGCGAGTGCCGCGAGGTTGCCCTCGCCGAACCCGTGATGCCCCTTGCGCTGCACGATCTCGAAGAAGATCTCGCCGGGCCGGCGCTTGACGAAGGTCTGGAAGAACAGCCTCGGCACGCCGTCGCGGCCGATCTCGCCGTCGACCAGCACCGCGCGGCGGCGCAGCGCATCGAGATCGACGCCGTGCCCGGGCAGCCGCGCATCGACGTCGTCGTAATAGCGTGCGGGCGGCTCGATGAACTCGACGCCGTTCGCACGCAGCGCATCGACGCACGACAGGATGTCGTCGGTCGCCAGTGCGACGTGCTGGACGCCCTCGCCCGGATGGTCGGGCAGGTACGCATGCATCAGCTCGGTGCGCCGCGTGCCTTCCTCGTACACGGGAATCCGCACCGCGCCGCACGGCGACACCATCACGCGCGATTCCTCCGACACATGCCAATGCGCGTCGATCTGGTGGATCTCGCGAAAATGCAGCAGGTCGTGGTAGAAATCGAGCCACTCCTGCATGCGGCCCGCGCCGACGGTTTGCGTGAAGTGGTCGACCTGCTGCAGGCCGACGCCGGCGCAATCGAGATCGGTATGGGCGGTCGCGATGTCGATCGGCCGGAAATCGATGTCGAAGATCGAGATGTCGCCGACGCCGCCGCGCTGGCCATCCCGCCCGCGCCAGCGGTCGACGAAATACAGGTGCGAATCGCCGATGCCCTGGATCGCCGGAATCTTGAGTTCGCCGACGCCGACCTTTTCGCCCTCGAACGCCCACGCACCGAGCTGGATCGCACGCTCGAACGCGCGCCGGGCGTTCGCCACGCGCAACCCGATCGCGCAGACGCCCATCCCGTATTCCTCCGCATAGCGCGCGGCGAACGAATCGGGCTCGGCGTTGATGAGGAAATGCATCTGCCCCTGCCGGTACAGCGTGACGTTCTTGCTGACGTGCCGCGCGATCGCCTTGAATCCGAGCTGCTCGAAGCGTTGCGCGAGTGCGTCCGGCACGGGCGCCGCGAATTCGACGAATTCGAGGCCGGCCATCCCGAGCGGATTGGCGGCCGGATCGGCGACGGGCGGCGTATCGCTGGACAGGGGGTGGGAATTGCCGGGCATTCCAGTCTCCGGGGACATGCGTCGATGGGGGAGCGTGCCTGTCGCGCGCGGCATGCGCGGCCGAGGTGGCGGCCGCACGCGCGCTCCGGACGGGCGAGTTGTCGATGCTGCAGATTTTAACCAGATCGTTCACGGCGGCACACCCCGGCCGAACGGATATCGTCGCGCCGCCTAGTGCAAACCCGGAAATCGTTCGATAATCGCACGGACTTGAACGATAATCGCGCAATTTATCCGATTGGCCGATTGCCGCCGTGCGGCGCGCGCCCTATTCTCCGTTCACTCATCGACTTCAATGCAGCATCGGACGCGGCGCCGCCACGATTCCACGATGCGCCGTGCCAGGAGACATCGCCATGACCCCCACCTTCGACACGCTCGACGCCGCTGCAGGCGCCCGTGCGCGCAACCAGGCCCGCAAGGCCGCGATCGGCAGCTTCGTCGGCGCCGTCGTCGACTGGTACGACTTCCTGCTGTACGGGATCGTCGCCGCGCTGGTGTTCAATTCGGAGTTCTTCCCGAAAGTCAGCCCGACGATGGGCACGCTCGCGGCGTTCGCCACCTTCGGCGTCGGCTTTCTGTTCCGGCCGCTCGGCGGCATCGTGTTCGGCCACTACGGCGACCGGCTCGGCCGCAAGCGGATGCTCGTGCTGACCGTGATGCTGATGGGGCTGTCGACCGTCGCGATCGGCCTGCTGCCGACGTTCTCGACGATCGGCTGGTGGGCGCCCGTGCTGCTGGTGCTGATGCGCGCGATCCAGGGTTTCGCGGTCGGCGGCGAATGGGGCGGCGCGGCGCTGATGGCCGTCGAAAGCGCGCCGAAGCAGAAGAAGGCGTTCTACAGCAGCGGCGTGCAGGTCGGCTACGGCGTCGGGCTCGTGCTGGCCACCGGCATCGTATCGATCCTGAGCCATACGCTCGGCGAGGCCGCGTTCAAGTCGTGGGGCTGGCGCCTGCCGTTCGTGTTCAGCATCGTGCTGGTGCTGATCGGGCTGTGGGTGCGCAAGAACATGGACGAATCGCAGGAATTCGTCGAGAAGGTCGAGCACGGCAACCGCAAGCTGCGCCTGCCGGTGCTGGAAGCGCTGACGCGCCATCCGAAGGCGTTCCTGCTGATCGTCGCGCTGCGGCTCGCCGAACTGTTCACGATGTATATCGTCACCGCGTTCGCGCTCAGTTATTCGACGACGAACCTCGGCATGTCGCGCGACCTGTTCCTGAACATCGGCCTGCTGGTGGGCGCGGTGAGCTGCGTGACGATCCCCTGCTTCGCGTGGCTGGCCGATCGCTACGGCTTGCGCCGCATCTATCTGATTGGCGCGTTGATCGGCGTTGCGTCCGCGGTGCCGTTCTTCCTCGCACTGGAAGCGCGGTCGATCGCGTGGATCGTGATCTTCTCGATCCTGCTGGCGAACGCCGCGCACGACATGGTCGTGAGCGTCCAGCAACCGCTGTTCACCGAGCTGTTCGGCGCTGAGTACCGCTACAGCGGCGCGGGCGTCGGCTACCAGTTCGCGAGCGTCGTCGGCGGCGGGTTCACGCCGTTCATCGCGGTCGGCCTCGTCAGCGTGGCCGGCGGTTCGTGGCACCTCGTCGCCGGCTATCTGGCGGCCGGCTGCCTGATCTCGCTGGTGGTCGCCGCACGGATGCGGGCGGCGCAATGACGCGATGAGCGCGTGGCCGGTCGCCGTCCGCGGTCGGCCACGCGGCTGGTCATTCGGCCATGCCGGCCGGCATTCGACCTGCTGCTTCACGGGCGCGACGTCAAACACTGTCAGTTACGCGCGCCGATTCCCCTTTTCCCCTGCGAACATTCCACGCCGCGTGCCGACCAATGGCATCATATGGGCCTACGTCAGTCACCGATACGCCCCCATATCATGTCGAATCTCATCGTCCACGGCGGCACTCCGCTGCGCGGGGACATCAAGCCGTCCGCGAACAAGAACGCCGTCCTGCCGATTCTGTGCGCCACCCTGTTGACCGATCAGCCGCTGCGCCTCGTCGGCGTGCCCGACATCACCGACGTGCGCAAGATCCTCGACATCTTCCGCACGCTCGGCAGCGACGTGTCGGTCGATTTCACGACGGGTCTGCTCGAGCTTCACCATCGCAACACGAAGTTCGATCCGGCGGTCCACCGGCTGCCCGAGGCGATGCGTTCGTCGATCATGCTGATTCCGCCGCTGCTCGCGCGCTTCGGCGTCGCGCGCCTCGAGAACGACGTGAAAGGCTGCACGCTCGGTGTGCGCGAGATCGATCCGCACGTCGAGGTGTTCGAGCGGTTCGGCGCGCACATCGAACGCACGCCCGATTCGCTGATCGTCCGTACCGACGGCCCGCTGACGGCCAACGATCACTGGCTCGACTACGCGTCGGTGACGACCACCGAGAACTTCGCGCTGTGCGCGACGGCCGCGAACGGCACGTCGACGCTGATGAACGCGGCATCCGAGCCGCACGTGCAGGAGTTCTGCCAGTTCCTCGCGATGATCGGCGTCGCGATCGAGGGGATCGGCACGTCGCGGCTGTGCGTGACGGGCGGCGGCAAGCTCGGCGGCGGCGAGTTCCGCTTCGCCGAGGATTTCCACGAGATCGCGACGTTCCTCGCGCTCGGCGCGATCACGGGCGGCGACATCACGGTGCGCAACTCGTCGCCCGAGCATTTCCCGCTGATCGACCGCACGTTCGCGAAATTCGGCGTTACCGTCACGCACCGCGACGGCTGGTCGCGCGCGGAGCGCGACGGCCCGCTGCGCGTGCGCCGGCCGTTCACGCAGAACATCCTGACCAAGGTCGAGGCCGCGCCGTGGCCGTACCTGCCGGTCGACCTGCTGCCGATCTTCATCGCGCTCGGCGTGCGCGCGGAAGGCAGCGCGATGTTCTGGAACAAGGTCTACGACGGCGCGCTCGGCTGGTCCGGCGAACTGTCGAAGTTCGGCGCGCACGTGCTGCTGTCCGATCCGCACCGGCTGATCACGTTCGGCGGGCTGCAACTGACGCCGGCGCGCGTCGAGAGCCCGTACATCATTCGCGTCGCGATCGCGCTGCTGATGGTGGCCGCGAGCATCGAAGGCCGCTCGGAAATCATGAACGCGCTGCCGATTCGCCGCGCACATCCGCATTTCGTCGAAAACCTGCGTTCGGTCGGTGCGAACGTCGAGTGGACGAGCAGCGAGTAAGGTCGTGACGGATGCGGCGCGCGCAACGGTCGCGTCGCATCCGGTTCGTCCGCTTTTCATGCCGTATCGGCCGTTTCCATGCGCGGCCGCGCGGCGTTCTGCCATCGGTTGCCATCAGTCCGCGTCAGCACGCTGCGTGCTGCTTCACGCCTTTTCCCGTAGTCGGCGTCAGCCTGACGATGCGTCATCGGGACGTCTACTCCCGCGACCCGCCGGCTTTTCCCGCTCGCGGAAAACCAGATTCGGACCCGTCCAATTGCCGAAACGTGAGCCCGGCCATAGCCTGCTTTCCTGATCCGGCGGAAAGTGCAAAAAACCGCACATCCTCCCTCCAGCACGAAAATGCACAGCCTATGGAACCTCGATTCACCCTGGCGCAGATGCGCGACGTCTGGATCGACGCGTATCGTCACGCCGATGTCGAACAACTCGATTTCGTCGCGAGCCCGCATTTCTTTGTCCGGCACGAAGCTCGCATTCGCCCGAAAGCGCAATTTCTTGCGCGAATGCGCGTCGTAGCGGCCGAACGCACACCGGACAGACCGGCTATCGCATATCGGGACGAAACCATGCAAATCGTTACGCGCGGACGGTGCGCGACGATAACGGGCATCGGATCGGTACGGATCGACCAGGCAATCGATTCCCGCTTCGATTTCGTTGAGCAGTGGTGCGTGATCGACGCCCGATGGCGCATTGCCGCGCTCTGGCACGAACACAAGTAAGCTGGGCGGCGCCGCAGGCGCGTTCCGGCGCTTGAATGGGTCGACTCAATCCGGCTCGTTTGCGTCGTTCCGCCTGAACCTGAAATCGCCCGGCAGCTTGCCTCTGAAACGCCTCAACGGCAGCAGAAGCGCTTCGGGGCTCGCGTGGCGGCTCGCGGCCAAAGCACCGGCATGGTGAACGACTATTTCGACTTCGTCGCCTTCACGTAGCCCCAACGCGTCGACCAGACCGGCCGGAAGGCGCACGGCCAGACTATTCCCCCACTTTGCAACCCGCATACGTCCTCCTTGAATGGATGTCGCCGACTCTATATCGGCCCCTATCCCACGGGCAAGGATGGCGGATCAACCGACCTCCCGCTCCCCCACAACTCGCGCGATAATCGCCCACTCCCGCGCGAACACCGCGCGCCACCACCCACCCGTGATGACGAAAAAGCCGGACCTCGACCGACGCGACTGGATTGCCGGCCTCGAAAAAGGCCTGATGATCCTGGAGGCCTTCGACAGCCAGCACGCGCGCATGACGCCCACGCAAGCCGCCGCGCGCACCGGCCTCACGCGCACGGCCGCGCGGCGCTACCTGCTGACGCTGGAATCGCTCGGCTACGTGTACACCGACGGCAAGCTGTATGGCCTCACGCCGCGCGTGCTGCGGGTCGGCTGGTCGTATTTCGATTCCGCGCGCCTGCCGCGCACGGTCCAGCCTTATCTGCAGCAGTTGAGCGCGTCGCTGAACGAATCGGCGTACGTCAGCGTGCTCGACGGCTGGGAGCTCGTGTTCATCGCGCGCAACGGCGTGTCGCGCGTGATGACGACGGGCTTCGTGCTCGGCGCGCGCGTGCCGGCGCCGCTGACGTCGCCCGGTGTCGTCCTGCTCGCCCATCATCCCGATCGAGAAGCCGTGCGCGCGTGGCTCGACGAGACCGAGCTGGCGCCGTTCACGCCGCACACGATCACCAACAAGGCGCGGCTGCTCGAACAGGTCGACCGGGCGCGCGAGGCCGGCTACGCGGCGATCGAGCAGCAATTGCAGGTCGGCGTACGCGGGATCGCGGTGCCGCTGAAGAACCGTCACGGCGAAGTCGTCGCCGCGCTGAGCACGAACATGCCGATCGGCGCGGAGACGACCGACGCGGCCGTGCGGCGCGTGCTGCCGCATCTGCAGGAAGCCGCGCTCGCGATGCTCAACGTGCTGTAGCAGCCGGTGCCGCCGCCGTCACCCGATCCGCCACCACCGCGGCAGCAGATCGCGCACTTCGCGCCGCCGGTAACGGTCGTCGATCAGATGCACGACGCCCTCGTCGTGCTCGGTGCGGATCACGCGCCCGGCCGCCTGCACGACCTTCTGCAGCCCCGGATACAGGTACATGTAGTCGTAACCGTTGCCGAAGCGCGCGTCCATCGCGCGCCGCATCTGCTCGTTGATGTCGTTGACCTGCGGCAGCCCGAGCGTCGCGATGAACGCGCCGATCAACCGCTCGCCGACCAGGTCGACGCCTTCCGAGAAGGCGCCGCCCAGCACCGCGAAGCCGACGCCGCGCCCGCCCGCGTCGAAGCGCGCGAGAAACGCGTCGCGCTCGCTTTCGGCCATGCCGGGCGCCTGCGCCCACACGGGGACGTCCGGATGGCGCGTCTGCATCAGCGCGACCACACGCCCGAGGTAGTCGAAGCTGCTCAGGAAGCCGAGATAGTTGCCGGGCCGTGCCGCGTATTGCGCGGCGATCAGGTCGGCGATCGGCTCGAGCGAACGATCGCGGTCGCGCCAGCGCGTCGACACGTGGCTCGCGACGCGCACCGTCAGTTGTTCGGCGCGGAACGGCCCGTCGACGTCGAGCCAGCCGGTATCGCCCGGCAGCCCGAGCGTGTCGCGGTAGAAATGGAACGGGCTCAGCGTGCCCGAGAACAGCACGGTCGCGCGCGCGGCTTCGTAGCGCGGCGCGAGGAAGCCGGCCGGGATCACGTTGCGCACGCACAGCGTCGACTGGACGCGGCGCCGGCGGCCGGCCGTCGCGACGCCGTCGAGCGCCGGCTGGCGCGGCATCGGTTCGCCATGCAGCGTCGCGTCGAAGATCGACGCGCTGTCGAACGCCTCGGCCAGCACGCCGAACTGGATCGCCTCGAAATGAAAACGCAGCAGCGCGTCGCCGTTCGCGCGAGGCGCGTCGGTCAGGTGTTCGCCGATCGCCGCGACGAGGTTCTGCACGGCCGACACGATCGGGCCCGGCACCTCGGGATAGGCGGCATAGCGCTCGGCCTGCGCGCGATTGAGCGTACCCCACGCGCGGGCGAGCCGGTCGAATGCCTTGCGCAGCGCGGCGGGCGCGGCTTCGCGCGCGGCCGCGAACGCGAATGGATCGAGCGACGCGCTGTACATCTTGCGGGCGCGGTCGAGCAGGTTGTGCGCTTCGTCCACGAGCACGCCGACGCGCCACTGGTTCTGCTGCGCGAGCGTATGCAGCATCGCGCTGCCGTCGTAGTAGTAATTGTAGTCGCCGATCATCATGTCCGACCAGCGCGCGAGCTCCTGCGCCAGGTAGTACGGACAGACGTCGTGCGCGAGCGCGGCGGCGCGCACGGTCTCCCGATCGAGCAGCCCGGCCTCGATCGCCGCATCGCGCGCGGCCGGCAGCCGGTCGTAGAAGCCCTTCGCGAGCGGGCACGATTCGCCGTGGCACGCGTTGTCCGGATGCTCGCACGCCTTGTCGCGCGCGACGAGTTCCAGCACACGCAGCGGCAAAGCGGGCGTGCCGGCGCCGAGCGTCGTCGCCGCTTCGAGCGCGAGCGCGCGGCCGGGTGTTTTCGCGGTCAGGAAAAATACGTGATCGAGTTCGCCCTCGCCGCAGGCCTTCAGCAACGGGAACACGGTGCCGAGCGTCTTGCCGATGCCGGTCGGCGCCTGCGCCATCAGGCAGCGTTCGTCGCGTGCCGCGCGATAGACGGCCACGGCCAGCTCGCGCTGGCCGCTGCGGAACTGCCCATGCGGAAACGCGAGCGCGCGCAGCGCCGCGTCGCGCGCGGCGCGATGGGCCGTCTCGCGTTCGGCCCAGCCGACGAAGCACGCGCACTGCTCGGCGAAGAACGTCGCGAGCGCGCCGGCATCGAGCGTTTCCGTCAGCACGGTCTCGCGCTCGGAAACGATGTCGAAATACACGAGCGCGACGTCGATTTCCTTCAGATCGCGCGCAGCACACATCAGGTGCGCATAGACCTTCGCCTGCGCCCAGTGCAGCGCGCGGTGGTTGGCCGGCATTGCATCGAGGCTGCCGCGGTAGGTCTTGATTTCCTCGAGCCGGTTCGCCACGGGATCGTAGCCGTCCGCGCGGCCGCGCACGGTGAGCATGCCCCACGTGCCCGTCAGCGCGATCTCGGTTTCGTAGCGCCCGCCGCGCTTCGACGTGACCGCGCCGTGGCCGGCGATGCCTTCGAGCGCGGTCGGCGCGGGCGTGAAGCGCAGGTCGAGATCGCCGCGCCGCGCGGTGAACTCGCACATCGCCCGCACCGCGACGACGTAGCTCATGCGGACAACCCCGCCGCCTCGGCGTGCGAGACGCCCTCGCCGGCCCACTCGACGTCGACGACGCGCACCGGCATGCGGTGCGCGAGGCAGTAGGCGAGCCAGCGCGTCTGGTTGTCCTGCAGCCGGTCGCCGGGGCCCTTCACCTCGATCAGCTCGTAGCGGCGTTCGTCGGGCCAGAAGCGCACGAGATCGGGCAAGCCGGACCGGTTGCCGCGGATATCCGCGAGCAGGCGCGTGAACCACAGCCGCAGGTGCTCGGGCGGCAGGCACGCGAGCGCTTCGTCGAGCAACGCGTCGGTCAGCACGCCCCAGAACACGAACGGCGACTGCACGCCGGCCTTCGTCGCGAAATGCCGACGGATCGTGTCGCGGTACGCGCCCGAATCGAGCTGCGCGAAGCACGCGTCGAAGGCCGCCGCGCGACGCGCGGCGAAATCGGGCGCGTGCAGGTCGGCCGGGCCGCGCTGGAACGGGTGAAAGAACGCGCCGGGCACCGCCGCGAACACAGGTTCCCAGCACAGCAGCCCGAACAGCGAATTGATCAGCGTGTTTTCGACGTAGTGGACCGGCGACGCCGGCTGCGCGAGATGGTCGCGCACCGCGAATTCGACGCTGACGGATGCGTCGGGACGCGCGAGCACGAGCGTCTCGCGCGGGACCGCCGCGGCGGCGACCGCGCGTTCGACCCGCTGGCCGGCGCGACGCTGCAGGCGCGGCAGCATGCGCTCGACGCGCTGGCGCTCCTCGTCGCTCTCGAAGCCGCCGCGCGCGTCGAGCGCCAGCGCGAGCGCGTCGCCGTCGCGCCCGCAGCGTTCGAGTACGCGGATGCGCCGATGGCGGCTGCCGGGCCATGCGCTGCGCGTGTACGCGTCGAGCGCGGCGCACCAGTCGGCACGGCGTTCGCATGCCTGGCCCAGCGCGAACAGCAGCTTCGCGCGGCGCGTCGCGAGCCACGGCTGCGCACAGTCGACCGCGTCCAGCGCGCGGATCAGATCGTCGAACGGCAGATCGTCGGGCCATGCGTCGAGCGCGTCGCGGCACATCTGCAGCGCGAGATATGCATCGACGTCGCCACGCTGCTGGAACGCGCGCGACGACGGCGCGATCGGCACGCTTTCGTACTGGAACACGCCGAGATCGGCGAGCACGAACTCGCTCCAGTCTTGATGCAGATTGCCGAAGAACATCAGCCGCAGCCGGTCGCACAGCGGGCCGACCGTCACGCGCAGCACGCGGTCGTCGGCCTGCGCGCACCACGCGTCGAGCGGTTGCGCGACGTCGTGCGCGGGCCTCAGCCGTTCGAGCCAGTCGGCCTTGCGCTCGCCAGCATGCGCGGCGAGCGACGGAAAGATGCGCAGCAGATCGGCCTTGGTCGACAGCGCGAACAGCTCGTCGAGCGTGAGCGCGGGCGCCGGATCGACCCAGCCGAGCGCGACGAGCGGCGCGGCGGCGTCGAGCGTGCAGCCGATCTCGTCGTACACGAGCTTGCTCGCGCGGAAATCCGAGCCATTGCGCATCAGCATCCGCACGAGCAGCGCGCGCGACGCCTGCGGCAGCGCCGCGAACTGCCGGACGAACGCATGCTCGTGCGCGTCGAACAGGTCGTCGTAACGCTCGCCGAGCCAGGCCAGCGCGCGTTCGAAATTGGTCAGGTAGTAAAACGCCGGAGGCGTCGGCGAAGCAGGCGTCACGGGGATCGATCACTGTACATTTGTACAGGTCGCAATCATATCAAATGTGGCGGCCAATGCCGCACGCGGCATTGCCGTTCCGCTGCCCCGGCTTCGGTCAGAACTGGTAATTCACCGACATGTCGAACACGCCGTTGGTCGACTGCTGCGTGATCGGGCTGCGCGCCGCGCGGCCGACGAGCTGCTCGAGCGCGCCGTCCATCGTGACGAACCAGTGCTTGTTCACGAACCACACCATCGTCACGCCCACGCCGGCCGACTTGATCCCGGCCCCGGACGAATAGGCCGGCAGCCCCGAGCGCGCCGCCGCCCCCCTGGCTCACGCCGAACCAGCTGTTCATGTAGCGGGAATCGGCGAACGACACGGTGGGCCCCGCGAACCAGAAGAAGTGTTCGTTGCTGCCGGGCATCGGCATGTACGCGGAAAAATCGCCGGTCCAGCCGTTCGACCCGCCGATGCTGCGCCGCACGTCCGCGCGCAGCACGAGCGGGAAATCCTTCGAGACCACGTAGTCGGCCGCGAGCTTCATCACGGGCGCCGCATTGATGTTGTCGAGACCGTTCAGATGGCCGAGATCATCGGCCGAACGGCGCCCGAGGTCATAGCCGACCGACAAACTCACGCGCCAGTTCGGCCCGCGCAGCACGTTCGCGCCGAGCCCCTCGCCGGTCGACAGGAAGAACAGGTCGCGATAGCGGATATCGAAATTCGGGCCGCCCATCACGCGATAGCGGTCGGAGCCCGCATAGCGCGGCTGCAGCGTCATCGCGGCGCCGACGCTGACCTGCCAGGTCGGGATATTCGGATCGAAGAGTTTGCGCAGCGGCACGCCCGCCGTGTATTGCCATTCGCCGAGCGGCGAAGGCGTCTGGGCCGACGCGTCGCGGGCGCCGGCGGCGGCGAGCGCCGCGAATGCCGACAGGCTGGATACGAACCGGCGTGCGCCGGGGGACAGCAACAGGCGAGCAACAGGGGTCAAGGCGGTCTCCGTCGGTTGCATGAAAGGAACCTGAGGGAAAGCGCGTCGCGCTTCGTCGGCTGCAACGGCACGCAGCCTGCGGCGCGAACGTAGCATGCGCTGAATTAATGGACATCCTACGCGACGCGCGCACAGACGCAAAGCGCCCGCTGTATGCGGGCACTTTGCCGGAAGCCGGCATGAGCCGGCGGATGATTGCGGAATCAGAAACGCTCGACGTGATAGTCGCCGGCGAGCGCGGCCGGACTGCGCGTCGACATCATCCGGGAGAAACCGTCGGCGAGCCGGCCGAGCGCCAGCTGCTTCTGGCTGGCGTCCCAGTGCGTAAAGGTGTCGTACGCGACATCGTCGAACGAAACGGTCACGGCGACCGGGCGGCCGCTCGCGCGAAAGCCGATCTGCAGCACGCCGCCCGGCAATTCCTCGATGTGATAGTGCAGCGAACGCGATTCGAAATAGCGGCCCAGTACCTGAGCGATCGCGCGCTTGTCTGGCGATTGCACGTGAATGTCCATGACGGTCCTCCTTTTCAGTGTTCGCGCGGCCGGTGGTGGCGCACTGCCCCGGCCGGCATCCGCATCGGCGGCGGGTTCGACGGCGGGTCGCCCTGCGGCAGCCCGTCGGGCACGGGCGGGTCGACCGGGTCGTCGTGCCCGGGCGGCGGCGGATCCGGTTCGACGTCGGGTGTCGTCGGTTCGGGGCGGTGCAGCATGGATGGCGTCTTCATGTCACTCCTGCGCGACGGCGCGCGCATCTCGATGGCGAGGCGAGCCCCGCAAGCGCCGTGCCCGCTCTCCCGCTGTTCCGTTCAATCGTCGTAAGCGGCCATGACGAGCCACATCGTGCGCCCCTCGGCGGACAGTTGCACGGCGAGCGCGAACGGGTCGGACGGTTCGCATTGCGCGACCAGCGCCTGCTGGGCCCGCTCGGGGCTGTCGTAGACGACGTGGTTCAGCTCGCGCACTTCGTCCTTGCCGTCGAACATGCGCCGCTCCGGCCGGTAGACCCGCGATTCGCGCTTCCACGTATCGAAACGCTCGCGCACGGGGCCGAAATCGCCGCCGCATACGTTCGCGTCGTAACGTATCCTTTCCCTGGCTGCATTCATCGCGATGTCCTCTCGTCCAGACCGGACGCGTGCCCGGCCGTCCTGGCCGGCTTGCAAGCGCCGTGCCGCGTGCGCCGCGGGTACGCCGCTTGCGCTTCTCATCGACAAGGAGGTCCGACCATGATCGTTCACGCCACCGGCCGCCGCGACGCCGTGTCACCGGTTGCCGGAGTGCTCCGGCTCGCCACGTCGCGCCCGCCGTCCGAAGACAAGACGGAGGAGCGCATCGACGAAGGGCTCGAGGAGACGTTCCCGGCCAGCGATCCGCCCGCCGTCGGCGGTGCAACCCGTATCGACCCCGCCAAGCCGTCCGGCGAGCACGAACGTCGCGCGCCGCACGTCCCTTCACCGCCCCCCGATCACGGCTGACGGCGGCACCCGGCCCGCGGTGCGGCAGCGCATGCGCGGGCCGGCGAAATCAGGAGCGATTCGATGAAAGTCCTTGAACGCAGATGGCATGAAATCAGTGGCGCGGCCGGCGTCGCGGCACTGGCCGCGATCGAAAGCGCCGTGGTGCTGGCGATCGTCACGATGACGGGAATTGGCCACTGACGTCCCGCGTTGATGCCCCTGCCGCGAGGCGGCGACCGCCGTGGAAGATGTACAAGCGGGCTGGCAAATTTCTCCGTCCTCCGGCCGTCCGGGCGCCGCGTGCGCGCATCGCGCGCGGCACGCGGCCTGCTCCCGTCTGGATCCGATCACGAAGGAGGCGTTCATGTATCGCGTCAACGAGATCATGTCGCGCGACGTAGTATGCGTCGCACCGACCGACACGATTCGCCGTGCGGCCGAATTGATGCAGCGCTTCGACATCGGCGTGCTGCCCGTGTGCGAGGGCACCGAGCTCGTCGCGATCGTGACCGACCGCGATCTGGCGGTGCGGGCGCTGTCGCACGGTCATTCGCCCGATACGCCGGTGCACGCGGTGGCGTCCAGACCCGTGCAGTGGTGCGTGGAAGACGACGGCGTCGGCGACATTCAGCAGCGGATGGCCGACGTGCAGTTGCACCGGCTGCCGGTGCTCGATCGCAGCCGGAAGCTGGTCGGCATGGTGTCGCTCGGCGACATCGCGACGCGCGCGGGCGGCCCGGCGCGCGACGAGCTGGCCAATACGCTCGAGGACGTATCGCTGCCGCGCCGCCGCTGACCGGCATCTCTCATCGTTCTGCGTTGCCCGCTACCCCGGCGCCGTACCCGCGCGATGGATTTGCGCGTGGACCGCGGTGCCGCTTCTACCAGGAGGTTTCGATGACAACGGACAAACCGTCGCGCGACGCCGCGCGCATCGTCGGCGCGAACCCGCGCACGGCCGCCGGCGGGCCGGGGCCCGACGTGATGGCCGCTCGCACGCTCGAAGACGATCGCGTGCTGACGATGGACGGCGACGACATCGGCAAGGTGAGCCACATCATGCTCGACGTACGCGCGGGACGGATCGCGTACGCGGTCGTGTCGTCGGGCGGCTTGCTCGGGATTGGCGACAAGCTGCTCGCGGTGCCGTGGAACGCGCTCGTTCTCGACGCCGAGCGCGAATGCTTCGTGCTGCCGGTCGACACCGCGCGCGTGCGCGAGGCGCCCGGCTTCGACAAGAGCCGGTGGCCCGCGATGGCCGACCCCGAATGGGCCGAAGCGCTGCATGCGTACTACGGCAGCTCGCCTTACTGGCTGATCGAGGAAGGCGAAACGGCGCTCGATTCGCCGCCGTACGAGGCATCCCCCGGCGGCCCTGAAGACGGCACACGGCAGCACTGAAGCGCACCCGCCGCAATGCGGGTCACTGCGCGGTGGCCACCGTCTTCGCGAGTTGCCGCGCGGCGCCCAGGTGCGCGTTCAGCGTCGGCAGCGTGCGGGCCGCGAACGCGCGAAGCTGCGGGTCGCGACCGTCTTTCGCCTCGGTTTCGTAGAGCCGGACTGCCGCTTCCTGCGCGCGGGGCCCGGCCAGCGCCACGTACGCCGTATCGAATGCGTGCCCGTCCTTCGCTCGCAATGCCGTCACCTCCGGATCCACGAGCATCCGCGTCTGGACCGGCACGCCCTTCTGCGCGCCGAGATGCCGCAATTCGTCTGCGATACGCGCGTGATCGTCGACCATCCGGCGGGCGAAGGCTTTCACGTCCGCGTTCGACGATCGATCGAGCGCGAGCTGGCCGGCCTGTCGTTGTACCTTGCCGATCATGCCGGCCTTGTCGACGAACTCGGCGTCGAGGCCGGCCGGCCGCTGCGTCATACCGGCCTCGTCGGCGGTCGAGCCCGGCCGGATGACGCCCGGCGCGACCTGCGCGGACGAAGCGGGCGGCGCCTGCGCGTGCGATAGCGCGAACGTCCCGACACCGGCGGCGGCCATCAGCATGATGACTACCGGCCGACGCCCGCGTTGTTTCGTCCGGTTCGTTTTATTCATCCGGGCCTCCGAGGTCGGGCGACGAAGCGGGGCCGGCCGCGCGGCTTCCCGTCACGCGGGACGATGGGCCGACGTGAAGAAATCGGTCCACGCGCCGTTGTGCCATGCGCCCTCGGTGCGCTCCACCGACAGCGCGCCGGCGGCGAGCATCGTCCGCTCCGCGAACGCGATCGTGCGCCGCGTCACGTGCGCGGCCAGCACGACGCCGTTTTCGCATTGCTTCAGTGCGCCATGTCCCTCCGGTGCATCGCCGCGCATCCGGCCGAGCGCGCCGCACAACGCGCCGACATAGGCGCCGACGAGCGGCACGCCGATCCACGCGAGCGGGGAATGAAGCCCGCCCAGATGGAGCACCGCGGCGCCGGCGAGCCCGACGACCGCGCCGATGGCCACGCCTTCCAGCGCGCCGAGGCCGCCCGGCCGCGCGGCGGAGTCCGCATAGACGTCGCCGCCGAGCCAGAACAGCGCGTGCTGCCCGGGCGGATTGAGAAAGAAGACCTTCACGTCGTCCCGATGGATGGCGTGGCCGCGCAGTTGCTCCGCGCAGCGTTCGGCCTGCTCGAGCCGCGAGAAACGGCCCGCGATGATGGTGTCCATGTCGAACCCTCCTGCCCGGTGACGCGCAGGGTCGCGGGCGCGCGACGCCCGGTCGGCCCGGCGCTGGCCCGCGCATCACATTACTTCCGGCGGATCTGCAGCTTGTCGCGCACGCCGCTCACGCCGCTGACGTCGTGCGCGACGCGGACCGCGGCCGCGCGTTGCCGCTCGTCGGGCACGTTGCCCGTCAATTCGACCACGCGGTCATGGACCTGCACGTCGATGTCGCCGGAAGCGAGGCCGCGTTCGGCGACGAGCGCGGCCCTGACGCGGGACGCGAGCGTCGCGTCGCGGATCTGGCCCCCGACGGCCGACGCCTGGCTCGCCAGCTTCGCACGCGTAGCCTCCTCGGCCGATGCGTAGCGGGGCGTCGCGATCCATGCACACGACAACATCAGTATGCTCGCGATCCGCCCGATCGGCGTCCTGCGTCGCGTGCGTGCCGGCTTGCCGCCCGTGCCGCCGCGCCGCGTGCTTTCCGTTGCGTCCATCGTGCCTCCTTTTTCGTATGCGGCCGCGGCGGTCAGGCGGCCGGATAGCCGCGCCCGTGTATTGGCCGTCACCGCTCGCGCGGCTTCGCGTCGCCCGCGTCGTCCGGGGCGACATCGACGATCACGCTCGCGAGGGTCGGCATGTCGACCGGCTTGCACAGATACGCATCGAACCCGGCGGCCATCACGCGGCGCCGGTCGGTCTTGCCGGCGTGCGCGGTCACCGCGACGACCGGCAGATGCCCGCCGCCGTTCGGCAGGCGCCGGATCCGGTCCAGCAGCCAGTAGCCATCGCCGTCCGGCATCGCGAGATCCGACAGCACGACGCTCGGCGGCTGCCGTGCCACCGCGTCGAGCGCGTCGTGCCCCGAACGCGCGGTCGATACCTGCGCGCCCATCGTTTCGAGCGCGGCCGCGAGGCTGGTGCGCGACGTCGCGTCGTCGTCGACCACCAGCACGCGCTGACCGTCGAGTGCGACCGTATTGGCCATGCCCTTCGCGCGCGCCGGCCGCTCCACCGGATCGTCGGCATCCCAGCCGGCCGGCAGCGTCACCGTGACGGTCGTTCCGCGCCCGGCGCCCGCGCTCGTCGCGACGACGTCGCCGCCGTGCAGCTGCACGATGTTGCGCACGATCGACAGGCCGAGCCCGAGGCCGCGCTTCGGCGACGTGAACGCGCCTTCCGGCCGGCTGAACGTCTCGAACAGATGGGGCAGGCGTTCCGGCGCGATACCTTGCCCGGTGTCGGCGACCGACAACCGTACGCGTTCGCCCGCGCGCGTCAGCGACACGTTGATGCGGCCGCCCGGCGGCGTGAACTTGATCGCGTTCGACAGCAGGTTCGACAGGACCTGGCGCAGGCGTTCGCCGTCCGCCGGAATCACGCAGGCCGGCATCGCGTACTCGGTCGACAGCACGAGCCCGTTCGCCTGCGCCGTCGCGTCGAGTTCGCGCGCCGCATCGCGCACGATCCGCACGAGATCGACCGGCACGCGTTCGAGGCGCAGCCGGCCGGTCGCGAGGGACGACGCGTCGAGCAGATCGGCGACCATGTGCGACAGCGACCGCGCGCTGCGGTCGATCGCATCGACCGCCTGTTGCGCGAAGCCCTGCCCGTCCGCGTTGCGCAGTACCTCGACCCAGCCGTAGATCACGTTCAGCGGCGTGCGCAGTTCGTGCGAGACCGTGGCCAGCAGCTCGTCCTTCAGCCGGTTCGACGCATCGGCCTGCACGCGTGCGTCGCGAGCGCCACGCAGCGAACGCAGGTCGCGGCGCTCGCTGCGGCGGCGTTCGCCCGCTTCGCGCAGCATCAGCGACAGGCCCGCGCAATGGCCCTCTGCATCGACGATCGGCGAAGCGGCGAAGGTGGCGCGAAACCGGCCGCCGTCGTGGCGCACGCAGAGTACGTCGAGCGGCCCGACCGGCGCGCGCAGGTCCGCGAACGACGCCGGCACCGCATGCCGGCGCAACCAGCGCGGCGCGATCATCGTGACGATGTCGCGTCCGCTCGCCTGCGCCGCATCGATGCCGAAGATTCGTGCCGCGGCCGGATTCCAGCTGGTGATGCGGCGCGCGGCGTCGATCCCGACGATCGCATCGGGCGACGCATCGACCACCTGACGCAGCAGCCCGTCGTCGCGCACGCCCGCGCCGACGGAAGGCTCGCGGTGCGGCGGATGCGGCTCGCCACCGGCGGCGTCGAACGCGCGCGGACGATCGTTCGCGAGCAGCGGCTTCACGGCCGCCACCAGCACGCATTCGACGAAGCCGATCGCGACGAACGTGCCGGCTTGCGCGAGCAGCGTCGCCAGCGGCGCGGCGCGCCACCACCATGCGGCGATCACGCCGATGCTGGCGACGGTCGCGACCAGACCGCCGCCGAACGACGTCAGCCATGCGGCAGCCGCCACGCCGGCATAAAAAGGCAGCGGCGCAAATGGCGCGTGCTCGCCGACAGCCCGGATCGCCCACGCCTGCAGCGCGGACGCGAGCCCGACGGCCAGTACGACCCATGCACCCTGCCGGAACAGCTCAGGGGTCAGAGTCCTCATTGCATCCTTGCATCGCGCCGGCTCCCGTCGTGCGGGGGGAATGCCGCCTTTCGGCCATCCGGCATGCCGTCGAACGCGCCGGGGCGAGCTTGAGGGCGTCAGCAAAGAACGTACCCGGGTGGCGGCGCATTCGCGGCCCGCGGCAGCCGATGGCCGGCCCCGCGCCGGCGCCCGGTGCGACCGGGCCGGTGGCGGGCGGGTTCGCCGGGCGCGCCGCCGCGATATGTCGCCGGCCGCTTTTTTCATCGGGTTTCTGTAAAAAAGCGCTGGTCCTGACCGAATGCGTCATCACGCCGGGGCCGGCGACAAACCCGATGGCCTGTTGCTTTCACTCACGCCGCGCACATTGGAATTTTCCATTCGGCGGCACCTTCGCGGTCGTTTCGCTGTCGATGATAAATATTGCAATCAACGGAACGTGCGATGCCGTTTTTCAAAACGGCCCGTGAACGCCTATGGGTGAATCCGCCAACCGGGCGAAGCAGCGCGCAGACGGTCGCCGGCTGTCCGGCCGGTCCGCCGCGATGCGCACGCTGCTCGCCCGTATCGAGAAAATCGCGCCGACCCGCGCGAGCGTGATGATTGCCGGCGAAAGCGGGGTCGGCAAGGATATCGTCGCGCGGCGGCTGCACGATCTGAGCGCGCGACGCGACGGTCCGTTCGTGCCGATGAACTGCGGCGCGATTCCGCCCGACCTGGCCGAGGCGCATCTGTTCGGGCACGAGAAAGGCAGCTTTACCGGTGCGATCACGCAGCGTGAAGGCTTCTTCGAAGCCGCGCGCGGCGGCACGCTGCTGCTCGACGAGGTCGCGGAAATGCCCGCGGCGCTGCAGGTGAAGCTGCTGCGGGCGATCGAGTCGAACACGATCGTGCGCGTGGGCGGCACCGAATCGATTCCGCTCGACGTGCGGTTCGTTTCGGCCACCCGTCACAATCCGGCCGACGCGGTGCGCGACGGCCGGTTGCGCGAGGACCTGTTCTACCGGCTCGCCGCGTTCGCGATCTACGTGCCGCCGCTGCGCCAGCGCGACGGCGACGTCGAGACGATCGCGCAGGAGTTCGTCGACACGCTGAACGCGCGGCATCGCGCGCACAAGCGGCTGACCGACGCGGCGATCGCCGCGTTGCGCGCGTATTCATGGCCCGGCAACGTGCGCGAACTGCACAACACGATCGAGCGTGCATACATCCTGTCGGACGAAGGTATCGACGTCGCACTCCCGAAGCAGCCGCTGCCGGCGGCCGCCAGCACGTCGGAAGGCGCGATGGCGCTGCCGCTCGGCGCGACGCTGCACCATGTGCAGCAACGCTTCATCGCGGAGACGTTGCGTCACTTCGACGGCAACAAGCCGCGCGCGGCCAAGGCGCTCGGCATCAGCCTGAAGACGCTCTACAACCGGCTCGCGCTGATGCGCGACCAGGGCGGCTCGTGAGCGGCGCGGCCCGCATGGCGCGGGCCGCGAGCCACCCGGCCACGGGGCGCGTCAGGCGACCTTGAACTGCCCGACCGTCGTCGCCAGCGCATTCGCCTGCGACTGCAGCGCGGTCGCCGCCGCCGTCGACTGTTCGACGAGCGCCGCGTTCTGCTGCACCATTTCGTCGAGCTGGCTGACCGCGCGGTTCACTTCCTGAATACCGCGCGTCTGCTCGTTCGCCGCGTGCGTGATCTCGGAGATGATGGTCGTCACGTTCGCCACGTTGGACACGATCTCGCGCATCGTGTCGCCGGCCTGGCGTACCTGCCCGGACCCGGCCGACACGCTCGCAACCGTCGATTCCACCAGCACCTTCACTTCGCGCGCGGCCTGCGCGCTGCGTTGCGCGAGGCTGCGCACTTCCTGCGCGACGACCGCGAAGCCGCGGCCCTGCTCGCCCGCCCGCGCCGCTTCGACGGCCGCGTTCAGCGCGAGGATGTTGGTCTGGAACGCGATCCCGTCGATCACGCCGATGATGTCGCCGATCCGGCCCGACGCTTCCTCGATCTTCCCCATCGTCGCGACGACGTCCGACACGACCACGCCGCCGTGCGACGCGATCCGCGACGCGGCCGCCGCGCGTTCGTCGGCCTGGCTGGCGGCGGCGGCCGACTGCCCGACGGTCGCGGTGATCTCTTCCATCGACGCCGCGGTTTGCTCGAGGCTCGCCGCCGCCGATTCGGTACGCGACGACAGGTCCTGGTTGCCGGCCGCGATCTCGTTCGCGGCCGTGCGCACCGATTCGCTCGCGTCGCGGATCTGGCGCATCACGTCGTTCAGCTTGTCGACGAAGCTGTTGAACGAGCGCGCGATGTCGGCCACTTCGTCGCGGCCGGCGGCCGGCAGGCGCTGCGTCAGGTCGCCGGCGCCCGAGCCGATCGCGGCCATCGCCTGGCGCACCTGCGACAGGCGGCGGAATGCCGTCGTGGTGATCGCGCCGATGATCAGCGACGCCACGCCGACGATCACGATCAGCGTAATCAGCGACGCGGTCAGCAGCGAACGCATGCCGGCCGTCGCTTCGGCCTTGTCGAGCAGCACCAGCGCGTACCAGTCGGTGCCCGGCACGGGTTTCGCGCGCACGAGCTTCGCGTCGCCGCCGACGCCGACCTCGACCGGCGCGTTCGCCGCCGCGATCGACGCGACGCCCAGCGAACCGAGTTCGGGCGATACGTCGGCGACCGGCTTCAGCGTGAGCTTCGCATCCGGGTGCGCGACGACGTGGCCGCTGCTGTCGATCAGCATCCCGAAGCTCGCCGGCGTCGGGCGGATCGACTTGACGTTGGCGATCACGCTGTCCATCGACAGGTCCGCGGCGACCACGCCCTTCAGCGCGCCGTCGCGCAGGATCGGCACCGCGAACGTGACGACGAGGTTGCCGGTGCCGGCATCGACGTACGGCGGCGTGACGACCGGCTTGCCGGCCTGCGCGGCCTGCTTGTACCACGGGCGGCCGGTCGGGTCGTAGTCGGGCGGGATGCCGGTCGGGTCGGAGAAGTGGAACGCCTTGTCCGCATAACCGGCATAGACGTTCGTGAAGCCGCCGGCCGCGGCCATCTGCTTGAACACCGGCAGCGGATCGGGCGTCAGCGCGGCATCCTGCAGCGACGCGATCATCCGGCTGCGGGTCGCGACCCAGTCGGCGATCCCCACCACGTGGCCGCTCGCGACTGAGACCAGGTTGCGGTCGATCGCGTCGTCGTTGTACGAGCGTGCGATGAAATAGTTGATCAGGGTCGTGGCGACGAGCGCGAATACGACGATGGAGACGCACGCGGCGAGAATGCGGGCGCGAATGGACGAAAACATGGCAACGACTCGGTAAGAGCGGGCGAACGCCCGGTGGACGAATTCACCGGGTAAACGGCAAATCGCACCACTTTCTTGAGGTCGTCGTGACGATTCAGTGAAACATATGACGAAAGGCGCCGGCGACTGTCGGCGGACCGTCAGGATGGCTGGCGCGACGGGCGCGCCGTGCGCCTGGCCCCCAACCGGCCGCCATCCGCTACAGTCGACGGCTCGGCCGCGGATCGGTGTCCGCGGGTGCCGCATCGGCGCGCGTATCGCGGTCGAGGTCGTCCTTCTGGCGCATCCGCTCACGCAGATGGCGGATCGCGAATACGTGGATGTAGTCGTGCACGCGCGCGCCCGACGACAGCGCGCGCACTTCGTCGTCGAGCATCGCACGCAGCTGATCCGCGCCGATCGCGCGCCGTTCGGCGGCTTCCTTCAGTGAATCGAGCAAATTGTCCTTGGACATCGACGGACTCCTGGCGGTCGAGGAACGAAACGGATGACGGTACTGGAAGCTTAAGACTGGATGGACGCGCGGCGTACGATGCGCCGGCGCGTGTTTGCGCGCGATCAACGGCACGTTGCGTGCCGCCGCGCCGATCCGTTTCCGGACCGGCCCCGCGAAGTTCGCGGGGCACATGGCCTGCGAACGACACCGGAAACCCTGCCACGCCACCCCGGGGCGCGGCACTGGCGACGGACGGCAGGTGGAACGCCATGCGACGCCGGTGCAGACGCGAACTTAGACCGGCCGAAATCATGCGTCAAGCAGCGCCGCGCGCGTACCGTCCATTCGTCGAACGAACGCGCCGAATCGGCCGGTCGGCCGCCACGTGTGTCAGCGGATTCCGATACGTGTCGCGCCATTTCCTGACAACGACTTCAGCACGCACCGCTTGGCAGCGCGCCGCCGCCACACGATACTGATCACATGAACCAGGCGTTCATACCGGAACATCGCTCAGCCGGCCACCGAGCCGGCACGCGGGGTTCCGCGCAGGAGACCAACCATGGCACATCGCAACTTACCGGGCCGGGACGGCCAGCGGCGCACGTCGGGCAACGCGCGCGCCCTGCCCGACCGGGCCGCGTCGGCCGGCAATCGTCCGTCCGACGACCTCGACACCTTGCTCGCGCTCGCACGCGAGGCCGGATTGCTCGTCACGCTGGACGGACAGATCGGCCGCGAAAAGTATCAGAGCGTCGCGGGCTCGGTCCTCGCACTGCAGCGGTTCGCCGCGGCACTGTGTGCGCGAAACGCGGCCGACGCGCCGGCCGCATCGGAGCCGCGTCGCAAGGCGCGCCCGGGCTGGCCGCATGCGAATCGTTTGCGCAGCCGCACGTGCAGCGCATGCGCGCCGCTGCATGTCGTGCGTCCGCATGGGCGGGTACGACGCGGCGCGGGCCGCCGGCACGACCTGCGATCGATTCTTCGTACCCTCTGATCCGCGCACGTAACCGATGCGCGGCACGGGGCCATGCAATGGTTGCGCGCATCACGACCCGGCCGCCACGCCGGCGTCGCGCCGTGCATCCGCCATGCTCGCCGCGATCCGTATCGAGGTGACCGCGCGCGACGACGCGCCGCTCGACGCAGCCGCGTTCCAAACCATTCGTTCGGGGAAGTGAATTCGACGGGGCCACGCGGAAAGCGGACGGGGTGACTTCCACCCCGCCCGTCCTCCAAGGCAACCGTCGGTTGCCTACCCTCGTGCCAGAGAGTTCCCGGTCGGATGACGCGCCGGACAAATACGTGGCGCGATTCCTGAAACGATGTGACATGTGACGGCGGCGCGTGCGACCGTGATCGCCACTCGCATGCAGGCGCGGCCAGGAACGCGCCTGCACGGCAGACCGGCCGCGTCGCAGGATGTTCCATCACTGTCTCACGCGATATGCGCGGCGTTTCTGATGCAGGTCAATCCAGAACCGCTTCCACCGTCACGATGCGCGACTCAGTCCGCGCCGCGCACCAGCAGCACGGGCACTTCCGCGAGATGCGCGACCCGCCGCGCGACGCTGCCGATCAGCCAGGCGGCGATGCCGCGACGGCCATGCGTGCCGACCACCAGCAGCTCCGCCCGCCAGTGCACGGCATCGCGCATCAGCGCATGGGCCACGTCGTCGCTGGTCGGACGCGTTTCGACGATGGCGCGCTTGGTCGGATTGCCCGTCGCATGGAACAGCGGGCCGACCTTCGCGAGCGCATCCTCGCCCTCCGCGCGGTATGCATCCTCGAGCGCGCGTACCGGCACGACATCCGTCAGACGAACCGCGCGATCGATCACGTACGCCGCATACAGCAACGTCGTCGGCGCCGCGAAGCCGAGGCCGACGCGCACCGCGTGCAGCGACGGCTCGCTGCCGTCGACCGCGAACATCAGCCGCTGCAGCGTGCCGTCCGACGGCCGTCCATAGGTGCCCGGCACGATCAGCAGCGCGCAGCGCGCGCGTTTCGTCAGCATGTCCGACATCGCGCCTTCGACGAGCCGCAACAGCCGGTGATGCGGATTCGCGCCGATCACCAGCACGTCCGCATGCCACGTCGACGTATCGTTCACCAGCGCGTCCGCCACCGAGCCGCCCGTGACCGACGTATCGATGACCGCCAGTTCGACTTCGATGTCGCTGTCGTCGAACAGCGCCGCGATCCGCTCGCCGGTAGCCTGCGCTTCGCGCATCATGTCCTCGCGCGCGGACGTCAGTAGCGCGTCGATGCGCGGAATGTCGGGCAGCACGAGACGCGGATTGTCGACCGCGCAAATGATGCGCAATCGCATGCCGGGACGCATCAGCGTGCGCACGTAACGCGCGGCGGTCAACGATTCGGGTGTCGAATCGACGGCCAGCGCGATCCGCGCGAGCGTCGGGATGGGCTGGGCAGGCTGCATGGCGAAGGCCTCCGTGCGTGCACGTCGTCGCTGAACGACGACGGGCGCTTCGCGCGGTAGCGGCACGCGGCGGCCGGACTGCCGCCGCGGTCGCGGGGACCGGCGCGGTGCCACGCGAAGCGCGGACAAGCAATGCGTTCGTTCAGCATAGGCCGTCCGGCCCGCGCGTGCATGATCGCGATCAATGATCGCGAACGGTCGCGCGGCATCCTGCCCGCGCGGCTTACGACTTCGTCGGCATCGACTCGGCCGGACGGTTCGCATGGAACAGCGCGTACGCGATGCCGAGCAGCACGATCCATACCGGCCCGATCACGAGCGCGACGCGCGTGTCGGGCGTGAGCGCCATCAGCACGACGACCAGCGCGAGAAAGCCGAGCGCGACGAACGAACCGAGCGGATAGAACGGCACGCGGATCGGCAGGCGCGCGATCCTGTCGGCCGACAGCGTGCGACGAAAACGCATCTGCGCGATCAGGATCACGCACCACGTCCAGATCGCGCCGAACGTCGACACCGACGTGAGCCACGTGAACACGTGCTGCGGCGCGAGATAGTTGAGCAACACGCCGATCAGCAGCAGCGCGACCGACACGGCCACGCCGTACACGGGCACGCCGCTGGGGTTCACGCGACCGAGCGCGGCAGGCGCCTGGCCCTGCTGCGCGAGGTTATAGAGCATCCGCGCGGTGCTGAACAGGCCGCTGTTGCACGACGACAGCGCCGCGGTCAGCACGACGAAGTTGATGATGCCGGCGGCGGCGGGAATGCCGAGCCGCGAGAACGTCATCACGAACGGGCTGCCCTGCGTGCCGATCTGGTCCCATGGATAGAGCGACATGATCACGAACAGCGCGCCGATGTAGAAAATCAGCACGCGCCAGAACACCGAATTCACGGCTTTCGTCAGCGACTTCTCCGGGTTGCGTGCCTCGCCGGCCGTGAGGCCGAGCATTTCCACGCCGAGATACGCGAACATCACGATCGGCAGCGCGGCGATCACGCCATGGATTCCATTCGGCATGAATCCGCCGTGCGACCATAGGTTCGAGATGCCGGTCGCGATACCGCCGTTGCCGATACCGAACGCGATCATCAAGCCGCCGCCGATGATCATCAGCACGATCGTGACGATCTTGATCAGCGCGAACCAGAATTCGAATTCGCCATACAGTTTGACCGCGATGAAGTTCACCGAGCCCATCGCCAGCAACGCCACGAGCGCCCAGATCCAGTTCGGCACGCCGGGGACCCACATGTGCATGTAGACGCCGACCGCCGTGATTTCCGCCATGCAGGTGACGATCCACACGAACCAGTAGGTCCAGCCGGTCAGGTAACCGGCGAACGGGCCGAGGTAGTCGCGCGCATAGCGGCTGAAGGCGCCGGCGACCGGGTTGGTGATCGCCATTTCGCCGAGCGCGCGCATGATCAGGAAGATCGCGAGGCCGCCGAGCAGGTAGGTCAGCAGGATGGCCGGGCCGGCCGTGCGGATCGCGGTGGCCGAGCCGAGGAACAGGCCGACGCCGATCGTCGCACCGAGCGCCATCAGGTTGATGTGCCGTTCTTCCAGCCCGCGGTGCAGCTGGTCTTGTGGTTGTTTCAAATTCGTCTCCTGGCAGCCGCGAGCGGGCCGCCGTCATTGTGTCGATGACAATGCGCGACCGTTCATGCCGATTTCGGCAGCCGAAAACGAAATAATCCCCGTTGTCGATTTCCGAATGAGAAACGACACGGATACCGCGTCAATTCGGTTGGAATTGTCGTGGATTATCCGTATTTCCCTGCGCCACCTGGAAAACGGATATGGCCTTTCACGGAATACACCCGGGCGGCCCGCGTGACGCGGCTGTGCGCGTGACGAGCCGTAACGGGATCCATCGCCTTCGGCGCGAACGAACGCGCGTCGAATGTGTGCAATCAAGCACACGCAATATGCAGGCGGGATTATAGGGAGGATCGGCGGTTTCACGCCAGGCGATTTTGGGGAAAATCGCGGCGGGTGAAAGTGGTTGTGGATTGAAATGCGCGGGATGGCGCGCGCGTTCTGATCTTCAGACGCCGATATATGGGAGCGACTGCGACGCCACCAGCTTCGGCCGCGTCGGACATGCGCACCGACAGAGGTCGTCGCAGGTCGCCGACCGTCGGCCGTTCGGTCAGGTGCCTGAAGGACACGGGCCATTGTATGCGACCGTGCTGGATGGCTCGCTTAGCCGCGGAAGCCGGTCAGTTCCCTGTTTTCCTGCTTCGATTGCTGTCGGGACTTCGCGATTGCCGACTATGCGAAATACAACACGAGATCGCGACGGGCGTCACGATTCCGATCAAAATTGGGCCGTCACCTGAAATCCGACCGTCACGCGTGCGGTCAGAAATCCAGACGGCTTGTAGACCGGCGTACCGGCGAACAGGTCGTAACCGTAGCCGCCGAAACGTGTCGCTACGCTGCCTTTGATGCCAATTACCGCCCCGGCCAACTGCGTACCGACCAACGCAACCGGCTGCGGCCCCCAAACGCGACCGTAGTCCAATCCTGCATAAATCGCCTGTCCGGTTTGTCCGATCGGCATCTGCAGTTCGTTGCGCCAGTAGAAACCGCGTGCCGCCGCCAGCATCGTTTCGCCGTCGAAACCGCGAACCGTGTAGCGACTGCCGATCGTCAAGTCATCGATGTAGTACAGCGAGTTCCCGGTATATTGGCCGTGGATGCTCGTCACGTATCGGAACGGCTGCTTCGCGATCGCAAAAGGCACCGACAGGTTCGCGTCGAGTACCGCCATCTTGAAGCGGTAAGTCGGACCGCCGCCGGCAGCAAGAATGTCGTCCTGCGCGCCCAAACCCCCGACGCCCTGTCGGTACGCCAGCGTGCCGTCGAACTGCGCGCCGTCGAAGTAGTGACGGTCGGTCAGGCCGAATTCAACGAACGTGTTGTTGCGCCGCTGCTGCGAGATTTCCGTATCTTCGATGAAGCTCTGACCGAAGCGACGGGACAAGCGGACATAGCCGCCGAATACGTCGTTCTGGCTACGGGCAAGCACTCGAGCAAGCTTGAAATCGATCGTCTTCGAATTGCCGCTTGCAACGAATGTCTGATTAACGCCGGCGATCTGCTGGTAGTACGTGTTCGTGTAGGCCGATAACGTCGCGGTCCAGTAACCCCACGGAATCGAGTAGAAGCCGTTCCAGCCGTGCGAACCAAGGCGCTTGTCGCCAAGTTCAAGGTCCTGGCTCACGCCGACGTTGAAGATGTCGTTTAGCCCGAGTGGGTTGTCGATGCCGATCGACAGGTTGCCCTGTAGCTTCCCGGTCGCGCGCGTGCCGGAGTTGTCGATCGACGCCACCACAGTCCACGGTTTGCCACGCTTCACATCGAGCACGACATCGCTTTCGCCCGGTACATCGCCCGGAACGATCTGCATCGATACGTCTTGACTCTGTACGCGCTTCATCTGCTCCAGACCTTGCTCGAGGTCGCGCAGGTTCAACAGTTCGCCGTCGCGCGTCGGGAATGCGGTTTTCCATGTGCCACGCAGTTTTTCATCGGCGAAGCGCACGTGTCGGATCACGCCGGGAATCAGCGAGACTTTCAACGTACCGGACGACAAATCCTGTTCGGGGAGCAGCACGCGCGTCGTGATGTACCCGCGCGACAAAATGTCTTGCGACAGCGCCTTGATGAGCACATCAAGCCCTTGCTTGCCAACGCACTGCCCCGTGTAATGCTCAAGCCATTCACGCGCGAACGCGAAGCGATCCATGGGCAGTACGGACGCACCCTGCGCTTTCACGCCGTCCGGCAGTGAATCGGGAACGTCGACCGTGAAACGATCAATGCGGAAGCACGGTGTTTCGGTCGGAAGATGTGGATAGCCAGCACTCGCCGCGACACTCGAACGAACTCCCGGCGCGGAAACGATTCGTTCACGCTCGCGCGCTTCCTCCTGCTGACGAGCCTGTTGTTCGTTACCAAGCGGCTGTACCGACTGTGCCATCGCACAGGTCGATGCGATAAGCAACGACCCCGCGACAAGGCTCCCCCCCCGGATTTTCTTCTTCATGTATTTGATTCTCTCGATTACGCGTACCGCGTGACCATCCAGACCCCAATCAGGATGACGACAGCGCCGACGACCTGCATCGGCCGCAGCAGGTGTTCGTGTAACGCCGTGAACGACAACACAACGAGCATGGAAATCGCCACCATCGCCGGATACGCAACGCCTAGCGTTGTTTTGCGCAGCGCGATTGCGTAAAGGAGGAACCCGACTCCGTAGGCGCCTATGGCTGCCCCGCGGGCGATCCATGGCAACACGCTCGACTCACCCAGTGCGATTCCCTTGATAGCCGCAACTCGGAGCAATATGCTCGCGAGACCACCGAAAAAGCCACTTGCGACGACGATCAGCCAGTTCACCGCGCGGCCTCCGTCACGACCGCCACATCCGGCCGCGGCCCGGTGTTTGTGCGGATGCCATCGGATGCGCCCGTTTTTCCATCAAAAATCATATTGAATCGATTCGCGCCATGGAGCGCGATCAGCACGATGGCGGGAAAGACGACCGAAAAGTTTCGTGCCTCATCGCGGTAGCCGAAAAAGAAGAACAACACCAGCACCGGCAGGAATGCCGCAAAAAAATAGATACGGTATCGATGTGGCGTCGCGCGCCACGCCGAGCCGAAGAACACCGCAAGCGGTACAAGCATCAGCGGATTTTCGAGACTTGGCGTAAAGATGCCCTTGCCGATCAGGTTGTAGAACGACAGGTAAGACAAGGGATTAAGCCAGAATTTCAGGTTATCCCAGACGTGAAATTCGACGAAACCACCTGCATTCGCGTCGTAGCCGCTCATGATGAAATGGCGCGTGCCCACGCAGATCACAAGCTGCAGCACCAGCCAACCGACTCGTTTCAATACCGGAACGTCACGCTCGTGTAGGAAAAATAGCGCGAGCGGAACAAGGAAGAACGTTTCCTTGTTCAGGGAGAAGATGGAAACCATCAACGTACACGCCAGCATCCGCTTCTTCAACAGGAAATAGCAGGCACCGAGTACGCCGAGCAGTTCGAAAAAGTCATAGTAGTAACCGCCCTGCTGAAACGTGAGCGGATAGACGAAGCCGAACGCCGCCAGAAAGCCAACGGATTGCCCGAAGTTCAGGCCGTGTAGTCTGGCCAGCTTGTAGACCAGCAACAGCGCGAACAGCGTCGACAACACGATCGCGATGTACGTCAGGTGATAGACGAGTGCCACGATCGGTGTCCAATATTCGTCCGGCACACTGGTGAAATAGGCGTTGTGCAGCGAATCATGTCGTTTGATCGATTTGAAAAGCTTTTCCTGCTTTTCCTGTCCAAGCCGCTCGGCTACCCATTTTGCGGCTCGCGGGAACGACGAGCGATAGACATACGGCTTTGGTGCCTCGCCGTTCATCATGCCGACGAGGCTGTAGCTGGTTGCGAAATCCCCTTTCTGGTCGTCGCGAAAACCCCACTTCAGCAACATGCTGTTGGTGATGTTTCCCGCGCATACGAACAGCAGCACATAGACGATGGCGAAGCGGCAGAACGCCAGCACGCGGTTTTGGTTTTTTTCTGTCATAGGAACTGTGCCGCTCACGGAGCTGGCAAGAAGTGAGCGGCCAGCACGATCACCACCATGATGCAAAGCATGCTGAAGCTACCGCGATTCTCGAGAATATGGACGATCGGATCGTCGTGCATCGCACCCCGTACTGTTGCGATCCATAGACGACCGAACAGATAGATCAACCCGATCTGCACGAACCAGAGAAGGTGCGGAACCGTGTAACGAGCTACCGTTTCCGGGGCGTTGATGAACAGACCAAACACGACCACCGCAGCCAGGGAAGCACCGATGCCGAACGGCCAAAGGACTTCGAGGTCACTTACTCGATAATCCCGACCGGCCGTTGCGCTTTTGTCATTCTGGCGCAAGAACACCAACTCGGAGCAACGTTTCACGAGCGCGAGGCTGAGAAAAGCAAACACGGAAAACGCAAGGAGCCATCGACTCACCAGAATTTCCGCTGCAACTGCCCCTGCGACGATTCGGTACGTGTACAGCAATGACAGAACGACCACATCGAGTAGCACGACTGACTTCAAGCGCCAACTGTACGCGGTCGTCAGGAGCAGATAGAGCGCGAACATGCCGGTAAATTCGGCCGACACCGCCGACGCCAATGCAAACGCCAATGTCAGCAGTACCGCTGCGCACGCGATGCCTTGACCGATCGACAACACCCCGCTCGCAAACGGACGATTGCGCTTTCTTGGATGTCTGCGATCACTGTCCAGATCCCAAAGATCGTTGCCGATGTAGGTTGCCGACGCGCCAAGCGACATTGACAAGAACGCCAGTGCGAGCACGCTGACTTTGTCGACATCAAGAAATGCAAAGGCCGTCAGCAGTGGGACGAACAGCAGCAGGTTCTTTAGCCACTGGTGAACACGCAGGGCCTTGCACCATGTGGAGAACGTTGCACGGACATTCGTGAACTCGTGTTCGATGGGAACGTGGCTGCGAACGTCCGCGCCGACATCCGATGAAACGCCAGCAAGTACGGCACCTCTCGCGCCCGCCCAAACCGGCAAGTCGGCTTTGCTGTCACCCGCATACACGAAGTCGTCGCCGATCTGCTCGCGAATGCAGGCCAGTTTCGCCTCCCCCTTGAGATTCGTGTCGCCACTGGTAGCGATGACACGATCGAACAGGCCGAGATGCGTACTCACACGCTCAGCGATCGAACAATGTGCGGCAGTTGCAAGCACGATTTTTCGACCGCTCTCGCGTTCGCGGGTGAGGTAGTCGACAAGCGACTTCCGATATGGAATTGTTTCCGCTCGAAAATCGGCATGCTCTGCGACCTTGGCCTTGAAGGCGGCGCGACCACCCGCGAGCCAGAAAGGCAGGCGCAGTAGGTTTGCAGGCTTTCGCTTGACGACACGTATCACGGATTCCATCAAGGTATCCGAAGTTGTCAACGTGCCGTCAAGATCAACCACGAGTGGAAATTTTCTGGTCTCTCGCATTTCTTGTGATTCAACTTAAACGGGGCGCCATACTACATATATTCGTCATTTTTTGCCTAAAATTTCCACTCTCCCCTCAAACACTAGGGCCATGTCTGATGCCGGGCCCAACTCACATAGGGAGCTTCCACCGTGAAATCCAATCTCTCGCATGACATGACGCAAATTACCTCTTAAATTCAATTTCGTCAGGCTTAATTATACCCCCCGATTTATTCGCCACCCCTTGAAAACGGGACTGTTGTTCGTTTTCAAGCGGCTGTACCGACTGTGCCATCGCGCAGATCGAAGCGAAAAGCAACGATTCCGCGACAAAGCTAGCCCCTCGAATTTTCTTCTTCATATCTTTTATTCTTTCGGCTACGCGCAGTGCGTAACCATCCAAATCACGGCAAGGACTTAATCAACTCTAGCGCCATAGCTAGCTTCTCCCGAACATCCCGTGAGTGCCGCTTATTCTGATAAGAGGCAAGTTCGACCATTTGCAATTTTGGCAGATAAAATTTCGCATCCTCACCCCTCGCAATCTCAATCTGAGCAATACTCGTCGGGTCAACCAATACCCAATAAATATCTTCAGACTGATCCGGTATCCAATTAATCACAAATGCATGTTTCAAGCCCGGAAAAAACTCACGCAGAGCCACGCCCAATGCATCCGAATTATTGCCCGAAATTAGATTGGCGGATCGCTCAATCAACTGATTCCGCATCACTCTCGCACCTTCCTGTCTGCTCGAATTCATTTCAATTTCCCCGGAAATGCGCTTACCAGATTTCCAAACTTGTCCGTCAAGACAGTCATGACAGATGTCGGCTGACTGTTATTGAACTTATCGGTCCCAATTGGCCTCCCAACATTAACCTCTCTGACGTATCGAATCCCATCTGCACTTTGCAACTCTCTTGTAATCGGTGTCGATACCGTGTTGGGGTCTTGAAGGAGCTTTCGTACGTCGCTCTCACTAATTGTAAACTGGCTTGCGTTCACATTCGGATCAAGATGGCGATCGCCGATATGATCCATACCATCATTCGTAATATTGATTCGCGACTGTGCACGGCCCGGTGCGGAATTCGCACTGTCACTCGACTGCTGATCGTTGCCGCTGGACAATATAGGGGCACCTGGTGCATAGCCTGCAACACCCGGCTTCGCAACTTGCCCACCTGTCCCTGCCTCTCCTGCCAATACCAGCCCCGGACTCGCCGTAGGCGGCTTACCGCCACCAAACCCACTAATCGCGTTCAGCCCGTTCGCTATACTCTGAAATATCAGATCGAGCGCTGTCGTTTTCTTGCGGGGCGTGCCTTGTCCACTGGCCTCTTCAAGCGTGTCCGTATCCGTGTGGTTCCACTGGTTGTACAGGTTCACATTCGAAGCAGTAGCCGCGCCCGCTGTTCCTCCGACCAGCCCACCCAATGCGCCAATGAGCAAGTTCCCTGACACCTTCCCGGCAAGGGTCGAATCCGTCGCACCGGCCACCGCATTTGCGGCCTGCTTCGTCTGATCGGCCAGCAACGCTGCCAGTCCTGCTCCCGCTGCGCCCTGCGCCGCGCTCCCGACTCCGCCGCCACCCAAGCCGCCGATGAGCGCACCGCCTGCTATGTGCAGATAAAGTCGGTTAGTTCCGCCTTCGTCCCAAGAATCCGCTTCGGCTTGATAGGCGGCTTGCGCCGTCGTATCGCCTGCCAGCTTGGCCGCATCGGCAGCGTGTTGGGCTTCCTTCTGCTTCATATCCGCGTAAGCGCCGATGCCTTGCGCGACGACCTGTCCTGCAGCTTGCGCAGCGTTCATCGTATCGGCTTGCTTATCCAGCAGATTCTGCACGTCCGGTGTTTTCGATACCGTTCCGTTCAGGTTCGACGTGTCGCGGTTCAGGTTTGCCACGTCTTGCGTCTGGCCCGCCGGGTTGGTGATATCGATCGTGCCCACGCTCACGCCGCTTCGTGTGGTCGCGTTTTCACTACCACTATCCGACTGCGAAATCATCGGCGTCACGCCACCCGCGCCGCTGACCGATCCCGGTCCGATCGACTTCCCGGTGACACCAACGCCTGCGCCCGCGCTAAAACCGCTGCTATCCGCGTTGTAGGTCGAATGGTTTTCGATATCCCGATAGGTCAGCGTACCAGTCGTCAGCGTGTTTTTCGACGGATCGGCTGTGCTGGCGATCGCCGCGCCCGTCAGGTCCGTATTGCCCTTGACGTTTACATTGAACCCTCCCTCACCTGCCTGAATCCCGGCCTGTTCGTTCACGGCCGCGTAATTGCCGTTCGCGTTTCCGTGCGACGAACTGAAGCTGGCACTCCCCCCCCCATCGTGCTGACGCTGATGCCGCCGCCCGCGCTACTTTGATGCGCGCTACTGACGGTCGTGTCCTGCACGCTGCGCATGTTCAGATTGCCGCCCACGTCCGCAGTGACGGTGCGGCCCGATACAGTCGAGCCGATTACATTCGTATCACCACCGCTAACAAGCGTCACGCTATTCGCACCGGTCACGTGCGAGTTGTTCTGCATCACCGCATCGCTGTTGCCGTCACCATGCGCGCGCGACATGGCGGCCGACACCCCGATACCGTTCGTGCCGATCGACACGCCGACACTCGCGCTTGATGACGAATTCGAACTGCGCGTCGAATCGGTGTTCGTCGTGTTCTGCACGTCAATCTGATTCTTCGCGGCCAACAGCACATCGTTGCCGGAAACGTTCGAACCGGCCACCGTGATATTGCCGCTACCAGGCGCGCCGTTGCCGGTCGCAATCAGCGATGTAGTGCCGCCAGCGCTGACGCTCGATCCGCGTTGCGTAGTCTGGTTCTCTGACGTATCGAGTCTGCTATGACTCGATCCGACGCTGACTTGAACGCCGATGCTCGGTGTACCGCCGCCCGCAAGCGCACCGCCTGTCAAACCGGCCACACCCATTGCTGCATTACCTGCCGCTGCAATCGCATGCAGGGCCGTCGCCCGACCGTCGCCGCTTCCGCTCTTCGCTGCCTGCGCTTGTTGGTAAGCGCCGTTGATCGCATCGCCAATGCTACCCGACAAGCCGAGCGTGACGCCACTGCTACTGGTTGTCTCGCTATGGGTCCTGTTGCTGGTATCGGTTGCCGAATCGATCACAACATTCGACGCTACGCCGGCCAAATTATTCCGGGCGATCAAGTCGCTACCTGTCACGTGCAACGTATCGCCAGCCTTGATAGTCAGATCGCCATTGAGCGAGCCCACCGTGCTCGCGTTGTTCGTGACGGACGAAGCATGATCCGTGTCTTTCTTCGTTTGCGTGCCGATACTCACGCTCAAGCCGCTGGTTCCAATACCCGAATGCGTTTCGTGATAGTAGCTGTCCTGCGTGACCGTATCCTTGGACGTGGTGATATTGACGTTGTTCGCCGCCGAGAGATTGACATCGTTCGTCCCGACGACCGTGCTACCTTGAACGGTCAGGTCACGGCCTGACTGAATGTTGACCGTATTACCCGACACGGTGCTGCCGACGCCGACATTCGCCTGCGTATTCTGCATCGAATCGGTTTTCGTGCTGCTGACGAAGCTGCCGCGTTGGACCTGCACCGACTGGTACTTGTCGTGTTCCTCGCGGGCCTCGTTCACCGTGACGTTGCCCGTTGCAACGATGTTCGCCGCGCCGGTGCCGTTCTCAACACCGTTCGTCATGCCCGCCGTCAGCGACGAACCTGTCAGCGTGACGTTGCCTTTCGACACATCGGCGCTCGCCGCGCCGAGCGCCGCATTGCCGCCTGCCGTGAATTGCGTGCCAACAGCGTGCTCGTCGTAGTTGTGATCGACTTCCTTCCGCGTCTTGCTGTCCGCCGCCACATTGTCGAGCTTCGCGGTATCCGTGACCGTCGTTGCCGTCAAATTCCCGCCTGCAAGTGCGGACAAGTCTTTTCCGGCGGATACAGTCGCGCCCTTCAGCGTCATGTCGTTGCCGCTTTGCATCCCCAAGCTTCCGCCTGAGGTGATGCCGCTCGTCACGTTCTTCGTCGTGGATTCTTCCCAATGATGCTGATCATTCAGATACATCGATTGGTTCGTCGTGGACTGGACCGTATCGACGTTGATATCCCGACCTGCCGTCACCAGTGCGTCACCGCCCGCCGACAAATTCGCGCCGTGAATGGTCAAATCGCGTGCGGCCTGAACGGACAGATCACCCGTTGCCGCGATCGTGCCTTGCTGGCCGATCAGACTCGTGCTGACCTTGCTTGCGCCCGACGTGCCGGTTGCGCCAACCGTATCGACCAACGTTGTATTGACGATATCGTGACCGGCTGACACTGCGACCCGATTGCCGGTGATCATCCCCGACGCATTCACCACATCATTGCTTGCCGACACGACCGTTGTGCCGTTCTTGCCGCTGCTCGAAATCGTACCGCCACGATTCAGGATATCGGTGGCGGTAATGACCGTTTTCGTCCCACCCTTGATCACGCCGGAATTCGTTGCGCTACCCGTCGCATGAATTTCCACATCGTCCGCCGCGATCAACGCGCCAGTCGGTTGCAGATCGTTCGCATGCGTCTGCGCCATGTAGACGACAGGCGCCAGCACGTGCGTCGTGCTGCCGTTCGGCAACGTTACCGTCTGATCGACCAGCCATACGATATCGCTCGTCAGCGCGTCCATCTGCGCGGCCGTCAGCGCCATCCCCGGCACCAGGCCGAACTCTTTTGCGTAGTTCGCCCCGTTCGTCATCAGCGCGCGATATTCATCCTCGGCACTCGCGTAGCCCGGCAAGAACGTGCGGCCCGTCAGTTGCGTGATCTGATTGCGCACCATCTGCTGCTCGTACATCCCGTCACCCAGGCGCTTTTCGATGCTCGCCGGGTTCAGGTTCAACTGGCCGAGCATGTAGTCGCTCGAAATGAAGTTCGTATAGCTCGTCAGACGCGGATCGGTCACGATCAGATACGGCTGGCCCGGGGCGTCGTGAATCGAATAAAGACCGCTTGTCGGCAACGTGATCGGCAGTGCGCCCGACGCATTCGCGACCGATTGCTGTGCGCCAACCGGTGTCGACGAGCCGCCTGCGGCCCCAACCGGCGTCAACTTGCCACCGGATACGCCCCCATTGGCCGAATTGTTTCCAAGCGTGCCACCGGTTGCACCAGTAGAAGAATTCTGCGCGGCAACGTTCTGGTTGTTGACATCCTTCGCGTCGATGATCACCGACTGGTTGGCGATGATCGTGCCACCCGTGCCGCCGATGGCAACCGGTGTATACACCTTCGAAGGCTGAACGATCGTGCCGCGATCCTGCGTCGTATCCTCGTTCCACGCGTACATCGATACGATGTTGTCGGTCTGATACTGATACAGCGTCCGCCCGACGTTGTTCACGACCGTACCGCCGTAGCTGCCTGAGCCTGCACTACCGGATACATCCGAATCGCCGATCTTGATCGAGCCGCCCGCCGCAATCGAGCTGTATTCGTTGTTGATCGTGCCGACGTTCTTCATCACGATGTTGTTACCAGCTACGAGTTGCGCTTGCTGCGCCTGGCTTGCGATCTTGTCCTGCTGAACCGTGGTCGTCGTGTCGCGCCAGATTTCGACACGCTGATAACCGTTGTGGCCATCGCTGCGCGTCGTGTATTCCGTATCCGGAACGTAGTTGACGTGCGGATCGTACGCATCCCAATAGTTGACCGTAACCGTACCGTCCGCGTTGGTCGTCAGCGTGTTGTAGTAAATCGTCTGCTGCTTGCCGTTCACGTTCACGACCAACACCTTGTCAGTCGCGCTAGGTCCGGACGTTTCCGAAACAACCTGCGAAGGGCTATAGGTCGAGGTGAGCGGCGTCTTATAGCCGTTCACCCACATTGCCTGCGAGCACCCGCCGTTCGGGTCCGCATTCATCGTCGCGCACACGATGTACTTCTGACGCTTCGTTTCGTGCTTGCTCGTCGTGCTCGTGGTTTCAGTGGTCACCACCGGAGCCGGACGCGTGTTCGTGAATGTGCCAGCCGCGAGTTCGATGCTGCCTTGGGCTTCGATCGTGGACTGATCGTTCAAGACATTTTGCGTACGGTTCGCGAGAAACCCGTTCGCATCGCGCTGACCGTTCGCGGCGATATTGATGTCGCCAACGCTGAAGACATTCGCGCCGCCCGTGTTTGAAAACTGGTTGGTCGCGTAAAAATTCACCCTTTCGGCTGCGGCGATCACCGCCGCCGCACCGGTATTGGTGATCGTGCTCGCATTGGTGGTGACTTCGCGCCCGATGATCGTGGCGGTGTTGTTCAGCGTCGCGCTGTTGGTCGCGACCGTATCGCCTTCGATGCGACCTGCGTTATCGATCGTGCCGCCGTTCGCGTTGACGGTCGTCGTGCTGGAATTCAGATCGGCGCCCGCTTGGTTTTCAACGTTCGCGGCATTCACCGTCAGCGCGCCGTTGGCGTCCAGCACGCCTTGGTTCGTCAGCTTGCCCGACGTGGAAAACGTGAGGTCGCCGTTTGCGTGCAACTTGTTCGCCGTGGTTTGCGTGTAGTCGCTCCCGAGCGTCACCGTACCGTTTCGGCCTGCTACGATCGATCCGTCACCGCTCAACGCGCTCGCGGTCAACGTCAGGTCCTGATCGCTGCCGATAACGCCGTTCTGGTTGGAAAACGTGCCGGTCTGGATTGAAATACTGCCGCCGCTGCCTGCGTCGTTGCCGATTTTGCCGGACGTGTTGTCGATCGATGCCGTGTTCAATGACAGCACGCCGTTTGCACGGATCGATCCGGCCTGATTCGACAACGCAGCGTTTACCGCGTTCAGCTTGAGGTTGTTCGCGGCGGACAGTACACCACTCGCATTACTTACGTTATTCGCAACGTTCAACGTCAGATCGTGGCCGGAAAGCGTCTGACCGCCTTGTGCATTCGTGAGCATTTGGGCGGTCAGCGTAACATCGCCATTGCCGCCGATCGTGCCCGCCCCCGCTTTGCCGGACGCGTTCGTGTTCGTGATCGACGCGCCGCCGTCGATCGTCGTTGCACCGTTGCCGATATTCGCGATACGCCCGTCGCTGTTGTCGACGTTGCTCCCCGACAGCGCGAGCGTCGAATTCGTGCCGTTCGCTTCGATTTGCCCTGCGTTGTTGTTGATCGCGCCCTGTGCTCGCAGCGACAAATTCCCGTTCGCCTGAACAAGACCGGCTGCATTCGCGATCGCACCGTTCGACTGCACCGAAAGCGCTTGTCCAGCCAGCACGGAGCCACCGGAATTATCGACGCTGCCTGCCGACACTGAGACGTCCCCGTTGCCGCCAATGGTGCCGCCCGCCGTATTCGTCAGCGCATTTGTCGTCGTAACCGACAGCGCGCTCGTGCCTACGTTTTTGAGCGAACCGCCATCATTGGCGAGACTGTCGGCCGTCACTGAAACGCCGTTGTTCGCTTCGAGCGTGCCCGCACGGTTGTCGACAGCGCCTTGAGCCTTCAACGTAATGCTGTCCGCGCCGACGTAGCCGCCCGCATGGTTATCGAGCGACTGCACGTCGAGCGCTGCCTGTCGCTGCGCGGCCAGCGTACCTGCGCTATTCGATACGGTCGCCGCTTTCAGGCTCAATGCACCGTTGGTCGCGATCGTGCCGCCTTGGTTCGACAATGCGCCGGTCGAAATCGACAGCGCACCGCTTCCGGCGTGAGTGATTTTCCCGTGGTCGTTGATCAGCGTCGCGGGCGTCAGGTTCAGGTCGGTGCTGTTGGTCTGAATAACGCCGTTGCTTGAATTATCGAGTGTGTTCGAGACGGCGACATTCATTGCGCCGGTCCCGGTTTGTGTAATGGTGCCGCCGTGGTTCGATAAATTCGTCGCCGCGAGCGACAACTGCGCTGCCTGTACCGAACCCGCATCGTTGCTCAGCGTCGCGGCATTCACGGTCGCGGATTGTCCGGCCGTGATGCTGCCCGAACCGTTCGTCAACTGCGTACCCGCATTGATCACTGCGTTTTGCGCAGCCGACAACGTACCGCTGCCGTTGTCGAGCGATTGCGTGTCGACATTCAGATTCGTTTGCGCACTGACCGTGCCGTGGTTGACGACGCTGCCCGATTGAATCGCCACGCCGCCGTTGCCGCCGATGACACCGCCTTGGGCACCGAGTGCGGTCGTACCGGCTGCATTCGTCAGTTGCCCCGTCGTGGCAATGGACAGACCGTCCGAATTCAGCGACGTCACGCGACCTGCGCTGTTGTCCAACGAGCTTCCCGAAATATTCATTCCGGCCGCGCTCTGGATCGTGCCCTGGTTGTTCGCGATTGCACCGCCGCGCACCTGCATTGCGTTTTCGGAAACCAGTGTGCCGCCCTGATTCGCGATCGCGCCGTTCGACTGCACGTTCAGCGGACCTTGCGCCGAGATCTTGCCGCTTTGATTCGAAATGCCGCCTGCGATCAACGTTGCGTTACCTTGGCTCGACAGCGTGCCGTGATCGTTGATCAACGCACCCGCCGCGTTCGCATTGAGAGCGCCCTGCGCACTCGTTGTCGCATTCGAGAGGTTCAGGTCCCCGGCGCTGGCGTTCAGCGACACGTTACCGTTCGCGGCCGTCTGGCTACCCGTGAGGCTCACCGCAGCACCTGAAATCGATGCGCTCCCACCTGCAACGTTCTGCCCGGTCGCAGTCAATTGGCCGGTGCTCGACAGATTCAGATCGCCGCTTTTACCGACGGATTCATCGCTATTTACACCCGCGCCGAGCGTCCCGGTCGAATTGATACTGCCTGCGCTGACCGTCGTATTTTGCTGTGCGGCGAGCGTGCCGCTGTTCGACAACGTACCGGCTGTTGAAACGTTTGCACTCTGTTGCGCATACGTCGTGCCGCTGTTTTGAACGCTATTTGCGGTTGCCGTCAGATTTCCGCTCGCGGTCGTCTTGCCCGTGAGTACGAGCTGCCCGTTGGATTGCAGCGTCAGGTCGCCCGCTTGTGCCGCGATCGTCCCGGCGTTCGCGACACCGACGCCGTTCTCGTTCGATACGAGAAAGACCCTGTTCGCGTACATGCCGCCGAGTTGGCTCACGTCGATCGCGATAGCGGGTGCGGCACCGTCGCCAGCGATCGGTGTCGCCGCCAGCGTGTCGTGGTTGACTTGGTTCGCACCTGCAACGACGTTCAGATTCTTTGCGTAAATGGCTGCATTGGCCTGCACTGCACGCGAAATCAAGTCGACCTGATCGACATTCGATGCATTCAGGCCAGCACCGCTGACGGAAATCAGGCCGCGCGACACGTTGAATCCACCCAGCGATCCATCGGCGCCGTAATACGGCGTGCCAGTGGTGAGAACGGCTCTCGACGTATTGATGAATCCGCCGCCGTCAACCTGAATACCGGCACTGTTCGACAAGATCACTTCGGCGCGATTGCCCGCAACCTCGACGTAACCTCGCAGTTGCGACGGCGCATTGCTGTTGACCTGGTTGACGATGATCCGCGCAGACTGGCCCGCACCGAAATTCGGGTTGCCGTTGATCATCCCCGCCTGCTGCGTGTTGACGATCGTCGGCGAGTTGTTCAGGATCGCGCCCGGCTTTTGTACGTCGAACTGGTTGTACGTGTTCACCGACACGCCAGCGCCTGACGGTGCGGCAATATTCACCTGCGGGATGCCGCTCTGCGTCTGAATTACATGAGTGCTCGTGCCCGGAGTCGGCGCGATTTGCGCGAAGCTGAATAACGGCACACCGAACAGCAATGCAGCAGCCATCGCGATCGGCTGCCAAACGATACGCAAGCGCGATGGCGCACTCACGCCTTTGGAATTCCCGGCTGCATGCGGTGAACTACCGTTTTCCCGAACGACCATCATCGCGCCCCGCGCGCGATTGAACACAACCCGATAGCATTTCTTGTTCATTCTTCGTTGACGCGCACTGCGCCCCTGCTTGCAGTCTTATTTGAATTCAGCGTCGATAGGACCGAACGTAATTCGCTGTGTGGTCTTGAACGCGCTTGCAACGGATAGTCAGAGCGACAACGCCTCTCATGCATGTCGCGATTGCGAGACGGCGCTCGCAATGGGTCTCCTCTTATCCACTGCGCGATGCTAGCAGAAGCAATCACCGCACACTGTCAGAAAAGATTAACGCGATACGAGGAGCATCGGCGTTCCCTGCTCCGGAGCCGGAGATTTTAAAAAATTCCGAAGAATTAATATTTTTATAATGTTTTCAGATTGTTAATTCTGAGGCGGGATGAGATTTTATTGGGATAGGCTCGACGTGGCTTTAGACACTGTGCCAATCGTCCGATCGCGGCCGGATGCTCATGATATTGTTGGCCGACCGATCGCGAGATAAGCGGCGATAGTGTCGCGAAACTCGCTTGTCGAAAATGTATAAACCAAGATGGGAAAAATATGCGCTCTCGAGCGCCGAAACCAGCAATGCCGGTTGCATCACTTCGACAACGTCGCCCGCACCGTATATTCGCCTTCCAGCCCACCGTGATCGGGCCGCACGAAGTACCGCGACGAATCCAGATCGGCCGGCAGCGGCTCGACCGGATAACCGTGCTTTTCCCACGCATCGAGGCCGCCCTTCAGCGCCCGGATGTTGTGGATCATCTTCTTGCGCTGCATCTTCGCGATCAGACGCTTGGCCGTGGCCTCGTTCGGGCATACGCAATAGACGACGATCGGCCGCTTCAGCACTTCCGGGTCGAGCAGGTCAGGGGAATCGAGATCGACCGGCAGCGCGCCGGCAATCCGGTACGGCTCGCGTTCGCGAATCGCTTTCGGCCGCGCATCGAAGATCAGCGGCGGTTCGTCGGACGTCATCATCTCGACGAGCTGCGGCGGCGAGATGCGTACCTGCGCGAGATAGCGGCGGAACTGCACGCGGCGCACCCAGCGGTACAGCAGGAACGTGATGAAGATCGCGAGGAACGCGTCGAGGATCGTGCCGCCGCTCGCGCGTACCCACAGCACGAACTGGACGATCTGGTCGTGAATGGCCGCGCCGCCGATCAGCCAGAACGCCGCCCACAGCGACGCGCCGGCCAGATCCCAGAACAGGAACACGCCAATGCCGATCGCGGTCGTGCCGAGCAGCGGCGCCGACACGAGGCCGAGACCCGGCAGGAATTTCGACAGCACGAGCAGCGGCGCGCCGTACCTTTCGAATACGTTACGCGCGAAGCGCAGCGTCGTGTCGAGCGACAGCGAGAAGCGCACGAGGCCATTCAGCAGGCGCCGGCCGCGCGTGCGGCCCATGAAGAACCACAGCGAATCGGCCAGCATCGTCGCCCCGATCGCCGCCGCGAACATGCTGGCCCAGGACGCCTGCCCCATCGCCGCCATCGTGCCGCCGAGAATCAGCATCGGCACGGCCGGCACCGGCACGCCGAGCTGCGTGATCAACACGCTCGCGAAGACGGCCCACGGGCCGAGCGACGATGGAATAGCAATCGGAAAGTGCCACACGGCGGCGCTCCTGGAAGACATGCGGGCCGCGCGACAGGGCCGTCGGTACGGCGGCGCAACGGCCGCCGCGGCATGTCCGCGACCGACCGGTGCATCCTGCGCATTCTAAACGGGTTTGGCCGCGCTCGCGCGGAACACCGACCATCGGTACGGGCTTCGCGCCCGGCGTGACGCGGCCGTGACAGTCACGCGTCCGAGCGCGGCACGAGCTGCGCGACGTGTTCCGCGTAGTCGGGAAACTCGGCCGCCAGCGCGGCCGCATCCGCGAGCTCGAATTCCGCGAACTCGAACCCCGGCGCCACCGTGCAGCCGACGAGCGCGACATGCTCGGGCGATGCACAGCGCGCGCCGAACCAGCTTCCCGCCGGCACGACCGCCTGGAACACGGTGCCGGGATGCGTGAGGGGGTTGCCGAGCCGGTGGATCGTCAACCCGTCGCGCGCGTCGAGTACCCACACTTCGATCGGGTCGCCCGCATAGAAATGCCAGACCTCGTCGGAGCGGATGCGATGCCACGACGAATACGCGCCGTCGCACAGCAGATAGTAGATCGCGGTCGATGCGGCACGTCGCGCGCCATCGGCCGGGCGCACGACCGAATCGGTCGCGCGGTAGGTTTCACGGAAATAGCCGCCTTCGGGATGCGGCTGCAGGTCGAACTGGCGAATCAGGTCGGTCGCGGAAATCGGCATGGCGGATGACGTCGGTAAGGTTGGAAACCGGCATTCGGCGGCCCTTCCGGTCCGTCCCGATTCAGGCGACCGGTGCCGCCGGATGTCCGTGCGTCGATCGCCGCGGCCATGCGCGCGGCGAACAAGCGGACACCGGCCGATGCTGCCAGAACTGCGTGCCGGGACGCAACCGTCGACGCTCAATCGCTCACCGCCAAGACTCCCGGCGGCCCGCCCCGGCACGCGGATCGTGCCGATATCCGGCCAGGCGCGCGAGGCAGCCTGCTGCCCGCAGATGCACGGGCGGCATCGCCAACCGTACCGCCGTCGATTACGCGGTCGCCGGCGCCCGCGCCTCGCCGTGCCGCACCAGCAGCACGGGCCGGTCGGCCGCGCGCAGCAGCGATTCCGCCACGCTGCCGAGCAACAGCCTGCGCAGGCCGTGCCGGCCGCTCGTGCCCATCACGATCAGGTCGGCGTCGGCTTCGGCCGCCGTGCGCATCAGCACCGCCGCGATGTCCTCGCCATACGCGTCGAGCGCGCGCACCGTGCCCCGCACATGCTGCTGCGCGAGCGCCGCTTTCGCGTCGTCGAGCACCGGCGTCGCGGCGTCGGTCGCCGCGATATCGCCGTCGCGCTCGGCGGCGAAGCCTGCGTCGACGTCGACGAGCTGCGGCCGATGTTCGACGACATACGCACAGGTCACTTCGCCGCCGGACGCCGCCGCGATCCGGATCGCCTCGTTCAGCGCGAGACGCGCGCTCGGGCTGCCGTCGAGCCCGACGAAAATCCGCTTGTACATGGTCCGTCCCTCCGACCGGGCACGCATCGCGCGTTGCGCGACCACGGGCCGTTGCCGCAAGCCGGCCCAGCGCTGGCTTGCCTGCCGAACAGTCTGCCCCACGTGCCGACACGCGCGTTGACGCGCATCAAGCGGGGCCGGCGCGCCCTGCTTCAAGCCGTTTGCCGCGATTTCAACCGACCCCATTACAAAAAACGTGTAAAACGCGCACAATTTCATCTTCAAAATAGTCGTTGCACGCAGCCGGTGCGAGGTTTTCCGGTTTTGCCGCCCTGCCCGAGCGCCTTGGGTAGCCCGAACAACAGAATGGCCATCGAATGACCGCCAGTGGAACCCCGACGCGTGGCGCCCGAGGGCCCGCGCCCCTGCAGATCATGTTACGCCAGCCACTCGCGGCCGGCGTCGTTGCGCTGTGCGCGGGCGCGGTGTTGTCGCTTGGCGTCGCGCTGCTGGTGCGCGAGCAGTGGCAAGCCACCGTTCATACGCGTTTCGAACGCCGCACGGCGCACGTGACCGCGATGCTGCGCCACGAACTGCAGACCGGCGTCGCGGTGCTCGAAGGCGCGCGCGGCGCGTTCGGCCTCGTCCCGACCATGACGCCCGAGCAATGGCGTCGCTATGCGGAGACGCTCGATCTCGACAGCGCCCGCTCGCCGGTCCGGCAGATCGGCTATGCGCCGCTGACGCCCGCGGCGCGCAGCGCCCTCGCCGGCACGAAACCGCCGCCGGCCGGCCCGCTCGCGGCAGCGACGCTCAGCGCCCCCGCGTCGAATGCGCCGGTCGAGCGCTTCGGCGCGTCCGACGCGGCGCCGCTCGCGCATGCGCTGCGTACCGGCGATATCGCGCTCGGCGTTCATTCGGCCGACGACGATACGTCCCGCGACGCCCGCACGTTGACGCTGTTCCTGCCCGCGACGGCCTCGTCGCTTGCGGCGGCCAGACCGTCCGGCGCGCGCGAAACCGCCGCCGACGGCGTGCTGTTCGCGGCGTTGAGCCCGCGGCGCCTGCTCGAGCGCGCGCTCGATACTGAACGCGGGATCGACCTGTGGATGAGCGCCGGCGGCGATCCGCGCGCGATCGCCAGCGTCGAGACGACGACCGACGAAGCGTCGGCGTCGCCCGACCTGATGCGGCGCACCGACGTGCTGAATTTCGGCGGCACCGCGCTGACGCTCGCCTATTCCGCGGACGGCCGGCCGAGCGCGACCGGCGCGCAGCGTGCGGCCGGCACCGTGCTCGCCGCCGGGCTGATCGCGTCGTTCGGGTTCGCGGCGCTCGTCCATGCGCTGCTGCGCAGCCGCGCCGATGCCGGCGCGAGCAGCCGCGGCCTCCTCAACGAGGCACGGATGATGGGCATCATCCGCTCGTCGATGGAAGCGATCATCACGATCGACGAGAAGCAGACGGTCGTGATCTTCAATCCGATGGCCGAGCAGGTGTTCGGCGTGTCCGCGATGGAGGCGATCGGTGCGCCGCTGTCGCGCTTCATTCCGGAGCGGTTCCGCGCCGCGCACGCGAAACACGTCGACCAGTTCGGCGTGACGGGCGTGTCCGAGCGGCAGATGGGCCGCCAGCGCGTATTGTTCGGGCTGCGGGCCAACGGCGAGGAATTCCCGATCGAAGCGTCGATCTCGCAGATCCGCGACGCGTCGGGCAAGCTTTATACGGTGATGCTGCGCGACATCACCGAGCGGCTGCGGGCCGAGAACGCGCTGAAGCGATCGCGCGAGGAATTGCGCGAACTGTCGGCGAACCTGCAGAACGTACGCGAAGAGGAGAAGACGCGCATCGCGCGCGAGCTGCACGACGACCTCGGGCAGCAGCTCACCGCGCTGAAGATGGACCTGTCGGTCGTCGAACAGCAACTGCGCACGCCCGGCCGCGCGCACCCCGACGATGGCGTGCAGGCCCACCTGCAAGGCATGCGGCGGCTGATCGACGCGACGGTCGCGTCGGTGCGGCGCATCGCGGCCGACCTGCGGCCGGTGATGCTCGACGATCTCGGCCTCGTGCCCGCGATCGAATGGCTCGCGAACGATTTCACGAACCGCTACGGGATCGATGTCGAGCGCCACATCGAAACGGGCGGCCTCACGTTCACCAGCGCGGGCGCGACCACGCTGTTCCGCATCGTCCAGGAAGCGCTGACGAACGTCGCGCGCCATGCGGATGCGACGCGCGTGGCGTTGCGGCTCGACGTCGAGGAAGGCTTTTGCGTGCTGCGCGTCGCGGACAACGGCCGCGGCGCGGCGCCCGACGGTGCGGCCCACGAAGACAAGTCGTTCGGCCTGATCGGCATTCGCGAACGCGCACACATGCTGGGCGGCACCGTGACGATCGACACCGCGCTTGCGCGCGGCTTCGCGATCACCGTCGCGTTTCCGCTCGCCACCGTTCAACAGGACACGCTCATCACATGATCAAGGTGCTCATCGCCGACGACCATACGCTCGTACGCGACGGTCTGCGGCACATCCTCCAGAACGCCACCGGATTCGAGGTGGCCGGCGAGGCCTGCGACGGCCCGTCGACGATCGCGCTGGTGCGTGCGACGCCCGCGCAGGTGCTCGTGCTCGACCTGTCGATGCCGGGCCGCAACGGTGTCGAGCTGATCAAGCAGATCAAGGACGAGAAGCCCGCGCTGCGCGTGCTCGTGCTGACGATGCACGCGGAGCAGCAGTACGCGGTGCGCGCGTTCCGCGCGGGCGCGTCCGGCTATCTGACGAAGGAAAGCGCGAGCGCGGAGCTGGTCGGCGCGGTCACGAAAGTGGCGTCGGGCGGCGTCTACGTGAGCCTGGCGATGGCCGAGCAGTTCGCGCAGAGCCTGAACGAGCCGGCCGAGACGCTGCCGCACCAGCGGCTGTCCGATCGCGAATTCGACGTGTTCCGGCGAATCGCCGCGGGCCAGACGCTGACCGAGATCGCGAATGCGCTGTGCGTGAGCGCGAAGACGGTCAGCACCTACAAGACCCGGATCCTCGAGAAGATGCAGATGCCGCATGAAGCGGCGCTCGTGCGTTACGCGATGCGGCACAAGCTGCTCGACGAAACGGACGACGTGTAACGGACGACGTGTAACGGACGACGTGTAACGGCGACGTGTAGCCGGCGCGGCGCGGGCCTCGGCGGGCCCGCGCATGGCGGTTACTTCGCCGGCACCGGGCACGCGAGGTCGCCCTCCTCGCAGGCGAGATAGCCCTTCAACGTTTCGGTGCGCGCTTTCGTCAGATCGTCGAGGCAGGTCGATACGACCATCGGGTATGCACTACCGCCCTCGACATTCGCGCTCGAGAAACGGCACTCCGCATCGCGGTATGCGATCCACGCGCGCTGCGCGCTCACGAGCTTGTCGGCAAGCGGCTGCGCATCGCGCAGGCGCGCGGTGACGGCCTGGTAGGTCCGGTTCAGTTCCCCGTCGGATTTCTTGTACGCGCGATCGGCACACGCCGTCATCGTCGCCTGATCCGTCGCGTCCGCGCAATTCGCCTGCGCGTGGGCGACGCCCGCCACCAGCGCCAGCGAGCCCAGCAGACCGGTCAAGACACGCATGGATGCTCCTTTGTTGTCCGTTGAAGTGTGGAACCCGGTGCCTTGTCGCGCCCCGTGTGCATGGGCCGCGCCACCGCGCCGACATCGACCGCGATGCTAGCGCACGCGCGGCGGATTGTCAGCGGGTCGGCGCGGCAAGAGGCGTGACCCGTTCACGGCAAGGTATTGCTGAATCAGCGCCGATCGGTGGCCGGCGTGTCGCTCATGCAAGCCGCAGGCTATTTGCGACCGGTTCGGCCGACGGCAATTCGTGCGTTGCCGTACTCGATGGAAGAGATGCAAAAAGCCCGCACACGATACGTGTGCGGGCTTTTCCGATACGGCTTCGGCCTCGGCCTCGGCCTTCGGGGCCGCGAGACAACAGCCGGCTCAGTGACCGAAGTACACCGACGAGCGGTCGCTCACGGCCGGCACGACCGCGCGCTGGCCAGACTGCGAGGTCGCGACCGGGTTCGAACCATAGCCGGTTGCGTCGGCTTGCGCGCCGGCGTTCTGCGCGGCCGCGATCTTGGCCTGGGCGGCCTGGATGTTTTCCGGATAGTTGATCCAGTCGTTCGGGTTGTAGCCGGCCTTTTCGAGCTGGACCAGTTCGGCGCGCACTTGCGCGCGCGTCAGCGGCTGCTGGTTCGATTGGGCGAACGAGACGACCGGTGCGGCCACCAGGGCGGCCAGTGCAACTGCCTTGATCAGCGATTTCATGATGCGTTACCTCCAGGATTGTTTTGTCAGGCGCTTCGGACTCGGAGTCGTTGCGCATGAGTGAAAGTCTAGGAGGCTCGACTATCAGGGTAAATACTTAAATCGCAAATTCACTGTTGACCGAAACCGTACAATCGCGCGGGAATAGGCCGATTCATCAGATGATTATCGACGTTCGTACACCAAATACCGCGATCCGGTGACGGCCATGCGCAGGCCGGGCGTCAGCGCAGGCGTTCGATATCTGCCGACGCCATCTGCCTGTCGAACAGCAGTGCCTTGAGGCGAATCAGGTCGGCGGCGTCGATGTCGTCGAACGCCGCATGGTGCAGCGTCAGCGCCGGCACCGCCGGGTCGGCATGCACGGCCCGCACCGTGCCGGCGAGCGCCAGCCGCTCGACACGGCCGCCGGTTTCGTACGGCAGCATCACGCCCAACGGCTCGCCGGGTGCCGCGATCGCCCGGCCGACGGCGATCGACAGACCGCTCAGGCTGATGTCGTGCACCACCCCGATGCTTTCCGCTTCGTCCGCCGCGCCGCGGCAGCCGGCCGCGATGCGCACCGGCACGCGCGGCTCGGCGCGCGTGCGCAGCCGGTCGACGAAACCGGGCGGCGACAGGATCATGAATGGCGCCGCGCCCGACGCCTGCACCGATTCGACCGTCGCGCCGAAACGGGACACCGCGGCGCGGCCGACCGCCACCGCTTCGACGTCGTCGCCGCGCGCGAACTCGAGCGCGGTGGCGGGCTGCGGCTCGACGAACAGCGCCCCCGACGCGCCGACGCCGATCAGCCGGCACCGCTGCAGCGCGCGCGCCGTGCCGACCCGCCGGCGGATGCCGATCGCGGCGCCCGCCGACAAGCCCATGCGCGTGGCGGGGGCGCCCGTCGCCGCGGACGCGCATGGATCGGTGTCGGCGGCGTCGCGTCGGCGCACGGGGCGGAAATGGTCGAACAGGAAAGCGTGCTGCGCCGGGTCGGCCAGCGTCGTGCCGGCCGGCAGCAGCGCGGCGCCGTCGGCGTCGTAGAGGTCGAAGCCGAGCGGGACGCCCACGGAAAGGTCGTCGCGCGCGAGCGCGGCATAGTCAGTGGAAAGTCGCATCGGAGAAGCGCGGGGGCGACCGCGCGAGCTATCGTGACAACTTGATTACGGCAGCATCGCGCGGAATCTGAATGGCTTCGTCACTGCGAAGCGCCGGTCGAGTCAGGCGCGGCCGGCGCCGGCTCCGGGATCGGCGCCGGCTCCGGGATCGGCGGTGGGGCCGGCACGGCCGAAGGGGCGGCGCCGGCACCGGCGCCGCTTCCGCTCGTCGTACTCGCGCCCGCGGGCGGCTGCGCAGGCTGCGGCGGCTGCGATGCGCCCGACGACAGCGCCGCGGCCGACGCGGCTACTTCCGACGCCGGCACCCATTCCTCGACGATGCCGCCGGACGCGGCATCCGGCGCCGACGCGGCCGACGCTTCCGACGCCGCCCCTTCGTCGGTCTCGGCCGGGCGTTCGACGCGCGGCGTCCTGACCGGCGCGGACGCCTTCTTCGGCTCGGACGGGAACCACGTGTCGAACAGGTCGGTCACGCGCTCGCGCAGCGAGCCGAACCAGCCCGGCGACGGCTCGGTATCGAATTTCGCCTTCGTATCGACGATCCGGGCGCGCTGCGCGCGCTGGAAGAAATCGCCGACGATCGGCAGCGCGCTGTGCGCGCCCTGCCCCCAGTAATCGCTGCGCAGCGTCACGCGGCCGTCGTCGAACCCGACCCACGCGCCGGCGACGAGGCCCGGCTGCATCAGGATGAACCAGCCGTCCGCATTGTCCTGCGTCGTGCCGGTCTTGCCGGCCACGTCGCCGCGCACCCCGAAGCGCGTGCGGATGCTGCCGCCCGTGCCGCGCGTCACGACGTCGCGCATCACGTCGAGCAGCATCTTGTCGGTTTCGGCGTCGAGCGCGCGCTCGGGCGGCGCCGGTGCGTACTCGGCGAGCACGTCGCCCTGGCGATTCTCGATGCGCGTGACCATCTGCGGCTCGACGTACAGCCCGCCGTTCGCGATCGTCGCGTACGACGCGACCATTTCCTTCAGCGTGACGGGGCTCGTGCCGAGCGCGAGCGACGGCACGCGTTCGAGCGGGCTTTCGCGCACGCCCATGTCGCGCGCCAGCCGCGCGACGGCGCCCGGCCCAACCTTCTCCATCACCTGCGCGGTGATCCGGTTGCGCGACAGCGCAACCGCGTCGCGCAGCGTCATCGGCTTGCCCGACGGCGGCACGTCGTCGTTCGGCCGCCAGATCTCGCCGCCCTTCAACGGGATCTCGACCGGCTGGTCGATGAACGTATCGTCCGGCTTCATCCCGCTCGCGAACGCGGCGCCGTAGACGAACGGCTTGAACGTCGAGCCCGGCTGACGCCGCGCCTGCGCGACGTGGTCGAACGGCTCGCGGGTGAAGTCGCGGCTGCCGACCCACGCGCGAATCTGCCCGTCACGCGGGTCGATCGCGAGGAAGCCGGCCTGCACGTCGGTCTTCGCCTTGCACAGCGCGTGCAGGAAGCCGCGGTCGGACGCGAGCAGCTTCATCGCCGCCGCGTCGTCCTTGCCGGCGTCCTGCGCGGCCTTGTACTCGGGCGATTCGCGCATGAAGGTGCGGAACACCTCGTTGTCGGTGCCGCAGCCGTCGCGGCCGCTCCATGCGTTGTTCGCGATACCCTGCAACTGATTGCCCTGCAGCGTGAGCGCCTGCGTCGCCATCTGCTGGAGCCGCGAGTCGATCGTCGTACGGACGATCAGCCCGTCCGAGTAGATGTTGTAGTCGTTGCGGTCGGCCCACGCGATCAGCCATTTGCGCAACTGCTGCGCGAAATGCGGCGCCGGCCCCGGCGGCTCCTTCTGGCGCTCGAAGTCGATGCGCAGCGGCCGGCGCTGCAACTGCGCGAACTGCGCGGGCGACAGCTTGCCGTACTTCACCATCTGGCCGAGCACCGTGTTGCGCCGTTGCAGCGCGCGCTCGGGGTTCAGCACCGGGTTGTAGTAGCTATTGCCTTTCAGCATCCCGACGAGCGTCGCGCTGTCGAGCACGTCGAGCTCGTCGGCCGACTTGTCGAAATAGGTGCGCGCGGCCATCTCGACGCCGTACGCGTTGTACAGGAACGGCACCGTGTTCAGGTAGGTCTCGAGGATCTGGTCCTTGCTGTAGACGGCCTCGATCTTCAGCGCGGTGATCGCCTCCTTCACCTTGCGCGTGAGCGTGGGCGCGCGGCCGATCTCGTCCGGATACAGGTTGCGCGCGAGTTGTTGCGTGATCGTCGAGCCGCCCTGGCGGCTGCCCGAGAACGTATGGAGCGCGGCCGACGCCGTGCGCTTCCAGTCGAGGCCGTGGTGTTCGTAGAAGCGGTGATCCTCGGTCGCGATCAGCGCGTCGACCATGCGCGGCGAGATCTGCTTGAGCGGCACCCATTCGCGGTTCGACGGCTTGAATTCGGCCAGCACCTTGCCGTCGGCGGACAGCACCTGCGCGGGCTGATCGACGCGCGCCTTGCGGATGTCGCCGATGCCCGGCGTGAACGGGACGAGCGCGACCACGTACAGCGCGAACATCGCCGGCACGGCGGCGGCCGAGAGCAGCACGCCACGGCGCGTCGGGTGGCGGACATGGCGCCACGCGGTGGCGGCGAGAGGCTTGACGCGCGCGACGGCAGCCGCTGCGACGGGTTGGGCGCGCGCGACCCATCTGGCGCACAAGGCACGCACTGACGACACGTTTCGGCGATTCACGCGGGTGGAGCTCTGCTGAAAAGGCTGCATCGTACCAAACTCGCGCGGCCGGCCGCCCCGCGGCGGCCTTGCGCCGGCACACGCGCCGCGGTGTCGCGGCGGCGCTCACGCAAGAAAGGCGCGTGCCCGGCAACCGGAACGACGCGCCAAACCTGGTACGACGACCTGAACGCCGCGCGAAGGGGGCGTAACGGGGACACGCAACGGGGGGCGACCGGCGCCCCGGCTCAGCGCACGAGAAATCCGTACGTGAGCGGATCGCGCTCGTCGACGATCCAGTTCGCGAACCCGCAGATATGCGCGCTGCCTTCCACTTCCGGGATCACGGCCGGGAGGCCGCCGACCGTCGTTTCGCGCAGCACGCGCCCCTTGAAGACCGTGCCGACGATCGATTCGTTGACGAGCGTGTCGCCCGCCGCGAGCAGCCCGCGCTGGTAGAGCTGCGCGACGCGTCCGCCGGTGCCGGAGCCGGTCGGCGAGCGGTCGACCTCGCGATCCGCGAACACGCAGCAGTTCGCCTGCGTCGAACCCGCGTGGCGCGGCGCGTTCGCGATGATCGTGCCGTAGATATGGTTGATTTCCGGGATCTCCGGATGCACGACCGGATACGTCGCGTTCGCGGCCGCCTTCACTTCCGCGCCGAAGCGAATCAGCTTTTCGACGGCCGACTCGCGCACCGGCAGGTCGAACGGCGCGCCGTCGACATAGAAATAAAACGCGCCGCCATACGCGATGTCGCCGGTCACGGTGCCGAACGAGGGCGTCTGAACCGACACGTCGCGTTGCCAGATGAACGACGGCACGTTGACGAAGCGCACCGGCCCCGCATGCTCGCCGTCCCACTGGACGAACGCCTCGATGAAGCCGCACGGCGCGTCGATGCCGACCCGCGTCTCGGGCACCGTGCGCTGCACCCAGCCGAGCTCGACGGCCGCTGTCGACAGCGCGATCACACCGTGTCCGCAATGGTCGCTATAGCCTTCGTTGTGCACGAAGATCACGCCGAAATCGGCATTCGGCGAAACGGGCTCGGTCAGATAGCCGCCGTACATGTCGGCATGGCCGCGCGGTTCGAACATCAGCGCGCGGCGGATTTCGTCGGCATGCGCCTTGAGCCATGCGCGGCGCTGGACGATCGTCGCGCCGGGCAGCCGCGGCAGCCCGCTCGTGACGATGCGAAACGCTTCGCCGCCGGTATGCACTTCGACGGTGGAAAGGGATCGGGAAATTTTCATGGCGAATCGAATGCGTTGAAACGAAGGACGGCGGCCGGGCCGCCGTCCGTGACGGGATTACTTCGCGTACGGTTCCGGCAGGCCGTTGCGGATCACGTAGACGGTGGTCGGCGCGCCTTTCAGGTCGCCGTTCGCGTCGAACGAATAGGTGCCGGCGACGCCCGCGTAGTTCGACTTGGCGAGCTGCGCGCTCAGCTTCGCCTTGTCGGTGGTCGTGCCGGCCTTGACCATCGCGTCGGCGAGCAGCTTCACGCCGTCGTAGTAATTGACGCCGTAGACCTGCGTATCGGTGTGATAGGTGTCGTGGTACTTCTTCAGGAATGCGCGCCCGGCCGGCGTCTTCTCGAGCGCGACGCCGCCCTGCGCGCAGTAGACGATCGACGCCGCCTCGCCCGCGACCTTGCCCATGTCGGCCGAACAAACGCCGTCACCGCCGAGCAGCTTCGCCCGCAAGCCGCGCTGCCTCATCTGCTTGGCCATCGGCGCGCCCTGCGCCGCATAGCCGCCGAGGAAGATCACGTCGGGGTTGGCGGCCTTGATCTTGGTGAGAATGCCGAGGAAGTCGGTGGCCGACGAATTCGTGTATTCCTGGTCGACGATCTTGATCCCGTTCGCCTTCGCGACGTTCATGAACTGTTCGGCGACGCCCTGCCCGTACGCGGTGCGATCGTCGATCACAGCGGCGGTTTTCGCGTTCAGCGTCTTCGCGGCGAACGTGGCCATCGTGCCGCCGAGCTGCTCGTCGCTCGCGCCGATCCGGAAGATGTTCTTGAAGCCCTGCTTCGTCAGCGCCGGGTTCGACGCGACCGGCAGGATCGGCACGCCGGCAGTCGAATACACGCGCGACGCAGGAATCGCGACACCGGAGTTATACGGCCCGAGCACCGCGACGACGCCCTTGTCGACGAGGTTCTGCGCGACCTGCACGCCGGCCTTCGGGTCGGCCTGGTCGTCTTCGGAAACCAGTTTGAAGGTCACGGTCTTTCCGCCGACCTTCACGCCAGCCTTGTTGAGCTCGTCGACCGCCAGCCGCGCGCCGTTTTCATTGTCCTTGCCGTTGGCGGCCTGCGGGCCCGTGAGCGGCGCCGAATGGCCGATCATCACGACCTCCTGCGCATGCGCGGAAGTCAGCGCGCCAGCGGCGACGGCCACCGAAAGCGCGGTCACGAGGTGTCGCATGATGTCTCCTGATTGGTTTTGTGTGAAACCAATGTAGGACATGCGTGGTCACATCGCAAGCAATTTCAAAATAATCGTCGGCATTTTGGTCATATTGAAGACCAGAACGGATGCGCGCGCGGGCCGGTCATTTCGGCGCGATGTCGCGCCGCACGCGGCGGATGTGCTGTTCGACGTAGAACGCAGCCGCATCGGCATCGCCGGACACGATCGCCTCGTAGATCAGCCGGTGTTCGGACACGTAGAGCCGGATCCGGCCCGCGTCGTAGATGCCGTCGTCCTTCAGCCGCTTCCACAGCGGCTGGTCCATCGTCTTCGCGACCTCGTCCGCGATCTTCACGATCAGCGCGTCGCCCGTCATCAGCGCGAGCTGCCGGTGGAACAGCCGGTCGCTCTCGTTCCACAGCGCGCGCTGGTGCGGATCGTCGATGTCGGTGATGGTTTCCATCTGCGCGAGATAGCGCTCGGCGCCGGCGTCGGCGCGGCCATGGGCGGCCGCGAGGCGCGCGATCGCGGGCTCCAGGATCAGCCGCACGTCGAGCGTCGACGTCGGGCTGAAATCGGCCTCGAGCACGGTGTGCGCGTCGCCGTGCCGCGCGAGCACGTCGAGCGGCGCCGCGACGACGTAGGTGCCCGAATTGCGCTTCGTGAAGACGAGACCTTCGTTCTGCAGCGCGCCGAGCGCTTCGCGCACCGCCGGCCGGCCGACCTGGAACAGCGCCGCGAGCTCGCGCTCGGACGGCAGCCGCGATTCGGCCGCGTAGCGCCCGGCGCGAATCTCGTCGCGGATCTTTTCGGCTACCTGCTCGTAGATCTGCAGCGGCCTGAAACCGCCTTCGAGTGAGTCGGGGCGCGCGGACATCATCGTATGGCTCCTGCCCGTTCGCGGGCGTGGGATCTGGAATGGGTTCGCACTATACCGGAGCGGGCGGGCAGCGCGGCATCGGCGATGCCTTCTGGCCAGATATTAGAACCAAAATCCACGAAGCGCTTTATTTTCTGGGTTGCGGGCGCGCCAGCAAGTGGTATAGATTCGATCCACTGCCCTGTGTCACGGTATCCGGCAGACCCGCGGCGGACGCGGCATGCGTCCGCCGGCCACACTCACCGACGCCCCGACGTACACGATGACCGCCCTTTCCCCGATTCCCGTTTTCGATGCGTCCGACACGGCCGCGCTGCTCGACTACCCGGCGCTGCTCGCCACGCTCAGGCAAGCGGTCGTCGAGTATGCGGCAGGCGACATCGTCAGCCCCGAACGCCTCGTCGTGCCGCTACAAGGCGGCGGCGTGATGCTGTCGATGCCGTCGAGCGCCCACGACCTGGCGAGCCACAAGCTCGTGACCGTGTGCCCCGGCAACGGCGCACGCGGGTTGCCGACGATCCTCGGCCAGGTCACCGCGTACGATGCCGCCACCGGGGAAATGCGCTTCGCGCTCGACGGCCCGACCGTCACCGGCCGCCGCACGGCGGCGATCACCGCGCTCGGCATCCACGCGCTGCACGGCGCCGCGCCGCGCGACATCCTGCTGATCGGCACCGGCAAGCAGGCGGCCAATCATGCGGAAGCGCTCGCGGCGATCTTTCCGGACGCGCGCCTTCACGTGCGCGGCACGCGCGCGGACAGCGCGGCCGCGTTCTGCGCCGCCCACCGCGCGCATGCGCCGCACCTCGCGCCGCTCGACGGCGACGCGATTCCCGACGCGATCGACGTGGTCGTCACGCTGACGACGAGCCGCACGCCCGTCTACCGCGAAGCCGCGCGCGAAGGCCGGCTCGTGGTCGGCGTCGGCGCGTTCACCGCGGATGCCGCCGAGATCGACGCGAACACGGTGCGGGGCAGCCGGCTCGTCGTCGACGATCCGGCCGGCGCGCGCCACGAAGCCGGCGACTTGATCGTCGCGCAAGTCGACTGGCGGCACGTCGCATCGCTCGCCGACGTGCTGAACGGCACCTTCGCCCGCGGCGGCCCGCTGCTGTTCAAGAGCGTCGGCTGCGCCGCGTGGGACCTGGCCGCTTGCCGCACCGCGCGCGACGCACTGGCCGCGCGCGGCGCCGGCTGACCCGGCCGCGCGACCGTTCGCCCCGCTCGCGCGGCATCGCCTCGTCGGATTCATACCGGCGATTTCCCGTACGCGGTGTAGGAAACGCCCTACACCGCGTCGAAGCGGCCTACACGAACTTCCAATTCGGCCGATTTCAATTTCGGCGGCGCAACACGATACTGCCGGCATGAATGCCAGCCTGTCGCCCGCCTTGCTCAGGGTGTTTCTCGTCGATCATGCGGTCGCCGTTCGCCAGCGGATCGCGCTGCTCGTCGGCGCAATCCGCGGCGTCGCGGTCGTGGGCGAAGCGGAAGACGGCCAGGACGCGTGGACGCATATCCTCAGCAGTGGCGCGGACGTGGTGATCGTCGACGTGCGGCTCGCGGACGGCAGCGGTCTCGACCTGATCGGGATGCTGTCGAAAGCCGCGCCGCGCATCGTCACGATCGTGCTGACGAACCACTCGGCACCGGCATTCAGAGAGGCATGCGCGACGGCGGGAGCCGACTACTTCTTCGACAAGACCGTCGAATTCGACGCCGCATGCCATGTGATCGAATCCCTGGTGCACGCTCGCGTGCGCCGCACCTGACGAGCCGGAGCGACTCATGTCCACCGCCACCGCCTTCGCCGCCGACGTGTCCGTCGTACCCCGGCCAACGATCCCGCTGCGCCCGGCCGCGCGCGCCGACGCCGCCAAACATCCGGCCGCCCGCTGCTCGGCCTGCGCGATGCGCTCGATGTGCCTGCCGCCGCACCTGACGCCCGCCGAATACGGCCGCCTCGACGCGATCATCTGCACGACGCGGCAGGTCCGCCAGGGCGACGCGCTGTTTCGCACCGACGATCCGTTCCAGAGCATCTACGCGGTGCGCGCGGGTTCGTTCAAGACGGTGATGATGCATCGCGACGGCCGCGAGCACGTGACCGGCTTCCAGATCGCCGGCGAAACGCTCGGGATGGACGGCATCGGCGGCGGCCAGCATTGCTGCGACGCGATCGCGCTGGAGGACAGCGTGGTGTGCATCATCCCGTTCGGCGCGCTCGAAGCCGCGTGCCGCGAGATGAAGCCGATGCAGCACTTTCTCTACCAGATGCTGAGCAGCGAGATCGTCCGCGAATCGAGCCAGATGCTGCTGCTCGGCACGATGTCGGCCGAGCAGCGCGTCGCGCATTTCCTGCTGAACCTGTCGTCGCGGTTCGAGGCGCGCGGCTATTCGGCGACCGAATTCAACCTGCGGATGACGCGCGAGGAAATCGGCTGCTATCTCGGGATGAAGCTCGAAACCGTCAGCCGGATGTTCTCGCGGTTCCATCGCGAAGCGCTCGTCGAAACGCGCGGCAAGCGCGTGCGCATCATCGACGCGCAAGCGCTCGCGCGGGTCTGACGCAGGGCGCCGGATCGCCGGCGCCACGTCATTGCATGGTGTCGCGCAGCGCCGCCGTGGCGGCGCCCCGCTGCCACGCAATCAGCGCGTGCTCGGCCTGCGCGAACGCGCGACGCAGCGCATCGTCCACATCGGCGCCGACGCATGGCGGCAGCGGCAAAGGCCTGAGCGCCGCGTCGTGCATCATCAGGTCGACCCGTACGTCGTACACGCGCTCGCCATCGGCCGCCGTGCGCAATTCGATCGCGAGGTGGCAGCCGTCGATCAATGCGCGAAACCGTTCGAGCCTCACCAGTTGCGCGCCGGCTTCGGCCTCGACCGCCGCCGAACCCGTGAATCCCAGGCAGGCGATCTGCATGCCCACGCCCATGTCGTGTCTCCTGACGGGGCCGCCGCTCGTCGACCGCCTTGCAAGTGCCGTCCGCATCGCCGTGCGGGGGCACGTGTTTCCCGTGGCGCGGCGCGCATGGTTCGATCGCGGCCGGCCGATAGTCTGCCCGCGCGTGGCTGGCGCGGGACCGTTCATACGTTGAAGGTCTGCGATGCCTTCATCTCGATCCACGTCATGCCGGCCCGCAGCCCTTCGATCATCGCTTCGCGCTCCGTCGGATACGCGTGGCTGTGCTCGAAGGTATGATGAAACCGCGCGGCGCCGGCGCCGTGCTCGACCGACACGCGGCAGCGGAACTCGCCCGATTCGCACGGGCGCGTCTCCACTTCGACCGACCAGTCGCGTTCGTGAATGTTGCCCTGCAGTGTCATGCGCCCTCCTGCGGTATCAGCCTTCGAGCCGGAAGTGCCCGCTGTGCAGCAGCACCGGCCGGCCGCCGATTTCCTCGAGCATGCGTCGTGCCATCGCCTCGATGGCCGGGCGGTGCGCGTCGAATGCGCTCAGCAGATCGCGCTCGAGCAGCGACCGCGCGCCGAAATGGTCCTCCAGCGCCTCGGCCGTCACCGCGCACTGGACGCAACGCCCGTCGACCAGCGCCGAAAACGCGACGACCAGGTCGCGCGCGCAGTATTCCGGCGGTTCGGACGGGAAAGCAATGTGCATCTGTCGGTCTGTCATCGTCGTGATGGCTCCATGACGAGAGCATAGTGGCGCGCGCGGCTGCGCGCTTGACCCACGTCAACCGGCTCGCCGCGCCGCACGATCATGGTGCGGCCGTGCGCCGCCTCCATCCGCTTCAGCCCGCGTCGGGCTCGATCGTCGCGCCGCGCTCCGCGAGCAATTCGCGCAGCACGCTGCGGTGGCAATGGTTTTCGTCGTCGCAGTAGCACCCGATCGAGAACGCGGTGGTCGCCGACAGCGCGGCCAGCAGGTCCAGCACCTTCGCCGGATCGCCGTGCGCCATCTCCGCGCGGAAGTGGCGCTTGAACGCCTTCCATTCGGCGTCGGTTTCGGCGGCCTGCGCCTGCGCGACGAGTTCGGGGCTCGGCGACAGCGTCGGCAACCATACATCATAGTAGTTGCGCGACGCGAATTCCGCCTTCGGCACGCCGCGCGGCGGCCGCCGCACCGTGCCGATCCGCAGGCCTTCGCCGGCCGCGCGCGGCGTGCCGAGCTGGATGATCCGGATGCCCATGTCGTTTCTCTGCTCCTCGGTCGTGCATGCGATCCCGTGATCGTACCGCCGCGCCCGCCCGCGCGTCAGCCGGGCATCGCACATGACGGCCGCCCAACGAAAAACCGGCTGCTCCCGCGACGGGACACAGCCGGTTCTTCATCGTGACGCGCCGAGGCGCGCCGCGTTCAGACGCCGCTCTTCAGCACCTTGCCGATCGCGTCCGCGACGATGCCGACGTTCGAGTCGTTCAGACCCGCCACGCACATCCGGCCCGAGCGCAGGATGTACACGCCGTGCACCTCGCGCAGCGCGTCGACCTGCGACTCGGTCAGGCCCGTGTACGTGAACATCCCGCGCTGCTTCACGTAGCGCGTGAGTGCCTCGCCGCTCACGTGGTCGCGCAGGCCGTCGTGGATCGACTGGCGCATCCGCGCGATGCGGCGGCACATCGCCGACAGTTCCTCTTCCCACTGCTTGCGCAGCGCCGGCGTGCCGAGCACGGCCGCGACGACCTTCGCGCCGTAGGTCTGCGGGTTGCTGTAGTTCGAGCGCACGGCGCCGGCCAGTTGGCCGAGCACGCGGTCGGCGGCGGCCGCGTCCTCGCAGACGACGCTCAGGCCACCCACGCGCTCGCCGTACAGCGAGAAGTTCTTCGAGAACGAGTTCGCGACGAGCGTCGGCACGCCGCGGCGGGCCAGCTCGCGCACCGCGAACGCGTCCGCATCGAGGCCGGCGCCGAAGCCCTGGTACGCCATGTCGACGAACGGCAGCAGGCCGCGCGCCTCGATCACGTCGATCAGCTTCTCCCACTGGCCTTCGTCGAGATCGACGCCGGTCGGGTTATGACAGCACGCGTGCAGCAGCACGATGCTGCGCGTCGGCAGCGCGTCGATCGCCGCGAGCATCGCGTCGAACTTCAGGCCGCCCGTCGCTTCGTCGTAGTACGGGTACGTGTTCACCGTGAAGCCGGCGCGCTCGAAGATGAAGCGGTGGTTTTCCCAGCTCGGATCGCTCAGCCACACCTGCGAATCCGGGAAATAGCGCTTCAGGAAATCGGCGCCGACCTTCAGCGCGCCCGAGCCGCCGAGCGTCTGCAGCGTCGCGATGCGGCCGGCCGCGCGGGCCGGGTGATCGGCGCCGAACACGAGCGATTGCACGGCGTCGCGATACGCGGCCAGGCCGACCATCGGCAGGTACGGCTTCGGGCCGCTGTCGCGCTGCAGCGCGGTTTCGGCTTCGCGCACGGCGCCCATCACCGGGATCCGGCCTTCGGCGTCGAAATAGATCCCGATGCTCAGGTTGACCTTCCGGTCGCGCGGATCTTGCTGGAAATTCTCGTTGAGCGTCAGGATCGGGTCGCCCGGGTACGCGTCGATGTGTTCGAACATGGCTTGAGTCGGTCTCGTTTGGAACAATGGTCGGTCGTGGCCTGCGTCAGCGTGCGGAGACGCCGTCGTGCACCGCCAAGCCCGCATTCTTCTGACGGAAGCGATACCCGATCGCGAGCACCGCGAGCCAGACCGGGATCAGGTACACCGACAGGCGGAGATCCGGCGTCAGGTACATCACGACGAGAATGCCGGCCATGAATGCCAGGCACAGGTAATTCGTGAAAGGATAGCCCACACTGCGGAAGGATGTCTCTTCTCCGGCAACACGCTTGGCCTGGCGGAACTTCAGGTGGATCAGCGTGATCATCGCCCAGTTGATGATCAGCGCCGACACGACGAGGCCCATCAGCACCTCGAACGCCTTGCCCGGCATGAAGTAGTTGACCAGCACGCACACGCCGGTCGCGAGCGCCGACGCGCCGAGCGCGGCGAGCGGAATGCCGCGCTTGTTCACCGAGCACAGCACCTTCGGCGCGTTGCCCTGCTTCGCGAGGCCGAACAGCATCCGGCTGTTGCTGTACACGCCGCTGTTGTAGACCGACAGCGCGGCCGTCAGCACGACGACGTTCAGCACGTTCGCGACCACGTTGCTGCTCAGCGCATGGAAGATCAGTACGAACGGGCTGCCGCCGGTGACGACCTTTTCCCACGGATACAGCGACAGCAGCACGGCGAGCGCGCCGATGTAGAAAATCAGGATCCGGTAGATCACCTGGTTGGTCGCGCGCGGAATGCTGTGCTTCGGATCGTCCGCCTCGGCCGCGGTGATGCCGATCAGCTCCAGCCCGCCGAACGAGAACATGATCGCGGCCATCGACATCACGAGCCCCGATACGCCGTTCGGGAAGAAACCGCCGTGCCGCCACAGGTTCGCGATGCTCGCTTCGGGCCCCCGCTTGCCCGCTCGCGAGCAGCCAGCCGCCGAAGCCGATCATCCCGACGATCGCGGCGACCTTGATGATCGAGAACCAGAATTCCGTCTCGCCGTACGACTTCACGCTCGCCAGGTTCAGCAGGTTGATCGCGACGAAGAACACCAGCGCCGACACCCAGGTCGGCACGCCGGGCCACCAGTACTGCACGTAGATTCCGACGGCCGACAGCTCGGCCATGCTGACGAGGATGTACAGCACCCAGTAGTTCCAGCCGGACAGGAAACCGGTGAAGTGGCCGACGTATTTGTCGGCGAAATAGCTGAACGAGCCGGCGACGGGCTCGTCGACGACCATCTCGCCGAGCTGGCGCATGATGAAAAACGCGACGATGCCGGCCACCGCGTAGCCGAGCAGCACGGACGGGCCGGCCATCTTGATCGTCTGCGCGATGCCGAGGAACAGCCCCGTGCCGAGCGCGCCACCGAGCGCGATCAGCTGGATGTGCCGGTTCTTCAGCCCGCGCTTGAGGCCAGCGCTGTCGTTTCCAGAAACCATGTCTTCTCCATTCTTCCCGCCTCCGCCGGAAGCGGTGCGGCGCGCCTCGGTGTACCGGGCGCTGTTTTTGCTGTGCCGGCGGCCGTTCGTGGGGACGCCGGGTTGGGGACTGCAATTTTCGCGCGGGCGACACCCGATTCGCGTCGGCGTGCCGGCCAGACCGGCCGCCGACTCGTCGCCCATGCCGCATTGCCGCGGCCGAACACGAAAATCCGGCGTCAGTTTAGCGTCGCGACGGCGAAATCGGGTTGCGTAACCCGCTCATGCAAACCCTACATTATGAGATAAGATTGCGCCCAGGAGACAGATGAGGAAACAAAAATGCCTGAACCGCTTCTCGATCGCATCGATCGCCACTTGCTGTCGGTGTTGCAGGAGAACGGCCGTGCGTCGAACCTCGACCTGGCGAAGGCCGTCGGGCTGTCGCCCGCGCAGACCTTGCGGCGCCATCGGCGGCTGGAGGAAATCGGCGCGATCCGCCGTTATGAAACCCGGCTGTGCCCCGATACGCTCGGGTTCGGCGTCACCGCGTTCGTGCACGTGACGATGGAGCGCGGGCATATCCGCGATCTGTCGAAGTTCCAGAAACTCGTGTCGGATCTCGCGCAGATCCAGGAATGTTTCTCGGTCACAGGCGATATCGACTACGTGCTGAAGGTCGTCGCGCACGACCTGAAGGGGCTGTCGACGTTCTTGCTCGAAACGCTGATGCGCATTCCCGGCGTGAGCGGCGTGCATTCGAGCGTGTGTCTCGACGAGATCAAGTGCACGAGTGCGATGCCGGTGGAAGGTTGACCGGCCCGGCGCACCGCGCCGGCGCGCTCACCGCACCGCTTCGAACGCACTGATCAGCAGCGCGCCGCAAGCAATCACGAGGCACCCTGCCGCTCGACGCGGCGTCAGCCGCTCGCCGAGATACACGCGCGCGATCAGCGCCGCGAACACCACGCTCGTTTCCCGCAGCGCCGACACCGGCCCCATCGGTGCGCGATCCATCGCCCAGATCACGATGCCGTACGCGAGCGCCGCGAACACGCCGCCGCAGGCCGCCTTCGCTGTTTCGCCGACATCCTGCGTCAACCGCAGCGGCCCCGCCCGCAGCCGGTAGTACGCGGCCATCATCGCGCCTGTCAGCACGAACATCCACGCGGTATAGCCGACCGTACTGCCGCTCTCGCGCACGCCGATCCCGTCGACCACGCTGTACGCCGCGATCGACACGCCGGTCGCGAACGCGGTCGGCAGCACCTGCATCATCCGGTGTTTCGCGCCGCGCCCGCGCTCCAGCCCGATCGCCATGATGCCCGCGCAGATCAGCACGAGCCCGCATTGCGCGCCGACGTTCAGGCGCTCGCCCGCGAACGCCGCCGCGCCGAGCGTGACCAGCAGCGGCGCGGTGCCGCGCGCGACCGGGTACGCGACGCTCAGGTCGCCGTGCTCGTAAGCACGGACGAGCAGCAGCGTATAGACGACGTGGATCACGGCCGACGCGACGACGCAGAGCCAGCTCGCCGGCGTGATCGGCGCGGCGGCCGGCAGGAACAGCAGCGCGAACAGCCCGATCGCGATCTGCAGCACCGTGGCCGAGCGCAGCCGGTCGCCGCTGCTGCGCACGAGCGCATTCCATGATGCGTGCAGGAACGCCGCGCACAGAACGGCAAACAGAACGGGGATCGGCACGCTCAATACTCCCTGACGGTCGGAAGCCGCACGGTGCACGGCAGGCGTTCATCGTATGAACGCGTCACCGTATTGTCAAAAAAGCGACGCGCGACGCCCCGCCAACGATCCGGCCGGCGGCTCCCCGTCGCCCGCCCGGCAATGCTGGCGTCGCAAGCGACCGGCATGCGGCGACCTGTGACGTGGAGGTTGCGGACAGTCCGCCCCTTTCCGTTCTCTTTCGCATCGCGCCGGGTCGTAATGAAACCGATACCGCGGCGCAACCGTCGCGAAAACACTCCGTCCCCATATTTTCATACGCGGCTGTTCCAATGCGCGTGCTTCCTCACGAGCTCCGCGCCGAACCGACACGGCGACGAGGCCGTTCTCCACCATCGAAGGCCTTACCCTGGAGTTTCCCGATGTTCCGTCAAGCCTTGCTCGTCACCGCCTGCGCCGGCGCCACGCTTGCGCTGTACGCCTGCGGCGGCAGTGACGATTCCACGCCGACGGCCGCCGTGTCGTCGCAGGATGCGCTGCAGACCGCCACGCCGATCAAGCACGTCGTCGTGATCTACGGCGAAAACATCTCGTTCGATCATTACTTCGGCACCTATCCGAACGCGACGAACCCGTCGGGCGAACCGGCGTTCACCGCGAAACCCGGCACGCCGACGCCGAACGGCCTGACGGGCACGCTGCTCACCGCGAACCCGAACTTCACGAACACGGCCAACGGCGCCGACGCGGCGAACCCGTTCCGCCTCGACCGCACGCAGGCCGCGACCGCCGACCAGAACCACGCGTACACGGCCGAACAGCAGGCCGAGGACAACGGTCTTGCGGATCTGTTCCCGAAGTACACGGGCAAGGGCTCGTCCGGCGGCGCCGGCGCGTTCGGCACGAAAGGCCAGGTGATGGGCTATTTCGACGGCAACACGGTGACCGCGTTGTGGAACTACGCACAGCGCTTCGCGATGAGCGACAACACGTACACGACGGTCTACGGCCCGTCGACGCCGGGCGCGCTGAACGTCGTGTCGGGCCAGACCAACGGGATGCAGATCGTCAAGACGTCGAAGCAGCCGTCGACGCTCGCCGCGACCTCGTACTACATCAACGACGGCCAGGGCGGCCTCACGATGATCAACGACGTCGACCCGGGCTTCGACGTGTGTTCGAGCACGACCGACCAGGCGATGATGACCGGCAAGAACATCGGCGACCTGCTGAACGCCGCGAAGATCACGTGGGGCGGCTTCATGGGCGGCTTCAATCTGTCGACGACGAACGGCAACGGCACGACGGGCTGCGCGCGCAGCACGGTCGCCACCGCCGAGAACGCCGCGACCGCCGACTACATTCCGCATCACAACTGGTTCCAGTACTACGCGTCGACCGCGAACCCGCAACACACGCGCCCGAGCTCGATCGCCGCGATCGGTTCGAGCGTCGAGACCGACGGCAAGACGCCCGAACCGGCGAACCACCAGTACGACACGGACGACTTCTTCGCCGCCGTGAAGGCCGGCAACTTCCCGTCGGTGAGCTACCTGAAGGCGCCGGCCGCGCAGGACGGGCACGCGGGGTATTCGGATCCGCTCGACGAGCAGGCGTTCGTGACGAAGGTCGTCAACTTCCTGCAGCAGCAGCCGGACTGGCAGAACACGGCCGTGATCGTCACCTATGACGACTCGGACGGCTGGTACGACCACGTGTACACGGCGCCGACGCACGCATCGTCGGACCCGGTCGACCAGCTCAACGGCGCCGGCAAGTGCGGCACGGGCGGCACCACCGGCGTGAACGGCGCGACCGTGAACGGCCGCTGCGGCCCGGGCGTGCGCATTCCGCTGGTCGTGATCTCGCCGTACGCGAAGCAGAACTACGTCGACCACACGATGCTCGACCAGGCGTCCATCGTGCGCTTCATCGAGGACAACTGGCTCGGCGGCCAGCGGATCGGCGGCGACTCGTTCGACGCGACGGCCGGCGACCTGCGCAACCTGTTCGACTTCACGTCGAAGCCGAACACGACGCCGCTGTATCTCGACCCGACGCTCGGCACCGTGCTGAGCACAGCCCCGGCGATCTGACCGGTACGGCCTGAACGCATGGCCGGCGCATCGCGCGCCGGCCGTTTCCATTTAACGCGCCGCCTCGTGCGGCGCCCGATTTTCGACCGACAGCATGACAGCTCGCCCCGCGTTTCCATCTCCCGATGCGTCCGGCACGCCCGCGCCGCGCGCCCCTTCCCGCGTGCTGCGCCGCGCGGCGTTCGTCCTCGGCGCGGCCGTGCTCGGCTATGGCGCGTTCGCGATCGCGTTTCCCGCGCAGGTGCCGGCGGCGATCGGCACCGCGGTCGCCGACTGGACCGGCGCGAACCCGCATCCGGTCGTGCTCCAGCGGCCTGCCGCGCAGCCGTTGTCGGCGGTCGCGCAGCTCGGGCGCGCGCTGTTCCACGATCCGTCGCTGTCGGCGTCGGGCAAGCAGTCTTGCGCGTCGTGTCACAGCCCCGATCACGCGTACGGCCCGCCGAACGCGCTCGACGTGCAGCCGGGCGGCCTCGCGATGACGCAGCAGGGCTATCGTCCGCCGCCGTCGCTGATGTACCTGTACCGTCAGCCGAATTTCAGCATCGGCCCCGATGCCGGCGAGAACGACGCCGCGCCGAGCGTCGCGCAGCAGGCCGCGGCGGCGGCCGGCGTCGTCAAGGCGCAGAAGGTGGCCGGCACGTCGGCGGCGCCGCAGCTCGTGCCGCAGGGCGGGATGTTCTGGGACGGCCGCGCCGATACGCTGCAGCAACAGGCGTTCGGGCCGCTGCTGAATCCGGTCGAGATGGCGAACGCGAGCATCGACGACGTCGCGCGCAAGCTCGCGCAGTCGTCGCATCGCGCGCAGTTCGAGCAACTGTTCGGCGCGCGCGTGTTCTCCACGCCGCAGCTCGCGGTATCGGAAGCGATGTTCGCGATCGCGCGCTACCAGGTCGAGGATCCGTCGTTCCATCCGTACGACAGCAAGTACGACCGCTGGCTCGAAGGCCGCGCGCGCCTCACGCAGGCCGAATTGCGCGGGCTGCGCCTGTTCAACGATCCGGACAAGGCGAATTGCGCGGGCTGCCACCTGTCGAAACCCGGCAAGGACGGGCTGCCGCCGATGTTTACCGATTACCAGTACGAGGCGCTCGGCGCGCCGCGCAACCGGGCGCTCGCGCAGAACCGCAACCCGGCGTTCTACGATCTCGGCGTGTGCGGGCCGTTCCGCGACGACCTGAAGGACCAGACGCAGTACTGCGGGATGTTCCTGACGCCGACGCTGCGCAACGCGGCGACGCGCCACGTGTTCTTCCACAACGGCGTATTCCATACGCTCGACCAGGTGATGGCGTTCTACAACGAGCGCAGCATCTCGCCGCAGAAGTTCTATGCGCGTGGCGCGGACGGCAAGGTCGACGAATACGACGACATCCCGCCGAAATATCGCGCGAACGTCGACGTGACCGACGCGCCGTTCGATCGCAAGCCGGGCGACAAGCCTGCGATGACGGCGCAGGACATCAAGGATATCGAAGCGTTTCTCGGCACGCTGACGGACCCGCCGCCGCAGCGCTGAACGCCGGCCGAGCGCAGCGCCGCGTCAGCAGCACGCGCGAATGCAGAGAAACGCCGGCGCGAGCGACAGCTCCGCATGAAGCCGTTCCGACACGGCTTTCATTTCCGGCAGCGGCTTCGGTTCGACGAAGCGGTCGAGCCGCCAGCCGCCGTCGGCGACCGCGTTCAGGATGTCGGCGAGCGGCCGCCGCCATGCTTCGACGTACGGCCTCGGCTTGCCGAACCCCGACCAGTGAAAACCGAAACGCGAAGTGTCGAAGTACGTGCCGTCGCCGCGCGTGCGTTCGTCCATCCAGTCGCGCATCGGATGCGCCATCGAGAACACGAGCGTTCCTCCCGGACGCGCGACACGCCGGAATTCCCGCAGCGTCGGTGCGAGGTCGCGCACGTAGTCGAGCGCGAGCGAGCACAGCACCTTGTCGACCGACGCGTCGGGCAGCCACGCGAGCGGCGCCTCCAGATCGCCTTCCGTGACGTCGACCGCGAGCCCCGCGCAGCGCGTTCGCGCGAGCGCAACCATCTCGGGCGTCACGTCGAACGCATGCACGGTCGCGCCGCCCTGGGCGAGGTGCGCGCTGCAGATGCCGGGCCCGCAGCCGGCATCGAGCACCGTCAGGCCGTCCACGTCGCCGAGCAGCGCCAGGGTGGCCGGACGCTCGTAGAGCGCGTTGTGCGCCTTGGTCGGCGCGATGTCCGCATAGCGTTGCGCGAAGCTCGCGTAAGCGCGGCGGCCAGGCGATTGGGTCGGGTCATTCGGTTCGGTCATCCGGCATCCGTCGGTGGAAACTGGGCTGGCCGATTCTGCCCGATCGGACGACGGATGGCGACCTGGACGGCGATCTTGTCGCGCCTGCGTCACGACAGGCTGTCGAGCAACCGATACCAGGCGACCCCGGCCGCGATGTAGAAGCGCTGCAGCCCGTGCAACGGAATCGGCCGGATCGGCGTGACGCGCAACGGCAGCGGCAGTTGCGCATCGCCCGACAGATGCGCGGCCAGGTGCTTGCCGAGCGTCGTCGCCATCGCGATGCCGCGGCCGTTGTAGCCGAGCGCGATCGTCACGCCCGGCGCGGGCTCGTGCACGTGCGGCAGGAAATCCGCGGTGATCGCGACGCGCCCCGCCCAGCGGTATTCGAACCGGACACCCTTCAGTTGCGGATACAGCAGCGTCGTCGCGCGTTCGAGATGGCGCCAGTCGCTCGGCGCGCGCGGGTCGGCGAACGGGCCGCGGCCGCCCATCAGCAGGCGCCCGGCCGCGTCGCGGCGGAAGTACAGCAGCAGGCGCCGCGCATCCGATGCGACCTCGCCGCCGGCGAGGATGTCGCGGCCAAGCGCCGGCGCGAGCGGTTCCGTCGCGACGATGAAACTGTTCGCGGCGATCACCGACTGGCGCAAGCCGGGCCACAGCCCGTCCGTGTAGCCGTTGGTCGCGATCACGACGCGCTCCGCCGACAGCGTCGCGCCGCCGGACGTCGCGATCCGCCAGCGGCCGTCGGCCCGCGTCAGCCCGACGGCGCGGGTCGCCCCGTGCACGACGGCTCCGCTTGCCTGCGCTGCGCGCACGAGGCCGCGCGTATAGCTGAGCGGCTGCACGCTGCCCGCGCGGCGATCGATCCAGCCGCCCGCATACGCTGGCGTGCCGAGCCGCCGCGCGACGTCGTCGCGGCCGAGCACGTCGACCGGCGCGCCGCGCGCGGCCCATTGCTGCGCGCGGCGCGCGACCGTATCGAGCATCGCGGCGGTCGGCGCCGGCTGGATCCAGCCTTCGCGACGCGCATCGCAGTCGATCGCGTGCCGCGCGATCAGGTCGAACACCGTGTCGGCCGCGCCGCCGACGATGCCGGCAAGCTGCTCGCCGGCCGCGTCGCCGAACCGGCGCACCAGTTCGTCGGGGTCGTATTTCAGCCCGGGAATCACCTGCCCGCCGTTGCGGCCCGACGCGCCCCACCCCGGCTGCGCGCCGTCGATCACGCGGACGTTCACGCCGCGTTCGGCCAGATGAAGTGCGGTCGACAGGCCGGTGAAGCCGGCGCCGACGATCGCCACGTCGCACGACGCGGACGCGTCGAGCGCGGGCGTATCGGGCGCCGGCGCGGCGGTCGCCGCCCACAGCGAATCCGGCCACCGCGAGCCGGGCCATCCGGGTGCCGCGTTCGTTGCGCTCATGTTCGATCCGGGTGGTCGGCGCCGTCCGACGCCAGCAAGCGGCGCAGGAATTCCTGCGTACGGGGATGCGTCGGCTGCGTGAGCACGTCGCGCGCCGGTCCGCTCTCGCAGATCGTGCCGTCGTGCAGGAAGCACACGCGATCGGCCACCTCGCGTGCGAATGCCATTTCATGCGTGACGACCACCATGGTCATCCCGTCGCGAGCGAGCCCGCGCATCACGCCGAGCACTTCGCCGACGAGCTCGGGGTCGAGTGCCGACGTCGGCTCGTCGAACAGAATCGCCTGCGGCTCCATCGCGAGCGCGCGCGCGATCGCGACGCGCTGCTGCTGCCCGCCCGACAGCTCCGACGGATACGCATTCATCCGGTGCGCGAGCCCGACCTTGTCGAGCAGTGCGCGGGCCTGCTCGCGCGCCTGCGCGGCCGGCATGCGCCGCACGTGCACGGGCCCTTCCATCACGTTCTCGAGCGCGGTGCGGTGCGCGAACAGGTTGAAGCGCTGGAACACCATGCCGACCCGCATTCGCAATTCGTGGATCCGCTTCGAATGCGCGTCGACCTTCACGCCGTCGATCGTGATCGACCCTTCGTCGTAGGTCTCGAAGCCGTTGATACAGCGCAGCACGGTCGACTTGCCGGAACCCGACGGCCCGATCAGGCACACGACCTCCCCCTGCCGCACGTCGAGGCTCACGCCCTTCAGCACCGCGTGCTGCTGAAACCGCTTGTGTATCGAATCGATCCGGATCATGCGCCTCTCCTCAGTGCGAGCCGCTTGCCGAGCCGGTTCACGCCGAACATCAGCGGCAGGCCGAGCGCGAGATACAGCAGCGCGACGAGCGTGTAGACGCTCATGTTCTGGAACGTCGACGACGCGATCAGCTGGCCGGCGCGCGTGATCTCGGCGACCGTGATCGTCGACGCGACCGACGAATCCTTCAGCAGCATCACCAGCGTGTTGCCGTACGGCGGCAGCGCGATGCGGAACGCCTGCGGCAGCACCACGCGCCGCATGATCATCGGCCCACGCATGCCGATCGCGTGCGCGGCTTCGATCTGGCCGCGGTCGATCGCCTCGATGCCGGCGCGGAAATTCTCGGCCTGATACGCCGAATACGCGATGCCGAGGCCCAGCACGCCAGCCTGGAACGCCGACAGTTGCACGCCGAGATCGGGCAGCACGAAGTACATGTAGAACAGTTGCACGATGATCGGCAGCCCGCGGATCACGTTGATGATCGTGCTGCCGGCCGTCGATACGGCCCGATTGCGCGACACCTTCAGCAATGCGAGGATCAGCCCGAGCACCGAGCTGAGCACGAACGCGCATGCGGTGATCTCGATCGTGACCACCGCGCCCTTCAGCAGGATCGGCAGGAAATCGATCGCGTTCTGGAAAAACATGAGGTCTCCTATGCGACGCCCGGACGGCGCGCCGCCGTGGATGCCCGCGACGTGCGGGCGATACCGGTCGGAACTTGGGCGCGGACGCTCAGCTCATGTGCCACTTCTGCAGGATCTGCTGCAGCGTGCCGTCGCTCTTCATCTTGCGGATCGCGCCGTTGAGCTGTTCGAGCATGGCGGTGTCGCCCTTGCGCACGATGAAGCACACCTGCCCCTTCACGACGCTCTGGTATTCGGGCACGAGCCGCACCTGGCGATTGACGCCGTGCTCGATCTGGTACGCGACGATCGGCTGGTCCGCGAAGCCGGCCTTGATGCGCCCGAGCGCGACGTCGCGCATGATGTCGGCGATCGAATCGTAGGTCCGGACTTCCTTGAAGATGCCCTTCTTGTTGAGCGCATCGACGAACGCCGTGCCGACCTGCGCGCCGACCGCCTGCCCCTTGAAATCGTCCATCGACGTGTAGCGGCCCGGGTCGTCGGCCTTCACGATCAGGCCTTCGCCGAACGAGTAGATGGTGTCGGAGAAATCGACGACCTGCTGGCGCGCCGGCGTCTTCAGCATCGCGGCCGAGATGATGTCGATCTTCTGCGTGGTGAGCGACGGGATCAGCGCGGAGAACACGGTCTGCTGCACGTCGACGCGAAACCCGGCCGACTTCCCGGCCGCGGTGATCGCATCGACCATCATCCCCTGGATCGAATTGCTCTTGACGTCGAGAAACGTGAACGGCACGCCGGTGGCCGTCGCGCCGACCTTCAGCGTGGGCTCCGCGGCAACGGCGCTCGCCGAAGCAGTGGAGAGTGCGATACAGGTGGCGAAACCGGCGGCCAGTGCGCCGAACCGCTTGATGAATGGAACCATGGTGACTCCTTCTCGAATAATCCGATGCGCCGGCCGGCCGCTGATCGACACTGCGACGATGACCCGATCTTAGAACGAATCAAAAATATCGCAAACAGATTTTTGCGTATCGATATTCGATACGATATGATGCGATATCGAATCGCTCGCGCCCCTCGCCATGGACACCTTGCCCGACCAAGCAAACGATCTGCTGTTCAACCAGTCGCTGGAAAAAGGGCTGAACGTGCTGCGCGCGTTCAGCGCGAAGCGGCGCACGATGACGCTGGCGGAAGTGGCCGACGCGGCGGGGATGACGAAAAGCTCCGCGCAGCGGATGGTCTACACGCTCGAGAAGCTCGGCTACATCCGCAAGCATCCGGTCACGCGGCGTTACCAGCTCACGCCGCACGTAATGCGGATCGGCTTCAACTATCTCGCGGCCGACACGTTGATCGACGTCGCGAATCCGTTCCTGTCCGAGCTCACGAACCTGACCGGCGAAACCACCAACCTCACCGAGCCGGACGAGGATGAAATGGTGTACGTCGCGCGTTTCGTGTCCACCAAGTTCGTGCCGATCCACATGCCGATCGGCAGCCGTATCCCGATGTATTGCACGGGCTCCGGCCGTGCGTTCCTGAGCGCGTTGCCGCCGGACGATGCGCGCGCGCGGCTCGACGGCATGGTGCGCACGCCGCATACGCCGCGCACGGTCACGGCGCTCGACGATCTCGTCGCATTGCTCGATGGCGCGCGGCGCGAAGGCTACGCGACCAACCAGGAAGAATTGTTCATCGGCGACATGTCGATCGCCGCACCGGTGCTCGGCAGTCAGGGACAGCCGGTCGCGGCCGTGCACGTGGTCGCGCCGACGAGCCGCTGGACGTTCGACGACGCGCGCCGCAAGCTCGCGCCGGCGGTGATCGACTGCGCGCGCGGCATCAGCAATTCGATCCGCACGCTTGAATAGCGCCGGGGAAATGACGCGCGGCGCGCGGCTGCATTGCGCAGCGGCGTTTGATCGCTACCGCGGCTTTGGGGAATGCTCGGCCCGGTAGGTACCGTTCGGGCGCAATACGAGCTTCTTCGCCGCAGCGTCCAGTTCCTTGCCGTGATACAGATCGAGGCACTTCAGGAAGTCGAACTTCACATCCCGGACTTCGGATTCGACAATCGGATTCCGATAGTCGCGCGCCAGAGACTTCGCGACCAGCGCGTGAATCACGTCCGGCGCACGTTCCATGTCGTAGTAGGTCCAGTCGCGCAACGCGCTGGCGCTGCTGCCGATGTCCGTGCTCGCGCCGGGCTCGTGCTTGTAAGCGGTAGCCAGGCACTCCGCGAGCACCATGTCCTTGAAGTCCTGGAGGTAAGTCCGTGAGCCGGCTTCGGGCGACGGCTGTGCGGCGTCCTTCGCCACGACCATCGCCGGTTGAAACGCGATGCACGCGAACGCGGCAGCGATCCGGACTCCCCTCATGACAAGCTCCAAAAGTTTGCGCGATCGGTACGATACCGCGCGCCCGGCTCGTTGAAGTAGCAATGGTCGTAACATGTGCGCCCGTTGAATAGCGTGGCTCGGCTCCATGCCATCCCGATCGATGTTGCGCAACGCGCGGCCCGTGCCGCGAGACCCGGATCGAACCTTGACGTGGAAAAGTATTGCCGACTGTCGCGGCCCTGAATGGAAGGGTTTCGACAAGAAAGAGCGACTGGATACGCATCGGTCTGCGAGCCTGTTCGCCCACCCGCCTCCTCGTTTTCCCCGATCCCGTTCGACTTGACTCGGCTCCCCCGATCGTCAAGACTTCACCCATCGACAGTGTGATCACAGATCGCAGATCAAACCCAGGAGAACCCCGCCTTGCCGCCTCGTATCGTTCCCCCCGCCCTGAAAGCCATCGAACAGGAAACGATGGGAGACAAGGTCTACCAGCAACTGCGCGAAGCGCTGATGAGCGGCCGCTTCGCGCCTGGCCAGGCGCTGAGCCTGCGCAGCGTCGCCGAGGCGGTCGGCTCGTCGACGATGCCCGTGCGTGCCGCGCTCACGCGGCTGCGCGCCGAACGCGCGCTGGTCGACGGCCCGAATCGGGCGCTCGTCGTCCCACCGATGACGCTCGACATGCTCGACGAACTGCGCGACGTGCGCATCGCGCTCGAAGGCTGCATCGCCGAGCGCGCGTGCGCCCGAATGACCGACGCGCAGATCGCGGCCGTGCGCAAGACCTGCGAAACGATGCAGGCACACGCCGAGGCCGGCCGCTCGCGCGCCTACCTGCAAAGCAATTTCGCGTTCCACAGCGCGATCTACGCGCACGGCGCCAGCGAAAACACGCTCGCGATCGTCGAGAACCTGTGGATGCGCGTCGGCCCGTTCCTCAAGATGGTCGCGCTCGACATCCCGCACATGCGGCGCTCGATGGATGCGCACCGCGCGATCGTCGATGCGCTCGAACGGCGCGACGGCGCGGGCGTGCGGGCCGGCATCGCGCTCGACATCGGCGGCGCCGCGCACGATCTCGCCGAGACGCTGCGGGCCGAACAGACACCGCGGACCGTGAACGCGAAACCGTAGCGACCGCTTGCCACGGCCGCCCGCCGCACGAGCGGCCGCCATCCCACTACACCAACGATGGAGACGACCCGGCATGACAGCTTCCGAACTACTGAAACCCTATGACGGCCTGCGCGTCCTCGTGACGGGCGGCGCGTCGGGTATCGGCCTCGAAATCGCCGACGCGTTCGCCGAATGCGGCGCGCGCGTGCACGTGTGCGACGCGTCGCAAGCCGCGATCGCCGCGCTCGCCGACCGGCCGCCGCGCGCCGCGGCCAGTGCGATCGGTGCAACGCTCGCCGACGTATCCGACCCGGCCGCCGTCGAGCGCGTGTTCGCCGACGTGTCGACCACGCTCGGCGGCCTCGACGTGCTGGTCAACAACGCGGGCATCGCCGGCCCGACCGGCGGCATCGACGAAATCGACCCCGTGCAGTGGGAGCAGACCGTCGCGATCAACCTGAACGCGCAATTCCAGTTCGCCCGCCGCGCGGTGCCGCTGCTGCGCGAGTCGAAACACGGCGGCGCGATCATCGCGCTGTCGTCGGTCGCCGGCCGGCTCGGCTACGCGTTCCGCACGCCGTACGCGGCCACCAAATGGGCGGTGGTCGGCCTCGTGAAGAGCCTCGCGATCGAACTCGGGCCGCTCGGCATCCGCGTGAACGCGATCCAGCCCGGCATCGTGCGCGGCCCGCGAATGCGCCGCGTGATCGAGGCGCGCGCGCAGCAGCTCGGCATCGGCTACGAAGAAATGGAAAAGCGCTATCTCGAGAAGATCTCGCTGCGGCGCATGACCGATCCGGCCGAAATCGCCGCGACCGCGCTGTTCCTGTGTTCGCCGGGCGGGCACGGGATCACGGGCCAGGCGATCTCCGTCTGCGGCAACGTCGAAGTGCTCTGAGCCCCCCCTGCACCGTTCATCGAAAGGAATCCATCCGTGGCAAACGCTCGCAAAGTCATCATCACCTGTGCGCCGACCGGCGCGATCCATACGCCGTCGATGTCGCCGTACCTGCCCGTGACGCCGCACGAAATCGAAACGGCCGCGGTCGCGGCCGCGCAGGCCGGCGCGGCGATCCTGCACCTGCACGCACGCAACCCGTCCGACGGCAGGCCGACGCAGGATCCAGCCGTGTTCGCCGAATTCCTGCCGCGCATCAAGGCGCAGACCGACGCGGTGATCAACCTCACGTCGGGCGGCAGCCCGCACATGACGGTCGACGAACGATTGCAACCCGCACTGCACTTCCAGCCCGAGATCGCGTCGCTGAACATGGGCTCGATGAACTTCGGGCTGTACCCGATGCTCGAGCGCTTTCGCGAGCTGAAGCATCCGTGGGAGCGCGAGCATCTCGAGAAAAGCCGCGATCTCGTGTTCAAGAACACGTTCGCGGACATCGAGACGATCCTCACGCGCTGCGGCGCGAACGGCACGCGGTTCGAATTCGAGTGCTACGACATCTCGCACCTGTACAACCTCGCGCATTTCGTCGATCGCGGGCTCGCGAAGCCGCCGTTCTTCGTGCAAAGCGTGTTCGGGCTGCTCGGCGGGATCGGCGCGCATCCGGAGGATTTGATGCACATGCGCCGCACGGCCGACCGCCTGTTCGGCGCCGATTACGTGTGGTCGATCCTCGGCGCCGGGCGCAACCAGATTCCGCTCGCGACGATCGGCGCCGCGCAGGGCGCGAACGTACGGGTCGGGCTCGAGGATTCGCTGTGGATCGCGCCCGGCAAGCTCGCGGAATCGAGCGCCGCCCAGGTCCTGAAAATGCGCCAGGTGCTCGAAGGCCTGTCGCTCGAGATCGCGACGCCGGCCGAGGCGCGCGCGATGCTCGCGCTCAAGGGCGGGGACGCGGTGAATTTCTGAGCGCCGGGCCATTCCCCAACAGCAGCATCCGCAAGCGCAGTGACAAGGCGCCCTTGATCGCCCCGCTCCATTCGAGCGCCGCCGGCGCGGCTCCGTCGTCTGCCCATCCGCTGCGACCGCAGCGGCATTTGCCGAACGCGGCGCGCCGTGCTTGCCGTGCGCGCCGGTTCGCCCTTACCGGAGTCGTCCGCATGTCCACTCATCACGCCCAGGCCTTGCCTTCCGCCGCCGGCGACGCGCACGCGTCGCTGAACCGGCTGCTGTTCCGCAAACTCATGCCGCTGCTGATCGCCGCGTACGTGATCAGCTTTCTCGACCGCACCAACATCGCGTTCGCCAAACATTCGATGGGGGTCGATCTCGGCATTTCGTCGGCCGCGTACGGGCTCGGCGCGGGGCTGTTCTTCCTGACCTACGCGCTTTTCGAGATCCCGAGCAACCTGATCATGCATCGCGTCGGCGCGCGCTTCTGGATCACGCGGATCATGATCACCTGGGGCGCGCTGTCGGTCGCGATGGCGTTCGTCCGCGGCGAGACGTCGTTCTACGTGATGCGCCTGCTGCTCGGCGTGGCCGAAGCCGGCCTGTTTCCGGGCGTGATGCTGTATCTGACGTACTGGTTCGGCCGCGAGGAGCGTGCGCGCGCGACCGGCTACTTCCTGCTCGGCGTGTGCATCGCCAACATCGTCGGCGGGCCGCTCGCCGGTGCGCTGATCGAGCTCGACGGCACGTTCGGCTTCCACGGCTGGCAATGGCTGTTCGTCGTCGAAGGCATTCCGGCGATCCTGCTCGCGTTCGTCGTGTGGGCACGGTTGCCGGACCGTCCGAGCGCCGCGCCGTGGCTCGCGCCGGAAACCGGCCGCGCGCTCGAGCGGAAGCTCGCGGCCGAACAGGACGCGGGCGTCGCCGCGCACGGCGGCCATGCATTCGGCGCCGCGCTGCGCGATCCGCAGATCTGGCTCGCGATCTTCGTGTACTTCTGCCACCAGTTGACCATCTACACGGTGATCCTCTTCCTGCCGGGCATCATCGGCGCGTCGGGACGTCTTTCGCCGGTGGCGGTCGGGTTGCTGACGTCGTTGCCCTGGCTCGCCGCCGCGCTCGGGGCCGGGACGCTGCCGCGCTTCGCACGCGAATCGCGTCATTCGCGGCGGATGCTGTGCGCGGGGCTCGTCGTGATGGCGGCCGGGATGGTCGGCGCCGCGCATGCGTCTCCGGTGGCGGGGCTGCTCTGCGTGTGCGTGGCCGCGTCGATGTTCTTCGTCGTGCAGTCGATCGTGTTCACGTTTCCGGCGTCGCGCCTCGCGGGCAGCGCACTGGCCGGCGGGCTCGGACTCGTGAATACGTGCGGGTTGCTCGGCGGCTTCGTCGGGCCGACCGTCGTCGGCGCGATCGAACAGGCAACCGGCAACGCGAAGAACGGGCTGACGCTGCTGGCAGCCGCGCTCGTCGTCGCGGCGGTCGCGAGCCTCGCGTTGCGTCACGGGCACGAGCGCGCCGACGCGCGGTCGCGCGGCTGACAGGCAGGCTGGAATCAAGCTGGCGGGAGGTGGGCTCAGCCCCGCCCGCCTCTCGCCTCACGTCGTCAGAACAGATACATCGCCCCGACGAACACGACGCCCGAGAACAGCATCGTCGTCACGCAATACCCCATGATGTCGCGCATGCCGAGCCCCTAGTGCAGCAGCGCAACGTTCTCGTCGATTCGGCGCTGGATGTCCATGAGGGTGTCTTCGGTGATGATCCCCTCGTAGCGGCACTTCGCAATGGTCGAAAACTGGCTGGCCACGCCGCACATTCCGTCGATCATGTCGCCGGCAGCGGCTGCGGGAAGCTCCGCTTCCTTTGCCAGTCCGAGCAATGCGGCTCGGTCGATCCGCAGCGCCTCGCCCATGACGTCCATTTGGTGGTAACCGCCCGGCCCCTCGCAGAATGTCACGTCGTAGGCCGGCGCGAGCTTCCACTCGCCGGATCGCGACATGACGTACGCGAAGTTCTTCGGATGATCGTCGCGATTGTTGAATGCGACATTGAAGACAGCCCGTTCAAACGCCCGCGCCTTCTCGCGTACGTCGTTGGTGCACATGTGAGTGGCGCGCAAGAAATTCACGTAATCCAGCGCACCCGGCGTTTTGTAATCGGCGCCGGTGAACGCGGCAACGCTTTGCATGGGCACGCGCAGACCGTCCAGTCGATCGAAACGCCGGGACGCAAATGCCGCCATCCCGTCAGGCAAATTGAAATGCAGCGTGTCCGGGGTCTCGATGCCGCACATGCGCAAGCACTCGGCGTAGACCATTTCGATCGCACACACCTCGGGATGCTCTTGCCGAGCCGGGAACTTGACCAACCACGCTTCAAAGCCTGCCACCGCGGCCGTGGTAAATACGCCGGACCGCGGATCACGATAGACCAGGGCCTTTGGCCTGGCGCCTTGCGGAGAGCCACCGACCTGCAGCAATTGATGAAGGAATTCGCCACCCTCGCCATCGAGAACTTCCTGTACCTCGGCCGCAAGCCGAGCGAGGGGGATATCCTGCTGCGGCGCCAGGATCTCGGGCGCGACGGGCTCGAACGACAGGGCGCCCATTGCATGGTTGCCAATGTAAGCCAATCGCTCCAGCGGCCCGATACGTGCGGCGTTGAGACCGCGGCGTTTGAACAAGCGGTCCATCAGCAACATGCCCCATCCATCGGGCAACGCGTCATAGACCGGTCCGGGCAATCCAAGCTGGTGGGCCGGAAAGTCCTTGCGCAGCCTCGCCCCATGCAATGGGAGCGCATAAGACGACAGTTCCAGCCCCCTCTTGCGCGCGTCGTCGCTATATTCGAATACGACCAACGGGCGCCCCGTGATCGCGGTCGTGGAAACCATCGATCCCCACAGCCAGTGTTCCCCCCAGCCGTCGTAGTAGACATCGATCCGCTCGATCATTTCTGGTTACCCCTCTTGACGCGCCGGCGTTTGGCACTTTTTTCATACCGGTGAACGTCTTCCAGGCTATCGAGCTTCGGCAGGAAAAGTCCCTCGAGTTCCTTGCTGCGTCCCAGAACCATCGCTACACGGATTACCGTCTCGAGGCTCACATTGCGGCCAGCTTCGAGATTGGACACGGTATTGGCACCGACGCCGGCACGCGCGGCTACGTCGCTCTGCGTCAGTTGCAACGCGAGCCGCTCCGTGCGAAGCCGCGCACAAAGGAGGGTGACGATTTCGTCGGGCTTGCGGAAACTTAATTCCAACATAGTGGATCTTAGAATGCTTTATCTCTGATAACTCACAATATTATAGAGTTATGAGCGAGATACGCTCAAGAAATATAATCCCCGATTGTTGGGTCTTACCGCGAGATGTTCGGTTCTAATCCACTTCAAAAGGGAATTACGCGCGCGCCCCGTGCCCTTCCAGTATCCATGCGACGCCCGCCGAACACGCCAAGTCGTGGTGCGGTTCGTCGCGCTCGCCAGTACCCTGGATGTGGCCGGCCGTGAGCCCGGCTAGCGGGCAACCGCCTCCAGCGTGCTGACAGCTGCGATCGCCCGCGCACGCCCCTCCGCCACCCGCTGCGCGAACCGGTACGCCACGAGCGAACCGGCCACGGCGAGCAACATCGGCACGAGGCAGTCGTGATTCGCGCGCGTGAATTCGAGCATCAGCACGACGGCCGTGATCGGCATCTGCATCGACGCGGCGAGAAACGCGGTCGCGCCGATCAGCGCGCATCCGCCGAGCGATGCGCCCGGCCATACGGCGCTCCACAGCCCGCCGAGCACGACCCCGAGCAGCGCGCCGTTCGCGAGACCCGGCGTCAGCAGCCCGCCTTCCGCGCCGGCCCGCAGGCTGCCGGCTTCGACCAGCACCTTCAGCACCAGCAACGCCGCGGCAAGACCGGTCGTCAGCGTGCCGTCGAAGCCCAGCGACGCCGGGCCCTTGCCGTTGCCGAGCAGTTGCGGAAACCCGATCGCGAGCAAGCCGATCACCGCGAAGTTGAGCAGCGCGAACACCGGCAGCCGCCAGTCCTTCGGCGTGTTCGCGCGCGCCGCGGTCGTGAGCCGCACGAAACCGTACGCGGCGAAGCCGAACAGCGGCCCGCAGACGACCGACCATGCGACGAGCGGCGTGCTCAGCACGAACGCCGGCACCGTGTACTGGTGCTCGTTGCCGAGGCCGATCCACGCGACGATCGCCGCGATCGCGGACGTCACGACCGCCACGATCAGCGCACGCAGCTCGAACGTGCCGAGCAGCACCTCGAGCACGAAGATCGCGCCGCCGAGCGGCACGTTGTAGACGGCCGCGAGCCCCGCGCCGGCGCCGCACGCGACCATCAGCCGGCAATCGTCGGGCGTGAGTCCCGCCGCATGGGCAAACCGCCCCGCGAGCAGCGAACCGATCTCGCGCGGCGCGACTTCGCGGCCGAGCGGCGAGCCGAGCGCGACGGTGACGATCTGCAGCAGCGCGTGAACCGTCGTGCTGACGAACGGCATCCGCGGATCGGCCGCGCACACCGCGCGACGGATGCTGACGAGCGGCCGGCCATACCGGTAAAGCGCCCACCAGCCGCCGCCGGCGACGAGTCCGCAGACGGCCAGCACCGCGAGCCGGCGCAGCGGATCGGCCGCGGTCACGCCAGCGAGGAAGCTCTCGGACCCGATCACGTGCGCGATGCTGTAGCCGTACGCGACGTGCTGGATCGCATGCAGCAGCAACGCGAGCAGCATGCCGCCGAGACCCGCGCCGATGCCGGTCAGGACCGTGACGACGGCCATGCGCGCGAACGGGCTGGCGGCCGGCGAAGACGAAGCGGGAGCGGATGGAAGATCGAGGCGCATGGGGTCGGCGAACGAGGATCGAAGGGACGGCGCGCAATACGCGCGCCATCGTCAGAACCGCATCGTAGGCGTGCGCCCATCATGAGACAAACGTATTTTTCTGATCAACTCATGCATTTTCCGACTATTTGAAGCATGACGGGCCGTGGCGGCCCGTCATGCTTCGTCAATCCGGATACGTAATGCGCTCCGGCTCGCGCCGCATGATGATCTTCCCGTGGCGCATCGACAGCGTGGCCTTCGCCTGCCGGCGCACGGCTTCGTAGTCGCTGTCCGCGTCGAGCACGACGAGATTGGCCGGCCGCCCGACCGCGATGCCGTAGCCATCGCCGAGATGCATCGTCGTCGCGCTGTGGTCGGTCACGAAGTCGAGACAGCGCTGCAGATCCTGATACCCCATCATGTGGCAGATATGGAGGCCCGCATCGAGCACGCGCAGGATGTTGCCGTTGCCGAGCGGATACCACGGATCCTTGATCGAATCCTGCCCGAAGCACACGTTGATCCCGGCACGGTCGAGCTCCGCGACCCGCGTGACGCCGCGCCGCTTCGGAAACGTGTCGAAGCGCCCTTGCAGATGGATGCTCTCGGTCGGGCATGAGATGAAGTTCAGCCCCGCTCGCTTCAGCAGCCGGAACAGCTTCGAGCAGTACGCATTGTCGTACGAACCCATCGCGGTCGTGTGGCTCGCGGTGACGCGCGCCCCCATGCCGCGCACACGCGCTTCTTCCGCGAGCACTTCGAGAAAGCGCGAATGCGGATCGTCGGTCTCGTCGCAGTGCACGTCGACGAGGCAGCCCGTGCGTTCCGCGAGATCCATCAGGAAGCGGATCGAGCTGACGCCCTGCTCCCGCGTGTTCTCGAAATGCGGAATCCCGCCGATGACGTCCGCGCCGAGCTCGATCGCCTGCTCCATCAGCGCGCGGCCGCCGTCGAACGATTCGATGCCTTCCTGCGGGAACGCGACGATCTGCAGGTCGATCAGCCCGCGCGCCTCGTCCTTCACTTCCAGCATCGCCTTCAGCGCGGCGAGCGTCGGATCGGTCACGTCGACGTGCGTGCGCACGTGCTGGATCCCGTGGTCGCGCAGCATGCCGATCGCCGCATGCGCGCGCGCCTTCGTGTCGTCGTGCGTGATCGTCGCCTTGCGCTCGGCCCAGCGCTCGATGCCCTCGAACAACGTGCCGCTCATGTTCCACGCGGGCTCTCCGGCCGTCAGCACGGCATCGAGGTGGATATGCGGCTCGACGAGCGGCGCAATCGCGAGACGGCCGCCGCCATCGATATGGTCGGGATTCGTCGACGCGATCGGTGCGGCTTGCGCGTCGATGCGCGCGATCGTGCCGGCGTCGATGCCGATCGTGAACAGGCCGTCGCGGCCACGCAGGCGTACGTTGAACAGGTTCATGGGGGAGGCCTCTGGTCGTATGCATGAACACGGCCGCGCGATCTGCGTCGGCGTCCGTGCGGTCCGGACGACCAGTATGGAGGAAAAGCGGCGACGCGCGCACGTGCCGTGCATGTTGCATCGGCACGACAGCCGGGCTGGGCCGGACGGACGCCGCTCGCCGGTCGTCACGCAAGAACCGCCTGCCCGGCGCGCGCCACACGGCGTGTCGGTTTTGTGAACGACTCTTGCCGGATCTGGAACGGTGCGCTCGCGGCCGCCACGCCCTTGCGCACGCCGCGCATTCCTATACTTGCGCCGAACTTTCGTTTCCAGTCCCACACGCAGGAGCTTCACGATGAAAAAAACCCTGATCGCCGGCGCGGGCGCCGCCGCCCTGTTCGCGCCGCTCGCCCACGCGCAAGGCTCGGTCACGCTGTACGGCCTGATCGACGCCGGCATCGCCTATACCAACAACGCAAACGGCGGGTCGCAATGGCGCATGACGACCGGCACGATCAACGGCAGCCGCTTCGGCCTGCGCGGCACCGAGGATCTCGGCGGCGGCCTGAAGGCGCTGTTCGTGCTCGAAAACGGCTTCAACGCGAACAACGGCGGGCTCGGCCAGGACGGCAAGCTGTTCGGCCGTCACGCGTATGTCGGCCTCGGCCAGGCCGGCTACGGCACGCTGACGCTCGGCCGCCAGTACGACACGATGGTCGACTTCGTCGCGCCGCTGTCCGCGACGGCCGGCGATTTCGGCGATACGGGCTTCGCGCATCCGTTCGACAACGACAACCTGAACCACTCGCTGCGCATCAGCAACGCGGTCAAGTACACGAGCGACACGATCGCGGGCTTCAAGGTCGGCGCGCTGTACGCATTCTCCAACTCGGCGAGCTTCAGCGCGAACCGCGCGTACAGCGTGGCCGCGAGCTACACGAACGGCCCGCTGAAGCTGGCCGGCGCGTACCTGCAGATGAACGGCACGAAGGGCTCGACGAGCGCGAGCCCGGGCGCGCTCGATTCGGCCGAGGCGAAGAGCCTGAACCAGGGTGGCTGGTCGATCGGCTCGGACCGCATGCGCACCTACGGCGGCGGCGTCGGCTACGTGTTCGGCCCGGCGACCGTCGGCTTCGTCTACACGCGCTCGCAGTACGACAACACGGGTGCATTCGGCTCCAGCGGCCAGATCGCGTTCAACAACTACGACGTGAACGTGCGCTATGCGGTCACGCCGGCCGTCAGCGTCGGCGCGGCGTATGTCTATACCGACGCCAGCGTGTCGAATCCCGACAGCAAGCACGGCACCGACCCGAAATGGCATCAGGCCAACCTGCAGGCCGTGTACAAGCTGTCGCGCCGCACCGACCTGTACGCGGAAGCGATGTTCCAGCATGCGTCCGGCCGCGGCTACCACGCGTTCATCAACACGTCGGGCGGCGCATCGAGCACGGCGAACCAGGTGGTCGGCACGATCGGCATGCGCACGCGGTTCTGACCGGCATCGCGTCACGTCGCCCGCCTGCGCTGCGCCCATGTTCGCTCACGGGCGCGATCGCCGCGGGCCACGCCGTCAATGTTGTTTCTTCTGGAAAGCAGCCCTCCTGGAATCGGGGTGTTTGCGCGTGGCAGCGCTACGTAGACTGACGTCGAAGGTCGCAGCCGCGCGTCACGCGCCGCTGCGGTCACCCACCCCGTATTCAGGAGAACCTCGTGAAATCGCTCGTCGTTACCGCCGCCGCTGCCGTCCTGCTCGCCGCACCGGCCCTGTCGTTCGCCCAGCAGGCGAAGTCGCCCATCACGCGCGCGCAGGTGCTGCAGGAACTGATCGATCTCGAATCGGTCGGCTACAACCCGGCGCGCGGTGAAGTCGGCAACTATCCGGACGACATCCTGGCCGCGCAGGAACGACTGCAGGCGAAGCGTGTCGCCGCGAGGAAAGCGGCGCAGGCCGCTTACGGCCCGGCCGGCGAGCCGGCAACCGAATCGGGCGCGGCGGCCAAGCCCGCGCTGTGACGGCGCGCGTCGTTCGCATCCAGCATGCATGGCGAGCGACGCGGTTTCGGCATTGACATGAAACAACCCGCCGCGCGCCGATGCGCGCGCGGGGTTCCGATGGCCTGCGTTCAGGCGGCCTGCGGTTCGCGGTCGATCGCGTTCAGCATCTCGACGTCGCGCGCGATCATCCCCGGCACCTGCGCACGCAGCGTCTCGACCCAGGTCCGCACCTTCGCATCGACGAAGCGGCGCGACGGGTACAGCGCATGCACGTTCATCTTCTGCAGGATATGCGTGGGCAGCACACGGACGAGCGTGCCGTCGCGCAATGCGTCGATCGCCGAATACACCGGCAGCATGCCGATCCCGATGCCGTCGCGGATCGCGAGCGCGAGCGATTCGGCGGTATTGGTCTGCACCGGCCCGGTGACGTGGATCTGCTCCACGCCTTCGGGCCCTTCGAGCACCCATTCGTGCGTCGGGAACGCCGGCGTACACAGCGTCAGGCACGCGTGCGCGGCGAGATCCCGCGGGCGGGCCGGCGCGCCGTGCCGTTTCACGTAATCGGGCGATGCGCACAGAATGCTGAACGTCGAGCCGAGCAGGTGCGACACGAGCTCCGAGTCGGGCAGCGACGACGCGGTGACGACGGCCATGTCGCTCGTGCCGTCGAACAGGTCGGGCATGCGCTGCGACAGCGACAGCTCGATCGAGACGTCCGGGAACTGCGCGTGATAGCGCGTCAGCGCGGGCAATACGTAGTGATGGCCGACGCTCGCGAAGCTGTGCATGCGCAGCACGCCGGCCGGGCGCTCGTGCGCGCAGCTCGCCTCTTCTTCCGCGCGGTCCACGTCGGCGAGGATCTGGCGGCAGCGCCGCAGATAGTTTTCACCGGCCGACGTGAGCGCGAGACGGCGCGTCGAGCGATTCATCAAGCGGGTGCGCAGGCGCGCCTCGAGCTCCGATACCGCGCGCGACATCGCGCCCGTGGTCGAATTCAGCGATTGCGCGGCCGCGGTGAAGCTGCCCGTCTCGACGACGCGCGAAAACACCCGCATGTTTTGTAGGGTATCCATTCCTGTGAGCAACCTGTAGCGGAGCCGTCATTTTCCTCCACCGAATGCGACAGATTGTTACTCCGGCTGCAACTATCGTTTCCCCGCAACTGCGTTAATGCGCGGGCGCCGCACTCCTACAATCGGCGCCTCACCCGTCGAACGGACCCGTTCGGGCGTACCGCGGCACCTTGCGCGGTCGGCCCTGGGCCCTCTTTTCATGAAGCCACAACCTGCGATCGAGCGACCTTCCATCGAACCCGCACGATGGAGAGCATGGCTCGATCCACTCGGCAACGCGGCGCGCGACTGGGCCGCGACCGACGGGCTGATCTGGCTGCACCTCGCGAAAACCGTGCTCGCGGCGCTGCTGGCGATGGGCATCGCGATGCGCCTGGAGATGTCGCAGCCGCGCACCGCGATGACCACCGTGTTCGTGCTGATGCAGCCGCTGTCGGGGATGGTGTTCGCGAAGAGCTTCTACCGCGTGCTCGGCACGGCGGCCGGCCTCGTCGGCGCGCTCGCGCTCGGCGGGCTGTTCGCGCAGCAGCCCGAGCTGTACATGGCCGGCATCACGCTGTGGATCGGCGGCTGCATCGCACTCGCGGTGCGCAACCGCCACTTCCGCTGGTACGGTTTCGTGCTCGCCGGCTACACGGCCGCGCTGATCGGCCTGCCGGCCGTGATGACGCCGCAGACGCTGTTCCAGTCGGCGCTCACGCGCGCCGCGGAAGTCGCGCTCGGCATCGCGTGCTCGGGCGCGGTCAGCGCGCTGATCCTGCCGTTGAGTTCCGCGAAGGCGCTGATGCGTTCGTTGAGCGCACGCCACGCGACGTTCGCGGCATTCACGGCCGGCGCACTGGCGGGCGACGTCGCACGCGGCGATTTCGAACGGCGCTTCGCCGACTTCGTCGACGACATCGTCGGCTTCGAAGCGAACCGCGCGTTCGCGTCGTTCGAGGATCCGCACATTCGCGCGCGCAGCCGCCGGCTCGCGCGGCTGAACAGCGAGTTCATGAACGCATGCACGCGGCTGCATGCGCTGCACCAGCTCGTCAAGCGGCTGCGCGCGAATCGCTCGGACGCGGTGCTCGAAGCGCTGGCGCCGCACGTCGACGCGCTCGCGCTGCGCTTCGCCGCGTTGCGCGACGAACGCCAGCGCGGCATCGCACCGGCCACCGGCGCGCTGCTCGACCTGCGCCGCTTCCATGGCGCGCTGCCGAAGGCCGCGCGCGCGTCGCGCCGGGCGCTCGAAGACCACGCGGCCGGCGGCCTGCTCGACTTCGATACCGCGATCGAGCTGCTGTACCGGTTCATCGGCGAATATCTCGGCTACGTCGACACCTACGCGTCGCTCGACCAGGACGATCACGCGTTCGAGCGCTCGGTCACGCATTACGCGGTCAAAACCAATTCGTTCTTCGTCGGTTTCGCGTTCCTGCGCACGGTGATCGCCGTCGGTGCGATGAGCGCGTTCTGGATCGCGTCCGAATGGCCGAGCGGCTCGCTCGCGGTGATCGCCACCGCGATCGCGTGCGCACTCAGCTCGACCTCGCCGCGCGCGCCGAAGTTCGTCGCGCAGATGGGCGTCGGCGCGGCGTTCGCGACCGCGGTCGGCTATGTGTTCCTGTGCTACGTCTATCCGAACATCGACGGCTTCCCGCTGCTGTGCGCGGTGCTGGCTCCCGTGCTGGGCCTGGGCGCGTTTCTCGCGATGCGGCCGGGCCTGTCCGGCTACGGGATCGGCTTCGCGGTGTTCTTCTGCCTGCTCGCGGGCCCCGACAACACGATCGCGTATACGCCGGAAGTGCTGATCAACAACGGGCTGGCGGTCGTCGTCGCGATGCTCGCATGCTCGCTCGTGTTCGCCGTCGTGTTCCCCACCCACATGCCCTGGCTCACCGGCCGGATCGCGCACGACCTGCGCCGCCAGGTGACGCTTGCGTGCGAAGGCGCGCCGAACGGCCTCGCGCAGCGCTTCCAGTCGAGCACGCACGACCTGATGGCGCAATTGCGTACGCTGCTCGTGCGCCGCACGCGGCAGCATCGCGATGCACTGCGCTGGATGCTGTCGACGCTCGAGGTCGGCCACGCCGTGATCGACCTGCGCGACGAGGTGCACGCGTTCCGCGCGTCGAAACCGCCGCAGACGCTACGCTGGACCGGTTCGATCGATGCGGTGCTGCTCGAACTGCCGCGCTTCTTCGACGATCCGACACCCGCCCGCCATGCGCGCACGCTGAAATCCGTGAATCTCGCGATCCGCGCGGCGCAGCACGCGCTGCAGGCGTGGTACGCGGTGCCCGACGCGCGCCGCAACATGCAGCGAATCGTCGGCTGCCTGCACTTCATGCGCAGCGCGCTGCTCGACAAGGACGCGCCGTTCAACCGGCACCGCCATTGAGGATGGATGTGCGCGCAACGGGATCGTTGTTTCGGATGGAAATAAGCTCTACAGCCCCGGTGATTAATCTTTAAGCAGTGCGAGCCTATAGTTTCCTCACTTCCAGCGAGACTGGCACTCACCCAGGAGAAACAAAATGAAGCCGCTGCACCTCGCCCTCGTTGCCCTGTCGCTCACCGCTGCCGTCGCCCACGCGCAGCCGGCGCCGGCAGACGCCGCACCGCAACAGGCGAACCGCGCCGAGGCGGTCCAGGCCGCCGGTCGCGTCGATCGTGCGCAATCGAAGCAGGAGGACCCGAACGCGTGCGTCGGCCCCGTCAGCTTCTGCAACATCTATTTCGGCAGTTGAGCATGACGCGACCTCGTCACGGCCAGGCCCGCATCGCCCACACCGCATGCATGACATGCGCGGGCGGACGGGGGGCCGGCCGATCGCGGTCCGGCCGGTCGCCGCATCGCCGTCCCGCGCTACGCCGCTTCGATTGAAGCGGCGCTTGCCGTCTCACGCGCCACGCCCCGGCCGCCAGCCCACTTCGCGCAACGCATCCAGCAAGCGCGCCGGCCCGATCCCTTCGACCCGCGCCCCGCGCGACTCGACGTCGCCGCCCGCGACCAGCGCATTCACGATCGCCTCCTCCACCGCTTCGGCCGCCGCGACGAACAGCGCGGAAATATGGTCGTTGTTGACCATCCGCACGCCGCTGGTCGGCATACCCTTGCTGCCGTAGTTCGCCGCGGGCAAGCCGTCGTTGCCGGTGGCGAACGCAAGAAAGATGTCGCCGCTCGAATCCTCGGTGCCGCCGCCGACGCGGGCGAGCCCGACGCCCGCGCGCTGCGCGAGACGCGTGCATTGATGCGGCAGCAACGGTGCATCGGTCGCGATCGTGACGACGATCGAGCCCATGCCGGCCTCGCCTTTCGCTTCGGATTCGCGAAACGGCGAATGCACGTGCCGCAGCACTTCGCCGACCGGATAACCGGCCACGCGCAGCATCTCGCGCACGCCGTAGTTCGCCTGCACGAGCGCGCCGACGGTCCAGCCGCCCGCATCGCTCGCCAGCACGCGCGACGCGGTGCCGATGCCGCCCTTGAACTCGTGGCAGATCATGCCCGTGCCGCCGCCCACGCCGCCTTCGGCGACCGGCCCCGACTGCGCGGCGGCCAGCGCCTGCAAGACGTGTGCGGCATTCACGTGCTGCCCCCAGATGTCGTTCAGCAGGCCGTCGTAGGTCTCCATCACGACCGGCATGCACCAGTACACGCGCCCGGCCGCCGCTTCGCGCTCATTCGCGACGAGCGCGTCGCGCACCGCGCCGACGCTGTGCGTGTTCGTATAGGCGATCGGCGTCGTCAGCAGGCCGGCTTCGCGGATCCATTCGAGCCCGGTCGCGTCGCCGTTGCCGTTCAGCACGTGCACGCCCGCGAAGCACGGCGAATCGTGCGCGGCGCCCGCGCGCGGCTCGATGACGGTGACGCCGGTGCGGATCGACGCGTCGCCGTCCTCGACGTTCAGCGTGCAGTGTCCGACCCGCACGCCCGGTACGTCCGTGATCGCGTTGAAGCGGCCGGGCGTGCCGAGGCCGATGCGGATGCCGAGATCCCTCGTGCGCATGATGCGATTCCTCCAGTCTTTCAATCTTTCAATGGTTCGATGTTTCGGTGCTGCAAGATGTCGATCCGGTGCTCAGAGCGCGCGGAATGCTTCGCTGTGGCGCGCCCAGGCCACGTACATCGCGAGCGCCGCGACCAGCAGCCCCGCGATGATGATCAGGTCGGTCGGCTTCGTCGCCGTCGCGAGCGTCGTGTAGAGCGTATACGCGGCGCCCGCCACCGCGACGAGCGGCGTCACGGGCCACAGCGGCATCCGGTAGTGATGCTCGACGTCGCGGCGCACGAACCGGCTCGCGAGCGCGGCCAGCCCGACGACGAGGTAGATCAGCAGCAGCAGGTCGACGGTGAACGCGGTCAGTTCGTCGAGGCTCGACACGAACACGAGCCCGGCCGACGGAATGGCCAGCGCGATCGTCGCGAGCCACGGCGATTCGAGGCGCGGATGGATCGTCGAGAACGCGCGGTTGCAGGTGCGCGACCAGAGCGCATGCCGGCCGCTGCTGTACAGCAGGCGGCCCATCGTGATCACGATCGCGATGATCGCGTTGAACACCGACAGGAAGATCCCGCCGCTGACCACGCGCGACACGGCCGGATTGCTCAGCGAGCGCACGACATAGCCGATCGGGTCGGCGCTCTTCGTCAGTTCCGTCAGCGACGGCGCGCCGAGCACGATGGCGGTGAGCGGAACCAGTTCGACGACGAGGATCACGAGCAGCGAATAGATCACCGCCTTCGCGACGTTGCGGTTGCCGCCGCGCAGGTCTTCCGCGAGATAGGCGGCCGAGCCGAAGCCGTTGTAGCAGAAGATCGCGGTGCCGATCGCGGGCACGATGGCCGCGAGCGTGGCCGGCGCGAGCGCATTGCCGCTCGCGACGACCGGTGCGATCAATACGTCGGCGCCGCGCTGCGGCGAGCCGAAACCGAGGCCCGCGATCAACATCAGCACGCCGATTTCGACGACCAGGAACGCGCCGGTGATCCACGCATTCGTCTTGATGTTCAGCATGCCGAGCAGATAGCTGAGCAGCACGATCGTCAGCGCGACCGACTGGTTGCCGAAGTGCGTGCCGAGCGCGTTGTTCAGGTACGGCGCGGCGCCGCTCGCGAGCACCGCCGGGATGAACACGCTGACGGACAGCACCGTGATGAAGGTCAGGTAGCCGGGCAGCGTGCCGAACACGCGTTTGGCCATCACGTATTCGCCGCCCGCGCTGCGGTGCGCGGCGCTGAGTTCCGCATAGCAGAGCGCGAAAGCGAGCGCGAGCACGCCGCCGAGCACGAACGACAGCACGGCGCCGCTGCCGGCCTGCTGGATCGCGAACGGCGCGATCACGAAGATCGAGCTGGCCGGCGTCACGCCCGATACGGTGATCATCACTGCGTCGCGCACGCTGAGCGTCTGCGACAGCGCGCGCGGCGCGTCTTCCGTTGCAGAGGCCGCTTGCAGCGTGCCCGTGGATTCCGACATCATCGCCATTTCGTTCTCCAATGTTCCTGTGCCGCGTTTTTTTGAACACCCATACTCGGGCCCGATTGATTGCGTGGCAGTCTAGGAAGCCAATTTCAGGACCGCTATTCCCCCTTCGTGTTACGCCCTTCCGGTGGTGGTATGGATCGTCTCTTTTCCGAAATCACGATGCACCAGGCGCTCGGCCGCGCAATCGATCATCTCGGCCAGCCGCGCTTCTGGCGGTTCCTCGTGCTGCTGCTCAACGAAATGGCGCCGTTCGACAACGCGCTCGCGACCGCGGTCGGCCGCGACGGCGTGCCGCTCGTGCTCGACGAATACGACACGGGCGGCACCGATACCGCGTCGCCGGTGCCGCTTTACCTGAATGGGTTATATCTGCTCGATCCGTTCCTGCAGGCCGCGCACGACGGGCTCGCCGACGGCTGCTACCGGCTCGAGGAAGTCGCGCCGGACCTGTTTCGGCAGAGCGAGTATTTCCTGAGCTATTTCCGCGACGCGGTCGGCGACGACGAGATCCAGATTCTGGTGCGGCCGAATGCCGATACGCTGCTGTCGCTGTCGCTCGGTGCATCGGCGCGCTTCGACGTCGAGCCGCTCGGCAAGCTGACGGCCGCGATGCCGTGGGTGCTCGCGGTCATCCGGCAGCACTGGCGGCTGGTGGGCGACGCCACGCGCACGACGCCCGATGCCGATCTCGGCGCGCGCGTCGAGCAGGCGCTCGCCCGCTTCGGCGCGGGCGTGCTGACCGACCGAGAGATGTCGATCGCACGCATGGTGCTGCGCGGCAATTCGTCGAAGGCGATCGCCGAGCGGCTCGCGATTTCACCCGAAACGGTGAAGGTGCATCGGCGGCACGTGTACGCGAAGCTCGGGATTTCGTCGCAGCCGGAGCTGTTTTCGCGCTTCATTCAGGCGCTGGGGGACGATGCGGCCGGATGAGTGCGTCGGCCGGCACGCGCGAGCCGGGCTCGGGGACGGACGCCGAATACCGACGCATGACGACGATCGTCGCGCCGTTGCGCGCGCCCTACGTGCCGCCGATATGCCCCCCGATCTTCTCGCAGCGTCGCCAAAAACCGCCTATCGTGAAGAAGGCGCCCGTTTGCCGCCATTCGCCCCGGGTCGCTCGCTCGCGCGGGCGGGTGGCGACGGCGCCGTGCTCCGGCACCATTCATCGCGATTCCGGCGCACGCTCGCCCGTGCGCGATCGCGGCCGCTCACCGGACTATCAGGAGGCACTCATGAAAGCCGCGCTGCTCGTCAGCTCCGCCCTGCTCGCCATTGCGTCAGCTTCGGCCACGGCCCAGGGTTCCATCACGAAGGAAGAAAACGGCGCACTCGTCGCCGCGAACGGGATGACCGTCTACACGTTCGACAAGGACAAGCCCAACGCCGGCACCAGCGCCTGTACCGGCCCATGCGAAACCCTGTGGCCGCCGTACAAGGCCAGCGCGACCGACGTACCGGTCGGGCCCTACACGATCGTCAAGCGTGACGACGGCAGCCCGCAATGGGCGTACAAGGGCAAGCCGCTGTACTTCTTCTCGAAGGACATGAAACAGGGCGAGCGCAACGGCGACAACTTCAAGAACGTGTGGCACGTGGTAGCGCCGTAAGCACGTAAAAAGCCCGCCGCCGATCGCGCGATCGGGGCGGGCCCTGGCAGTTCCGCAGGTCGCACCGGTTGGATGCAGCCGGTGCGCGTGTCAGCTCAGCGGTTCGACGGGAAGCTGAACACCGTTCCTTCGCGCACGCCGGCCGACGGCCAGCGCTGCGTGATCGTCTTGCGCTTCGTGTAGAACCGCACGGCATCCGGGCCGTACGCGTGCAGATCGCCGAACAGCGAACGCTTCCAGCCGCCGAACGAGTGATACGCGACCGGCACCGGCAGCGGCACGTTGATGCCCACCATCCCGATCTGGATGTTGTCGCTGAAGTAGCGTGCCGCTTCGCCGTCGCGCGTGAACAGGCACGTGCCGTTGCCGTACTCGTGCGCATCGATCAGCGCCATCGCCTCGTCGAGCGACTTCAGGCGGATCACGCCGAGCACGGGCCCGAAGATCTCGTGCTGGTAGATCGGCATGCCGGGCTTCACGTTGTCGAACAGGCACGGGCCGAGGTAATAGCCGCCGTCATGGCCGTCGACCTTCACGCCGCGACCGTCGACGACGAGCGTCGCGCCCGCCGCCACACCCGCCTCGACGAAACCGGTGACCTTCTCGAAATGCTGCTGCGTGACGAGCGGGCCCATGTCGACGCCCGCGCCGTTGCCCGGGCCGACCTTCATCTTCTCGATCTCGGCCTTCAGCCCCGCGACGACCTGGTCGCCCGTTTCGTCGCCGATCGCGACGACGAGCGGAATCGCCATGCAGCGCTCGCCGCACGAGCCGTACGCGGCGCCCATCAGCGCGTTCACCGCGTTGGGGATATCGGCATCCGGCATCACGACCGCGAAGTTCTTCGCGCCGCCGAGCGCCTGCACGCGCTTGCCGTGCGCGCAGCCGGTCGAATAGATGTATTCCGCGATCGGCGTCGAGCCGACGAAGCTCACGGCCTTCACGCGCGGATCGGTCAGGATCGTATCGACCGCTTCCTTGTCGCCGTTCACGACGTTCAGCACGCCCGGCGGCAGGCCGGCTTCGAGCGCGAGCTCGGCCATGCGCAGCGTCGACGACGGCGTGCGCTCGGACGGCTTCAGCACGAACGTGTTGCCGCACGCGACGGCCATCGGCCACATCCACAGCGGCACCATCACCGGGAAGTTGAACGGCGTGATGCCGGCCGCGACGCCGAGCGCCTGGAACTCGCTCCACGAATCGATCGCGGGGCCGACGTTCTTGCTGTGCTCCCCCTTCAGCAGCTCGGGCACGTAGCTCGCGTACTCGACGTTCTCGATCCCGCGCTGCAGTTCGCCCATCGCATCGGCGAGCACCTTGCCGTGCTCGGCGGTGATCAGCGCGCACAGTTCTTCCGCGTGCTCCTCGAGCAGCGTCTTGAAGCGGCTCATCACGCGGGCGCGCTTCAGCGGCGGCGTGTTGCGCCAGGCCGGAAACGCGGCCTGCGCGGACGCGATCGCGGCTTCGACGGTCGGCTTGTCGGCGAGCGCGACGCTCTTGTGCGATTCGCCGGTGGCCGGGTCGAACACCGGCTGGACGCGGCTGCCGCCGTCGACACGCTTGCCGTCGATCAGGTGGCCGACGGTGGAGGTCACATTGCTGTCGTGTTTCATGGTTCGGGCTCTATCGTGAATTCGGTTGTCGCTGCGGGCGAGCCGTGGCTCAGTCGACTTCGTTCAGTGCATCGGACAGCGCGTTGACCAGGTTGTCGATCTCGCGCTTCTCGGCGATGAACGGCGGCGCGAGCTGGATCGTGTCGCCGCCGTAGCGCACGTAGAAGCCCTTCGCCCAGCAGCGCATCGCGATTTCGTACGGGCGCCGTGCCGGCTCGCCCGGCAGCGCGGCGATCGTCAGGCCGGCCGCCAGCCCGTAGTTGCGGATGTCCGCGATGTGGCGCTGGCCCTTCAGCCCGTGCACGGCCGCCTCGAAATGCGGCGCGAGATCGCGCACGCGGGCCACCGCGTCTTCCTTCACCAGCAGGTCGAGCGCCGCGACGCCGGCCGCGCAGGCGACCGGGTGCGCCGAATACGTGTAGCCGTGCGGGAACTCGAGCATGTACTCGGGGCCGCCCGCGGCCATGAACGTGTCGTAGATCTCCTTCGTCGCGATCACGCCGCCGAGCGGCTGCGTGCCGTTCGTCACCTGCTTCGCGAAGTTCATGATGTCCGGCACCACGCCGAATGCGTCGGCGCCCGTCATCGCGCCGGCCCGGCCGAAGCCCGTGATCACCTCGTCGAAGATCAGCAGGATGTCGTGCGCGGTACAGATGTCGCGCAGGCGCTTCAGATAGCCCTTCGGCGGCACGACCACGCCCGCCGAACCGGAGAACGGCTCGACGATCACGGCCGCGATGTTCGATGCGTCGTGCAGCGCGATCAGCTCGAGCAGGCGGTCTGCCAGCTCGGCGCCGTGCTCCGGCATGCCGCGCGAGAACTTGTTCTCGGCCAGTTGCGTATGCGGCAGGAAATCGGCGTCGAGGCCCTGGCCGAACAGCTTGCGGTTCGGCCCGATCCCGCCGACCGAGATGCCGCCGAAGTTCACGCCGTGGTAACCCTTCTCGCGGCCGATCAGGCGCGTCTTCGTGCCCTTGCCTTTCGCGCGCCAGTACGCGCGGGCCAGCTTCAGCGACGTGTCGGCCGCTTCCGAGCCCGAGCCCGTGAAGAACACGTAGTCGAGGCCGGCCGGCGTGAGTTCCTTGATCTTGTTGGCGAGCTCGAACGATTTCGGATGGCCGAACTGGAAGGCCGGCGCGTAGTCGAGCTGCGCGACCTGGCGGCTCACGGCCTCGACGATTTCCGTGCGGCCGTGACCGAGGCCCGTGCACCAGAGGCCCGACAGGCCGTCGAAGATCTTGCGGCCTTCGGCGTCGGTGTAATACGCGCCCTTGCCCGACACGATCAGGCGCGGATCGGCCTTGAACTGGCGGTTGGCCGTGAACGGCATCCAGTGCGCATCGAGCCACGCGGCGTCGGTGCGGAGGTTGATTTCGTCGTGCTGGGCGGTGGTGATGTCGGTCATGTCGGTCGGCGCGGCGCGCCCCTCCTCCTGGTAATGATGTTGCACATTGTCGGGACGCCAATTAGTCTTTTGAATATCGCAATATCAATGTTCACTTGCTCATCGATGCAAGCAAAGAAACCGAAGAGCCGCGCGCTGCTCGGGCAGCTCAGCGACATGGACCTGCGCCTGCTGCGGGTCTTCAAGGGCGTCGTGCAGTGCGGCGGGATGGCGGCGGCCGAGCTGGAACTGAATATCGGCATCTCGACGATCAGCCGGCACGTGAAGGATCTGGAAACCCGGCTCGGCCTCGTGCTGTGCCGGCGCGGCCGCGCGGGCTTCACGCTGACGCCCGAGGGGCAGACGGTGTACGAGGAAACGCTGCGACTGCTCGCGTCGATGGAAGCATTTCGCAGCAGGATCGACGGTATTCACGACAAGATGGGCGGAGAACTGCACATCGCAGTGTTCGACAAGACGGCCACCAATCCGCATGCGCGCCTGGGCGACGCGATCCGCCAATTCGCGGACGAAGCGCCCGACGTCGCGCTGAACCTGCACGTCGCGTCGATCAACGAGGTCGAGCGCGGGATCATCGACGGCAGCTATCAGGTCGGGATCATTCCGGCGCACCGCAACTCGGGCAGCCTCGTGTATTCGTCGCTGTTCGACGAACGGATGCTGCTCTATTGCGGCCGCCAGCATCCGCTGTTCGACGCGCCGCACGGCAAGCTCACGTGGACGACGATCCGCCACCACGCATTCGCCGGGCTCGGTTTCCATTCGCCGAACATGGAACTGAGCCATCGCGCGAAGCTCACCCGCAGCGCGACCGCGTCGGACCAGGAATCGATCGCGACGCTGATCCTGTCCGGCCGCTATCTCGGCTTCCTGCCCGATCACTACGCGGAGAGTTTTGAAAACAAGGGGCTGATGCAGCCGGTCGCGCCGCACCGGTTCAATTACCGGTGCCGGTTCGTGAGCCTGCTGCGGCGCTCGCCGCGGCCGTCGCGGGCCGCGCTGCTGTTCCAGTCGTGCCTCGAAGCCGCGCATGCGGCGGTGCGGCCGGCGGCGTAGCGGCTTCCGGCTCGGTCAGGCCCCGTCGCCGCCCGGGCCCGGCCGCGTCCGCCTGCGCGCGACGAAATGCGTCGCGACGCTCTGCGATAATGCCAACCTCTTTCCGTTTCCACGCCGCCTTCCGCCATGACGCAGCCGTCCGCCCCGCTCTCCACCGACCTGCCGCCGATCTCGTGCCTGCCCGGCGACGCGCTGCCGTGGCTGCCGATGAGCGCCGACCTGCCGGGGCTCGCGATCAAGTACCTGCACATCAATGCGGCCGAGGACACGCTCACCGCGCTGCTGAAGATGCCGGCCGGCGGTACGCTGCCGCGCCACCGTCACGACGGCGAGGTGTTCGTCCATACGTTGCAGGGGGCGTGGCGCTACCGCGAATACGACTGGGTCGCGCACGCCGGTTCGACGGTGCTCGAACCGGCCGGCTCGGTGCATACGCCGGAAACGCTCGGCGCACCCGGTGAGGATGTGATTACGCTGAACGTGATGCGCGGCGACCTCGTGCTGCTCGACGACGACGGCCGCGAAACGGCGCGCGAGAACTGCCGCGTCGCGCTGCTGCGCCAGCGCAAGCATGCACGGACGGCGCCAGATGCGGCCACGGCGTTCGTGACGCGGTAACTACGCGACAAGACAGGCGACGTCGGCGCCGCGCGATCCGCGCGGCGGTGCCGTGGCCGATTACCCGAATGGCCGCCGGCCCGCTTCGCCGGCCACCCCGCTCGTTACCGAAACCGCCGGAAAAACCGCCGAATATCGTCGGCCAGCAGATCCGGCTCCTCCATCGCGGCGAAATGGCCGCCGCTCGGCATGTCGGTCCACTGCGCGACGTCGAACACACGTTCGAGCCAACTGCGCGGCGGGCGGCTGATCTCCTTCGGAAAACGCGCGAACGCGACCGGCGCCGCCACGCGTTGCCCGGCCGCAAACCGCATCGGCTGCAGCCGGTTTTCCCAATACATCTGCATCGACGAGCCGATGCAGCCGGTGAACCAGTACAGCGATATGCCCGTCAGCAGCGTGTCGTGCGAAAACCGCCGCGCGACATCGCCGTCGCAATCGCTCCATGCACGGAATTTCTCGGCGATCCACGCGGCCAGCCCGAGCGGCGAATCGTTGAGCGCGACGGCCAGCGTCCGCGGCTTCGTCATGTGGACGTGCGCGTACCCGCCTTCGAGCGCCGCCCACTCGCCGCGCTGCTTCAGGAACGCCTGCTCGTCGTCGGTCAGCGGCCGCGCCGCGTCGATCGGCGGTTCGTAGTTGCCGGGCAGGTAGTTCAGATGGATGCCGTCGACCACGCCCTCATGCCGCGCGCCGAGCGCGACCGACACGCCCGCGCCCAGGTCGCCGCCCTGCGCGCCGAACCGTCGGTAGCCGAGGCCGGCCATCAATTCCGCCCAGCAGTCGGCGACCTGGAGCGCTGACGTGCCGGGCGCCGCCGGTGCGGGAGAAAACAGGAAGCCCGGTAGCGACGGCGCGACGATGTCGAATGCGTCGTCCCGATCGCCGCCGAACGCAGCCGGATCGCACAGGCGGTCGATCAGCGCGTGGAATTCGAATGCGGAACCGGGCCAGCCGTGCGTGACGACGAGCGGATAGGGTTTCGGCCCCGTGCCGCGCCGATGCACGAAATGCACGCGCTGGCCGCCGACGTCCGCGACGAACTGCGGCAGCCGGTTCAGCGCACGTTCCGCCGCGCGCCAATCGAAGCCGTCGGCCCAGTACGCGGCCAGTTCGCGCAGCCACGTGCCGTCGACGCCCTGCTGCCAGGGCTCGGCCGGTGTGAGGTTCGGCGGGCGGCTGTCGCGCACGCGCCGACGCAGGTCGTCAAGGGCTTGATCGGGTATCGCAATATCGAACGGCTCGGCGCGCATCGCGTCTCCTCGCGAAACATGTCGACGCGATTCTGCGCGCTTTTTCGGACCCGCGCTGGCGACGGCGTGCGTCAGCGCGTTTCCCGTTCGTCCGTGCGCGCGTCGCGCCGCAACGCCTGCGGCGGCACGCCGAACCCGCGCACGAACGCGTCGCGCATGTGCCGGCGGTCGCGAAAACCGTTCTCCTTCGCGATCACGTCCAGTGGATGGCGACTCTGTTCGATCATCAGCCGCGCCGATTCGAGCCGCAGACGCTCGATCGCCTTCGCGGGCGACTGCCCGGTTTCGAGCGTAAACACGCGGCTGAACTGGCGCGGGCTCAGGTGCACGGCCTCGGCCAGTTCCTCGACGCTGAGCGCACGGCCGAGGTTTTGCCGCGCGTAGTCGAGCGCGTTCTGGATCCGGTCGGATTTCGGCGCAAGCGCAAGCATTTCCGAATGCTGCGACTGGCCGCCGGCCCGGCGCTGATGCATCACCAGCTTGTGCGCGACCGAGCGCGCGGCGTCGGCGCCGAGATCCTTTTCCACCATCGCGAGCGCGAGATCGAGGCCAGCCGTCATCCCGGCCGACGTCCATATCGGACCGTCGACGATGAAGATCCGGTCGTCCTCGACGCGGATCTCCGGGTAGTGCCGCTGCATGTCGCGGCCGAACGCCCAGTGCGTGGTCGCGCGACGCTGCGCGAGCAGCCCGGCCTCGGCCAGCACGAACGCCCCCGTGCAAATGCCGGCGATCCGCCGCGCATGCACATGCGCGCGGCGCAGGTACGCGACGACGCCAGCCGGCGCCGGCGCGGCAAGCGGATCGTTGACGCCCGCGACGATCCACGTATCGACGCCAAGCCGCCCGCGCAGCGCGCGCGTGGCGACCGGCAGCCCGAGCGACGAGCGCACGTCGCCGCCGTCGACCGAATAGTTGTCCATCGCGTAGAACGGCGCGTCCATCCCCATGTTCGCGTACTCGAACACCGACTGCGCGGCGAGCGCCATGATCTGAAAACCGTCGCTGATCAAGAAGCCGATTCGGTGCATATGCGCTCTCCGGTCGCGTGCCGATTGGCCCGATGTCCGAAATCATACCCATCTACGTCATTTATGTCGCGGCGCGTCGAGGCCAGAATGCGTTCACGCCATCCGGCCACCCTCATCGAAACGGAGCACATCATGACGCAAGCACATCGCGGTACCGCCCTCATCACCGGCGCGTCGTCGGGCATCGGCGCCGTCTACGCGGACCGCCTCGCGCGCCGCGGCTACGACCTGATCCTGGTCGCGCGCAACCGCGACCGGCTGAACGCCCTCGCCGAGCGCATCACGAACGACACGCGGCGCAGCGTCGAGATCGTCGACGCGGACCTCAACGACCGCGCGGCGCTCGCCGCCGTCGAAGCGAAGCTGAAACAGGACGCGAGCATCACGCTGCTCGTGAACAACGCGGGCGTCGGCACGCACGCGCCGCTGCTCGACAGCGACGTCGACGCGATGACGCGGATGATCGACCTGAACGTGACCGCGCTCACGCGGCTGACCTATGCGGCCGTGCCCGGCTTCGTCGCACGCGGCCGCGGCGCGGTGATCAACATTTCGTCGATCGTCGCGATCTCGCCGGAAACGCTGAACGGCGTGTACGGCGGCAGCAAGGCGTTCGTGCTCGCGTTCAGCCAGTCGCTGCATCACGAGCTCGCCGACAAGGGCGTGCAGGTGCAGGCCGTGCTGCCCGGCGCGACAGCCACCGATTTCTGGCAGACGGGCGGCCTGCCGCTCGAGCATCTGCCGAAGGAAATCGTGATGAGCGCACAGGACATGGTCGATGCGGCGCTGGTCGGGTTCGATCGCGGCGAACTCGTGACGATCCCGTCGCTGCACGCGGGCGACGAATGGGAGGCGTACGAGGCCGCGCGCCGCACGATGGCGCCGCATTTGTCGGCCGATACGCCCGCGCCGCGTTACACCGCGGCGCGCTAGTTGCCGGAGGGGCCCGCGCCGCGCGGGGCGGCGCGCACGCCCACCAGCATCGCGACCGCGCACGCGGCCAGCAATCCGGCGATCATCAGCATCGCCGAATCCATGTTGCCGGTACGCGTGCGGATCACGCCGACGATCCACGGCGTGATCATCCCGCTCGATACGCCGATGCTGCTGATCAGCGCGATCCCGCCCGCCGCGCCGGCGCCCGCGAAATACGCGGACGGCACGGCCCAGAACACCGGATGTGCGGCGAAGATCAGCATCGCCGCGATCGACAGCAGCGCCATCATCGCGACGATGCTCGGCAGGTGCAGCGTCAGCAACGCGAGCGCCACCGCGCCGCCGAACGCGCACGCGGCGAAATGCCAACGGCGTTCGCCCTTGCGGTCCGAGCGCCGCGCGATCGCGATCAGTCCGGCCGCGCCGATCGCGTTCGGCACGATCGACAGCAGGCTGATGTGCACGACGTCGTGAATACCGAATTCGCGAATCATCAGCGGCATCCAGAACAGCAGCATCAGCAACGCGGTCGTCAGCGAGAAATAGATGAACGCGAACAGATAGGTGCGCGGCTCGGCCAGCACCTGCCGCAGCGAAGCAGCCGCGTGCGCGGGCGCATCCGCGCGATCGGCCGCGAGGTCGGCCGCGAGCCGGTGCCGGTCATCGTCGGACAGCCAGCGCGCGTGTTCGGGGCGGTCGCACAGCCAGAACCACGCGATCACACCGAGCAGGATCGCGGGCGCGCCCTCGATCGCGAACATCCATTGCCAGCCGTGCAGCCCGAGCACGCCGGCCATCCCACGCATCAGCCAGCCCGACAGCAGGCCGCCGACCATTCCGGCCACCGCGACGCCCGCATAGAAGATCGACAGCACCGACGCGCGCCGGCGCGCCGGATACCAGTAGGTCAGGTAGAAAACGACGCCCGGGAAGAAGCCGGCTTCGAACAGCCCGAGCAGAAAGCGCAGCACGTAGAACTGCTTCGCGCTGTCGACGGTGACCATCGCGACCGACACCGCGCCCCACAGGACCATGATCCGCGCGAACGTGCGGCGCGTGCCGAAGCGGCGCAGCAGCGCGTTGCTCGGCACCTCGAACAGCACGTAGCCGACAAAGAACAGCACCGCGCCGAGGCTGTACATCGCGTCGGTCAGGCCAAGATCCTGCCGCATCTGCAACTGTGCGAAACCGATGTTGCTGCGATCGAGGATCGACACGATGTAACAGACGAACAGGAACGGCACGATCCGCATGCCGATGCGGCGGTACAGCGCGTCGTTGCCGGACGCTGCGGAACCCGACGTAACCGCGTGCGCGGCGTCCGCTTGCAGGGGGATTGACATCGATCGTCTCCTCGATAGATGCGAATACGGGCCGGACAGGAAACGCTACGCCGGTCGCCGCCGCCCGCCGACGGCGACCGGCCGTGGCTCAGGTGCGCCGCGCGCCTTCTCCCTTCACGCCGAGCATCAGCGCCACGCCGCTCGCGACCAGCAGCGCGGCGAGCAGGTACACGGCGAGATCCATGCTGCCCGTGCGCGTGCGGATCATCCCGATCACCCACGGGCTGACGATGCCGCTCGTGATCCCGATGCTGCTGATCAGCGCGATCCCGGCCGCGGCCGCGTTGCCGGACAGGTAGCGGGTCGGCACGGCCCAGAAGATCGGCAGCGCGGCGAAGATCAGCGTCGCCGCGATCGACAGGCACGCGAGCATCGCAGCGAAGCTGTGCAGGTGCAGCGTCAGCGCCGCGAGTGCGAGGCCGCCGCCGATCGTGCAGCACGCGAAGTGCTTGCGGCGCTCGCCGGTGCGGTCCGAGCGGCGCGCGATCAGCACCAGCCCCACGGCGCCCACCGCATTCGGCACGACCGTGTAGAGGCTCACGGCGACGACGTCGGTCACGCCGAAGTCGCGGATCATCAGCGGCATCCAGAAGTTGAGCGTCAGCGACGCGCAGGTCAGCGAGAAATAGATGAACGCGAACAGGTACACGCGCGGGTTCGCGAGCGCGGCCATCACGCTGCGCCCGTCGTGCGCGCTGCCGGGTGTGCTGCCGTGGCCGTGTACGCGGCCTTCGGCGCACAGCGCGGCGACGCGCGCCTTTTCGTCGGCCGTCAGCCACGTGGCGTCCCGCGGCCGGTCGACGAGCAACGTGAACGCGGCGAACGCGAGCAGGATCGCCGGCGCGCCTTCGATCGCGAACATCCACTGCCAGCCGTGCAGCCCGAGCACGCCGCTCATGTCGCGCATGATCCAGCCGGACAACAGCCCGCCGAGCACGCCGGCCACCGCGACGCCCGCGAAGAACACCGAGATCGCCGCCGCCCGCCGGTTCGCGGGAAACCAGTAGGTCAGGTACAGCACGATGCCGGGGAAGAAGCCGGCCTCGAACACGCCGAGCAGGAAGCGCAGCACGTAGAAATGCGACGGCTGCGACACGAACATCATCCCGGTCGACGCGAGGCCCCACAGCAGCATGATCCGCGTGAACGTGCGGCGCGCGCCGAACCGCGCGAGCAGCATGTTGCTCGGCACTTCGCAGAACACGTAGCCGACGTAGAACACCGCGGCGCCGAGGCCGTACATCGCATCGCTGAAGCCGAGATCGTGCTTCATCTGCAACTGCGCGAAGCCGATGTTGATGCGGTCGAGAAACGACACGACGTAGCAGAGGAACAGGAACGGAACGATCCGCCACGCGATCTTGCGGAACAGCAGCGCGTCGCCGATTGCGGAGTCGGATACGAAAGCCGAAGCGCTCGCGTGCGCGAGCGTCGCTTCGGCGGGAAGCGATTGGGGCATGTCTCTCTCCAAACGGGCCGCGCGATGTCGAGCGCGCAGCAGTCTCCGAGGGCGTGCGTGCGCCCTGCTTTCTTGTGAGACCGGATACGGCCGCCGGCTCCGCGGCGCGATGCCGCCGCGAATGCCGCAACCGTCAGGGAAACGGCGGCGCGGTCATCTGAACACCGCGCCGCCGCCTTGAGCCATTCACTCCTGGAGCGCGGCCCACATTTCCTTGTCGCGCTGCGCGGTCCAGATGCGCGGATGCGCGATGCCGCTCGCTTCGTCGAACGCGCGCGACACGTCGAACGGCAGACAGTGTTCGTAGATGAACACGTGGCCGAACTTCGGGTCCATCGCCTCGCGCGTGAGCGCCATCGCCGCCTTCAGGTCGAGATTGCGCTCGACGGCCTTGCGGCCCTGCGCGAGCAGCGTCGTGACGAAATCCTTCGTGTAGTCGAGGCCCTTGTTCACTTCGGCCGGATTCAGCAGCGCGGGGCCGCGGCCCGGGACGAGTTTCTCGGCGCCGAGCGCGCGCAGCGCCTCGAGCGTGGCCGGCCACTGTTCGAGCTGCGCGTCGCCGCAATAGCACGCGGCGTCGTATTCGACGAGGTCGCCGGAGAACAGCACCTTCTGCGACGGCAGCCACACGATCGTGTCGCCCTTCGTGTGGCCCGAGCCGACGTGCATGATCTTCACTTCGAGCTTGCCGAGAAACAGCGTGATCTCGCGCTCGAACACGAGCGTCGGCCACGTCAGCCCCGGCACCGTCTCGACGCCGGCGAACAGGCGCGGGAAGCGCTCGATCTCCGACTTCATGTCGGCCTCGCCGCGCTCGACGATCATCTCGTACGTGCCGCGGCTCGCGATCACGTGCTGCGCGCCTTCGGCGAAATACGCGGACGCGCCGAGCACGCGCACCGCGTGGTAATGCGACAGCACCACGTGCTTGATCGGCTTGTCGGTCACGCTGCGGATCCTCGCGATCAGGTCCTGCGCCATCGCGGGCGTCGCGGTCGTGTCGACGATCAGCACGCTGTCGTCGCCGATGATCACGCCGGAGTTCGGATCGCCTTCGGCTGTGTACGCGTACGCGTTCTCGGACAGCTGCGTCCAGGTGACTTTCTTCTCTTCCAGATCGGCTTGGGAGGCGAATGCTTTGGCCATTGTGCGTTCCGTGGCTGCGAGCCATGTGTTGAGGGGAATGAGCGGATCATCTGCCCGCATCGAATATTTGTCAATGGCAAATGAGCTTGCTATTGTCTAATACGGGTAAACCTGCGGGCTGGTGCCGAAAACGGCGTCGGATACCATGCGGGGTTTCGTCAACGGAAGAATCATCGCGTGCAGAACCACGAAGTCAGCGCGGACGATGCGCCGCCCAAGGCGCAGCGCGGCATCCAGAGTGTCGAGGTCGGCGGCCGGCTGCTCGACGCGCTCGCGCGCCGGCGCAAGCCGCTCGGGCTGTCGGAGCTGGCCGCGGCGGCCGACCTCTCCACCGCGCAGGCGCACACCTATCTCGTGAGCCTGACGCGGCTCGCGCTCGTGAAACGCGACGCGATCACCGGCAACTACGAGCCCGGCCCGCTGTCGCTGCGGCTCGGGCTGATGTCGATCGAGCGCCAGCCGGCCTATCGCGCGACGCTGCCGCATGCGGTGCGGCTCGCGGAAACGGTCGGCCTGAGCGTCGCGCTGTCGGTGCCGGGCGTGCTCGGCCCGACGATCGTGCGCATCGAGCACGGCGGCTATCCGTTACACGTGAACCTGCACGTCGGTTCGGTGATGTCGCTCGACACGACGGCAACCGGCCGCGTGTTCCGCGCGTTCGGCGACGCCGCGCAACTCGACGCGATGGCGGCCAGCCAGGCCGGCGCGGGCGATACGCTCGCCGGCGCCGAACGCGAGCCGGCCGCGCCGGACGCCGATGCGCAGCACGTCGAACTCGACGCGATCCGCGCGCGCGGCATCGACCGCAGCATCGACCGGCCCAGCCCCGGCGTCAGCGGGATGTGCGTGCCTGTTTTCGATGCACACGGGCGCCTGCAACTCGCGTTGACGGTGATCGGTTCGACGGGATCGATCGATGTCGACTGGAACGGGCCGATCGCGGCGGCCTTGCGCGACGCGGCGCGTCAGGCGACCGCGTCGCTCGGCGCGGTGCATGCGGAACCGACGCCCGCGCCGGCGTTGGCCGCGGCGCGCGTGCCGCCCGCGCTCGCCGACGACGCGAAAGCGCAACGCGGGATCAATGCCCTCGACAGCACCGGCGACTTGCTGCTCGCGCTGGTCTCGGCGGGCCGCGCGCTGCCGCTGCGCGATCTCGCGACGGCGGCCGGCATGCCGGCCGCGAAGGCGTTTCCGCATCTCGTCAGCCTGCAGAAGATCGGCCTGTTGAGCCGCGACGACGCCGGCTGCTTCGACGGCGGCCCGCTCGCGCAGGCGCTCGGCCTGATCGCGATGCAGCGCGTATCGCCGACGCGCGACGCGGAAGCCGAGATCGTCGCGCTCGCCGGCGCGACCGACATGAGCGTGGCCGCCGCGACGCTCGGGCCGCTCGGGCCGACCGTGATCCGGCTCGAGGAATCGGCGCGGCCGCAGCACGTGAGCCTGCAGGTCGGCACCGTGATGTCACTCGTCAATACGGCGATCGGGCGGATTTTCGCGTCCGGCATGTCCGACGACGTGCTGGCCGATCTGCTCGCCAACGAGCCAGTGCGCCTCGCCGGCGCGTCCGCCGCACCCGACGACGCGGCGTTCCGCGCACGGCTCGCGGAGATCCGCGCGGACGAACTCGATTTCGCGTTCGACGCGCCGGTGCCCGGCATCGGGACGATCGCCGCGCCCGTGTTCGATCACACCGGCAGCATCCGGCTCGTGATCGCAATCATCGGCGCGTCGCGCGGCTTCCCGCGCGGGCCCGACAGCGAGCTGGCGCGGACGCTGCGGGCCGCGACGCGGCGGCTATCGTGGCGCTTCGGGTGGATCGGCCGGTAATCGCCCCTTTTCCCGAACATACGCTCGAATCCCTTTCTTTCGCCCCGTGAGGCCGTGCCGGCACGGCCTCGTCACGCCTATCCGATACGCCCGGGCAGCCGATATTCATGTTGCGCAGCAGCAACATAAACGGTCAGAAATTCTCATATAACGAAATCGAATTTCACAACGCGGTGACGTTTCGCTATGATTAGGGTTATCCCTAACTCGCCACCTATATGGGGCTTCGTCATGCAAACGTCTAATGTCTCCGATCGTTCCACCCAATCCACTGGCTGGCTCGCACGCGTTGGCGAGCTGCTGGCAGAGGCCTGGGCGCTGCACCTCGAGAACTGCGAAGTCATCGCTGAAGCACACGCCCGCCTGCCGCGCTGAGCGGGCAGCCGGATTGCCGGCCACCGGAGCGCCGGCCGCCGGAGCGCCGGCCGCCTGATTCGCTTGCGCTGACGCACGCCGGCAGCGGCTGTTGCCGCGCCGGTCGTGTAGCAAGAGGCCCGGCGCGTCCTGCCGAACACGCTCACCGCGCGACGAGCGTTTCAAGATCGTCTTGAGAGGCCGTGTTTCAGGCCGATACCGGCGCCGATTCATCCGTTATCGGCGCGGATCGGTGTAAACCGGTCGCTTCGGCGAGAAACCATTCCCCGCCGGCGCGCGATTGCGCCTGGTCATCACGGACGGAAGATTCATCCGTTTTCGTGTATCCGCGGGCCCTTTCCCCGGCGAGCCCTCCCTGTCGGCCCTGCGCCGGTTTCCTCCGCGCAAGCGCCACGCCGCATCGCCCTCCGCCGCGACGACGGCCTCGCCAGCAATTCCCCGTCACACCTGAATCGAAGGCACGTCCTTCATGCACCGCAGCGCGAACATCGAGCGGCTATGCCGGATGCTCGAAATCCGGTACAGCTTTTCCCGCAGAAAGCGTTCGTAGCCGGCCGTGCCGTCCACCGCCACCTTGATCCAGTAGTCGTATTCGCCCGACACGAGATACGCCTCGAGCACTTCCGGCAGCGCCGCCAGTTCGGCGCCGAAGCGCGCCAGCGCGTCGTCCTCGTGGCGATCGAGCGTGACTTCGAGGATCACGATGTCCGCGTAGCCGAGCTTGCGCTGGTTGACCAGTGCGACATAGCCGTCGATATAGCCGTCGAGTTCGAGTTGCCGCGTGCGGTTCCAGCAGGCGGTGGTCGACATGCCGATCTGTTCGGCGAGTTCTGCATTCGACAGGCGCGCATTTTTCTGCAATGCACCCAGGATCTTGCGGTCCTGATTGTCGAGCGTTTTCGGCGTGCGTTCGCGGGTAGCCATGGCGAGAAGAATCTTCTACTGAAAAACCCGATTCTATCTGAACGCCATTCCGGTTTCAGCGCCGTTTTGCTGGAAAACAGGAAGCCTTTTAACCGGGCCGCTTGATACATTTTCTCCATGCCTGCTGCCCGGCACGCTCCCCGCGATCACCCGTCGCAGCGGGACGCACGGCCGCAATCACGAGTTGCGGCGCCGGCCGGCAGGCATGCGATTCCCCGCCGCCCGCACGCCTATCCGACCGCGTGCGGGGCCGGTGCCTGCCTCCCCGTTCCTGCCCGTCCGTCATGTCGTTCAAGCTTTATCTGTCGTTCCTCGCCGCTTCCGTCGTCCTCATCTATGCGCCCGGCCCGGTCAACCTGCTCACGATGAACCAGGCGTTGCGCACCGGCTGGCGCCGCGCGCTGCCGTGCGTCTGGGGCGGCACGCTCGCCGTGCTGCTGCAACTCGCGCTGACCGCGCTGTGCCTGAATTCGCTGGTCCACCTCGACGAACATGCGCTGACCGTGCTGCGCTGGGCCGGCGCCGCATATCTCGTCTGGCTCGGCGGCAAGCAATGGCTGAGCCGCACGCCGGCCGGCGCAGCCGCGGCACCGGCCGACACCGGCGCCGCAACGGCAAGCGCCGCGCCGGACACCGACAGCGGGCGCGCGCTGTTCTGGCGCGGCGTCGCGACTTCCGGGCTGAACCCGAAGACGCTGCTGTTCTTTCCGTCGTTCTTTCCGCAGTTCATCAGCCCGAACGCCGACTGGAGCCTGAACCTTCAATACCTGCTGCTCGCCGCGACGTTCGCGCTGCTCTTCGCGGGCGGCGTCGCGTCGATGGCGCTGTTCTCGCACCGGCTGAGCCGCGCGTTGCAGCGGCCGGCGCGGATGCGCGCGATGAACCGCGTGACGGGCGGGCTGCTCGTCGGGATGGGCGCGATCATGGTCGGCTGGAACTGAGAACCGCCGACGCGTTCGTTTCCACGCGACCGCGACACCCCGCACCGGCGGCGACGCCGCCAGTACAATCGCGCGATGTCCGAATTGCTCACTTACGGCGGCCTGTTCGCCGTGTCGATGGTCGCCGCGACCCTGTTTCCGCTCCAGTCCGAAGCCGTGCTCGCCGGCCTGCTGCTCGCCGGGCGCGAACCCGTGTGGGCGCTGGTGCTGGTCGCGAGCATCGGCAATGTCGCCGGCTCGGCGATCAACTGGGCGCTCGGGCGCGGCATCGAGCACTTCCGCGAGCGCCGCTGGTTTCCGGTCAAGCCGTCCGCGCTCGCGCGCGCCGAGCGCTGGTATGCACGCTACGGCCGCTGGTCGCTGCTGCTGAGCTGGGCGCCGGTGATCGGCGATCCGCTGACGATGATCGCCGGCGTGCTGCGCGAGCCGCTGCCGACCTTTCTCGTCATCGTGACGATCGCGAAGGTCGGCCGCTATCTGGCCGTCGCGTGGGTCGTCACGCACTGATCTCCGCCTCCCCTCGCCCGCCTGCGGGCCCGTGATCTGCGACGCCCGCTAAAGATTTCGCGAAAGTTGCCGTATTAACGGGTCCACGAGCGGTGACGCGTGCGTTCCGCCTCCTCTCACTCCTACTCAGGATGTCTCATGAGAATGACCCAATCGGGCCGAGTGAGCGTCGGCGCGCGTCTGGCCGGGCTGGCGTGCGCGCTCGTCGCCCTGCTGTTTACCGTGTTCGCGTGGACGCTCGCCCATTTCGCCGGCCAGCAGCTCGCCGACGAAGCGCATCAGCGGATCGACGACAAGGAGCAGTCGATCCGCGCGATGGTCGACCTGTTCGACAAGGCACTGAGCGCCGAAGCCAACCGCTCGATGTCGCTGTTCGCGAGCTTCCTGCCGGCCGATTTCTCGCTCGACCCGGCGCGCACCGTCGATATCGGCGGCGTCGCCGCGCCGACGCTGCTCGCGGGCGGCCAGCCGCTCGACCTCGACTACTCGATTCCCGACCAGTTCCTGAAGAAAAGCGGCGCGATCGCGACGATCTTCGCGCGCGACGGCGACGATTTCGTGCGCATCACGACGTCGCTGAAGAAGCAGGACGGCGCGCGCGCCGTCGGCACGAAGCTCGACCGCGCCGGCCCCGCATATGCGCCGCTCGTCGCCGGGCGCAGCTACACGGGCCTCGCGAAGCTGTTCGGCCGGCCGTACATCACGCAGTACAAGCCGGTGACCGATGCGAGCGGCCGCGTGATCGGCGCGCTGTTCGTCGGCCTCGACATCGGCGCCGAGCTCAAGCTCGTCGAAGACGGCATCCGCGCGCTGAAGATCGGCGACAACGGCTACTACTTCGTGCTCGACGCATCGCAGGGGCCGTCGCGCGGCACCTTCGTCGTGCATCCCGACGCGGCGGGCCAACGGGCCGACGACACGCGCGCGCCCTACGCGCAGATGCTCGCGGCGGCCCAGGGGCGGCTCGCGTACACGTCGACCGACCCGGCCGCGCACGACGCCGGGCCGACCGCGAAATTCGTGTCCTTCACGACGATTCCGCAGTGGCAATGGCTCGTCGGCGGCATCGCGCTCGACGACGAACTGCTCGCCACGATGCGCGCCACCCGCAACCGCTTCCTGATGATCGGCGCCGCGCTCGTCGCGGCGTTCGCGATGCTGTTCGTCATCGTCGTGCGACGCGTCGTGAGCCGGCCGCTGGAAGCCGCCGCCCGCGCGTCCGAGCGCTATGCGGCGGGCGATCTCAGCGTGCGCATCCGCGACGGCGCGGCCGCGCACGGCAGCGCGGGCAACGACGAGATCGGCCGGCTCGTGCAGGCGGTCGACGGGATCGGCGACGGCCTCGCGCGAATCGTCGCGCAGGTGCGCAACGGCGCGGCCGACATCGCGCACGGCACGGTCGGCATCGCGGCCGGCAGCAGCGACATCGCCGCGCGAATCGCGACGCAGGCGAGCAGCGTCGAGCAGACGGCCGCCAGCATGGAGCAGATCACCGCCGCCGTGCAGCAGAGCGCCGAGCATGCGGCGCAAGCCAACGCGCTGGTCGCGGACGCATCGGCCGCCGCGACGAACGGCGACGCCGCGGTGCAGCGCGTGGTCGCGACGATGGACGACATCGGCCGCGCGACGCGCCGGATCGCGGAGATCACCGGCGCGATCGAAGGCATCGCGTTCCAGACCAACATCCTCGCGCTGAACGCGGCCGTCGAGGCTGCCCGCGCCGGCGAGCACGGCAAGGGCTTCGCGGTGGTCGCGGCCGAGGTGCGCGCGCTCGCGCAGCGCAGCGCGGCCGCGGTCAAGGAGATCGACGCGCTGAGCGCCGAATCGTCGACGACCGTCGAACAGGGTTACCGGATCGCGGACGCCGCGCGCGGCACGATGCGCGACATCGTCGCGCGGGTCGACCAGGTGCGCACGCTGATCGGCGAGATCAGCGCCGCGTCGCGCGAGCAATCGACCGGCATCGAGCAGGTGAACCTGGCCGTCACGCAGATCGGCGAAGCGACGCAGCAGAATGCGACGCTGATTTCGGATGCCGAGCGCGCGGCCGTCGCGCTGCGCGAGCAGGCCGCGCAACTGTCGGACGCCGTCAGCGTGTTCCGGCTCGAACGCGGCGCGTGACCGACGCCCGATGATCGGCCACGGCCGGGTGCGCTGCCTACTTCTTGTCGCCCGCCAGGTCGATCGCCGTGTTCGAGCCGACCGCGTGACGCAACTGGAACTTCTGGATCTTGCCGGTCGAGGTCTTCGGCAGCTCGCCGAAGCGCACGGCCTTCGGCACCTTGAAGCCCGCGAGCAGTTGCCGGCAGTGCGCGACGATTTCCGCCTCGGTCGCGCTCGCGCCTTCGCGCAGCTCGACGAACGCGCACGGCACCTCGCCCCATTTCGGGTCGGGCATCGCGACGACGGCCGCCACGGCCACCGCCGGATGCCGGTACAGCGCGTCCTCGACCTCGATGCTCGAGATGTTCTCGCCGCCCGAGATGATGATGTCCTTCTTGCGATCCTTGATCCGGATATAGCCGTCCGGCATCAGCACCGCGAGATCGCCGGTATGGAACCAGCCGCCATGAAACGCCTCGTCGGTCGCCTTCGGGTTCTTCAGGTAGCCCTTCATGCAGATGTTGCCGCGGAACATGATCTCGCCGAGCGTCTCGCCGTCGGCCGGCACCGGCGTCATCGTGTCGGGATCGAGCACCGTCGCGCCCGCTTCGAGGTGGTAGCGCACGCCCTGGCGCGCATTGAGCCGCGCGCGTTCCTCGTCGGGCAGCGCATCCCAGTGCGCCTGCTTCGCGCAGACGGTCGCCGGGCCGTAGACCTCGGTCAGCCCGTACACGTGCAGCAGGTCGAAGCCGATCTCCTTCATCTTGGCGATCACGGCCGGCGCGGGCGCCGCGCCCGCGACCATCGCGTGCACCGTGTGGTCGATGCCTTCGCGCAGCTCGGCCGGCGCGTTCGCGATCGCGCTCTGCACGATCGGCGCGCCGCAGTAATGCGTGACGCGCTCGCGGCGGATCAGGTCGAACACCGTCTTCGCGTCGAACTTGCGCAGGCACACGTTCACGCCCGCGCGCGCGGCGATGGCCCACGGAAAACACCAGCCGTTGCAGTGGAACATCGGCAGCGTCCAGAGATACACCGCGTGCTTCGGCATGTCCCATTCGAGGATGTTGCTGATCGCCGCGAGATACGCGCCGCGATGGTGGTAGACGACGCCCTTCGGGTCGCCCGTCGTGCCGGACGTGTAGTTCAGCGCGATCGCGTCCCATTCGTCGGCGGGCGGCGTCCATGCATGGTCGGGGTCGCCGCCGGCCACGAACGCCTCGTAGTCGGTCGCGCCCGCGAAACGCTCGGGGTCGGCCGGCATCGCGTCGGCCACGCTGACGATCTTCAGGCCCGGCACCTCGAGCGCCGCGCGATGCGCGACCTCCGCGTATTCCGTGTCGACGATCAGCACCTTCGCCTCGCCGTGACGCAGCATGAACAGCACCGACGATACGTCGAGCCGCGTGTTGATCGTGTTCAGCACGGCGCCGGCCATCGGCACGCCGAAGTGCGCCTCGACCATCGCCGGGATGTTCGGCAGCAGCGCCGCGACCGTGTCGCCGCGCCCGACGCCGGCCTGCGCGAGCGCGCTCGCCAGTTGCTTCGCGCGCGTGCAGGTTTCGCCCCACGTGCGCCGCACGTCGCCGTGCACGATCGCGAGGCGCTCGCCGTAGACTTCGGCCGCGCGGATCAGGAAATCGATCGGCGTGAGCGGTACGTAGTTGGCGTCGCGGCGGCCGAGCCCGGCCTCGAACATCTGCGTCATGATCCTGTCTCCCGTGTTCTGTCGACCGGGGCGCATGCACCCCGGATCGTTTTGATGTGGTTCAATTGCCGACAGCCTAACGGGCGCTATTGTGAGCCGTCTGTCATCGAAACGACAGAGTGCCGCGCGAGCGCTGCGCGTTATCCCTATCCTCGCAAACCCGCATCCATGCACGACCACCTCGACGCGGCCGCCGCCCCGGCCGACACGCTTCCCGAACCGGGCCCGTTGCCGCCGCTGGCGACGCTGTTCGGCCAGTGCGCGTGGTTCCGCACGCTGGCGCCCGAACACCAGGCGCTCGTGCTGGCCCAGTCGCACGTCGCGCAGTGCGACGCCGGCGACGTGATCGCGCACCGGCTCGCGCCGTCCGAATACTGGATCGGCGTCCATCGGGGGCTGCTGAAGCTCGCGATCTTCAACGTATCGGGGCGCGGCTGCACGTTCTCCGGCGTGCCGTCGGGCGGCTGGTTCGGCGAAGGCAGCGTGATCAAGCGGGAGCTACGCAAATACGAGGTCGTCGCGATCCAGCGCTCGACCGTGCTGTTCGTGCCGGTCGACACGTTCCATGCGCTGCTCGACACGAGCCTGCCGTTCACGCGCTTCGTGATTCATCAGTTGAACAACCGGATGGGCGAATTCATCGCGTCGATCCAGAACAGCCGACTGCTCGACGTCGACGCGCGCGTCGCGCAGGCGCTCGCGCAGCTCTTCAACCCCGCGCTGTATCCGGATACCGGCCCGTCGCTGTCGATCTCGCAGGAGGAACTGGGGATGCTCGTCGGCGTGTCGCGCCAGCGGATCAACCAGGCGCTGCAGCAGCTCGAGAAGCTCGGCGCGCTGCGGCTCGCGTACAACCAGATCGAGGTCGTCGATCTCGATGCGCTCGCGCGTTTCGGCATGGAGCAGCTGTGAGCGCCGCCCGATGCGCGGAACCGTCGCCATCGCGGCCGCGCATTCCGTCTGCGGAATCGGCCGAACGCCGCCACGCCCCAACCTGACAATTCCGCCAGTTTCGCGACAGTAACCCGTTGCGGGCCGACGCCTATCATTCGGGTTCCCTTCACCGCCGCCCGATCACCGCCTGTCCCGCCGCCTCCATGTGGATCGTCAATCTCGCGCTCAGGCGCCCCTACACGTTCATCGTCATGGCCATCATGATCGTGCTGGCCACCCCGCTGGCGCTGATGCGCACACCGGTCGACGTGCTGCCCGCGATCAACATCCCCGTGATCAGCGTGATCTGGAATTACAACGGCTTCTCCGCGACGGAGATGACGAACCGCATCACGTCCGTGCATGAACGGATCCTGACGACGACCGTCAACAATATCCAGCACGTCGAATCGACGTCGTTGCCCGGCATCGCGGTCGTGAAGGTGTTCCTGCAACCGGGCGCGAACGTGCAGACAGCGATCGCGCAGACGGTGTCGTCCGCGCAGGCGATCGTGCGGCAGATGCCGCAGGGCGCGACGCCGCCGCTCGTGATCACCTATTCCGCGTCGAGCATCCCGGTGATCCAGCTCGGGCTGTCGAGCAAGACGCTCAGCGAACAGTCGCTCGCCGACATCGCGCTCAACTTCCTGCGCCCGCAGCTGATCACCGTGCCCGGCGTGCAGATTCCGTTCCCGTACGGCGGCCGCACACGCGTGGTCGCGATCGACCTCGATCCGCAGGCGCTGCAAGCGAAGGGCCTCACGCCGGCCGACATCGTCAACGCGGTCAACGCGCAGAACCTCGTGCTGCCGACCGGCACCGCGAAGATGGGTCAGACCGAATACCGGATCGACACGAACGCGTCGGCCGATACGGTCGCCGACATCAGCAACCTGCCGGTCCAGACGATCAACGGCGCGACGACCTACCTGCGCGAGGTCGCGGCGGTGCGTGACGGCTTCGCGCCGCAGACCAACGTCGTGCGCCAGAACGGCCAGCGCGGCGTGCTGATCTCGATCCTGAAAAGCGGCGACGCGTCGACGCTCAAGGTCGTGTCCGACCTGAAGGCGCTGCTGCCGAAGGTGATCCCGACGCTGCCCGAGGGGCTCGCGATCACGCCGCTGTTCGACCAGTCGGTGTTCGTCAACGCAGCCGTCCAGGGCGTGATCCACGAGGCGCTGATCGCCGCCGTGCTGACCGCGATGATGATCCTGCTGTTCCTCGGCAACTGGCGCAGCACGCTGATCATTGCAATCTCGATCCCGCTGTCGATCTTCACGTCGCTGATCGCGCTGTCCGCGCTCGGCGAGACCATCAACATCATGACGCTCGGCGGGCTCGCGCTCGCGGTCGGCATTCTCGTCGACGATGCAACCGTCACGATCGAGAACATCGAGCGGCATTTGCATCTCGGTACGAACCTGCACGAAGCGATTCTCGAAGGCGCGGGCGAGATCGCGGTACCCGCGCTCGTGTCGACGCTGTGCATCTGCATCGTGTTCGTGCCGATGTTCTTCCTGACCGGCGTCGCGCGCTTCCTGTTCGTGCCGCTCGCGGAAGCCGTGGTATTCGCAATGCTCGCGTCGTACGTGCTGTCGCGCACGCTGGTGCCGACGCTCGCGATGCTGCTGTTCCGCCCGCAGCAGGCGGGCACCGGCCCAGCCCCTTCGACGTCGCGTTTCGCGCGCATCCATCACGCGTTCAACCACGCGTTCGAACGGCTGCGCGCGTGGTACATCGTGCTGCTGAGCATCCTGCTCGTGCGCCGCCGCTTCTACGCGCTGTGCTTCGTCGGCTTCTGCGTGCTGTCGACGGGCCTCGTGTTCGTGCTCGGCCGCGACTTCTTCCCGAACGCCGATTCCGGCAACCTCCGGCTGCACGTGCGCGCGCCGACCGGCTACCGGATCGAGGAAACCGCGCGGCTCGCCGACCAGGTCGAACGCGTGATCCGCGAAACCGTGCCGCCCGACGAGCTCGGCGCGATCGTCGACAACCTCGGCCTGCCGGTCAGCGGCATCAACCTGTCGTACAGCAACGCCGGCACGATCGGCACGCTCGACGGCGAGCTGCTGATCGCGCTGAAGCCCGGCCACCGCGCGACGGGGCACTACGTGCAGACACTGCGCACGCTGCTGCCGCGGCGCTTCCCGGGCGTCGAGTTCTTCTTCCAGCCGTCGGACATCATCACGCAGATCCTCAACTTCGGGCAGCCGGCCGCGATCGACGTGCAGGTGCTCGGCAACGATCTCGCGAGTAACATGACCATTGCGAGCGGCCTGATGAAAAAGATCAGGCAAATCCCCGGCGCCGTCGACGTGCACGTGCTGCAACGTAACGACGAACCGACCCTGCTGGCCGACATGGACCGTACGCGCATGCAGCAGCTCAATCTCTCCGCGCAGAACGTCGCGCAGAACATGCTGATCTCGCTGTCGGGGAGCTCGCAGACGACGCCGTCGTTCTGGATCAACCCGCGCACCGGCGTCCAGTACCCGCTGCAGATCCAGACCCCGCAATACAACCTGTCGTCGGTCGACGATCTGCTCGGCACGCCGATCTCCGCCAGCGGCCGCACGGGCACGCCGCTGCAACTGCTCGGCAACCTGGTGCAGGTGCGCAGTACCGCGAACCCCGCCGTGATCACGCACTACAACATCCGCCCGGCGATCGACGTATACGTGAGCGTCGAGGGCCGCGATCTCGGCGCGGTCGCGGGCGAGATCGACCGCATCGTGGCCGACGCGCGCGCGACGCTGCCGCGCGGCACCGCCCTCGCGATGCGCGGCCAGATCGAGACGATGCGCACGTCGTATCTCGGCCTCGGCGCGGGCGTCGCGATGGCGATCGTGCTCGTCTACCTGCTGATCGTCGTCAATTTCCAGTCGTGGCTCGACCCGCTGATCATCATCAGCGCGATGCCGGCCGCGCTCGCCGGCATCGCGTGGATGCTGTTCGTCACCGGCACGCACCTGAGCGTGCCCGCGCTGACGGGCGCGATCATGACGGTCGGCGTCGCGACCGCGAACAGCATTCTCGTCGTGTCGTTCGCGCGGCAACGGCTCGCGGCCGGCGCGCCGCCGCTCACGGCCGCGCTGGAGGCCGGCGCGACGCGGATCCGGCCGGTGCTGATGACGGCGCTCGCGATGATCATCGGGATGGTGCCGATGGCGCTCGGTCTCGGCGAAGGCGCCGAGCAGAACGCGCCGCTCGGCCGCGCGGTGATCGGCGGGCTGCTGTTCGCGACCGTTTCGACGTTGCTGTTCGTGCCGCTCGTGTTCGGCGGCGTGCATGCGCGGCTGGCCCGGCGGCGCGCGCGCCAGGCCGGACACTGACTTTCGCCCCACTACCCGGTTGAATTGGTTGAATTCATGGAAGAGAAACATCACAGCGCCGTCGGCATCCAGGTGGACGAACACGGCATGCACCTGCCGACGCGCGCGTCGGTGTCGCGACGCGGGCGCCTCGTCGTGATCGTGATCGGCGTGCTGCTGGTTGCGGGCGCCGCGCGCACCATCGTCGTCAACGTGCTGAACCGGCATCACCTCGACGCGGTCGCCGAGCAGAACGCGCGCCAATATGTGAGCGTCGTGCATCCGGTCGACGCGGCCACTGGCGGCAAGCTGACGCTGCCCGGCACGCTGCGCGGCTTCGTCGAGGCGCCGATCCATGCACGCGCCAGCGGCTACGTGCTGCGCTGGCAGGCCGACATCGGCGCGCACGTGAAACAGGGGCAAACGCTCGCCGAACTCGACACGCCCGAGCTGAACCAGGAACTCGCGCAGGCCACCGCGCAGCGCCAGCAGGCGCAAGCGTCGCTCGCGCTCGCGAAGACGTCGTTCGACCGCGCGCAGCAGTTGCGCCAGCGCGATGCCGTGTCGCAACAGGAACTCGACGACCGGCAAGGCGCGTTCAACCAGGGCACCGCGAATCTCGCGGCGGCCGATGCGAACGTGCGCCGTCTCACCGAATTGAAGGGCTTCCAGCGGATCGTCGCGCCGATCGACGGGATCGTCACGCAGCGCAACATCGACGTCGGCGATCTCGTCAATTCCGGCAACGCGGGCCGCGCGCTGTTCACGGTCGTGCAGGCCGACCGGCTGCGCCTGTACGTGCAGGTGCCGCAGGCGTATGCGCAGCAGGTGAAGGTCGGCCAGCACGTGAGCGTCGCGCAGGCCGAGCTGCCGGGCCGGACCTTCGACGGCACGATCACGCGCACGTCGCAGGCAATCGACGTCGCGACGCGCTCGCTGCAGATCGAGATCACGCTGCCGAACCCGGACGGGCGGCTGCTGCCCGGCGCGTACGTGCAGGCGACGCTGCCGATGACGCCGGTCGGCCGCCTGCAGGTGCCGGCCAATACGCTGCTGTTCCGCGCCGAAGGCCCGACGGTCGCGGCCGTCGATGCGAGCGGCCAGGTTCATCTGAAACAGGTGACGGTCGTGCGCACGATCGGCCAGACGCTCGAAGTCGACGGGCCGATCACGCCGAACGACCGCCTCGTCGCGAACCCGGGCGACGCGCTCGCGACTGGCGACCGGGTCGTCGTGCAGGCGCCGGCGGCGCAGCCGGCCTCGGCCGTCGCGGGAGCGAAGTCGTGAGTGCGATACGCACCCGCGTGCGGCCCGCGGCGCTCGCCGCCGTCGTCGCCCTCGCCGGCTGCACGGTCGGCCCGGACTACCAACGCCCGGCCGTCGACACGCCGGCCGCGTGGCGGCTCGACCCGGCCGACGCATACTGGCACCCGGCCGCGCCGGCCCGCGCGCCGCTCGATCCGGTCTGGTGGACCGCGTTCGGCGACACGCAGCTCGACGCGCTGGAAGGCGACGCGCTGCGCAACAACCAGAACCTGAAGGCGGTGGCCGCGCGCTACGACCAGGCGAAGGCGACGCTCGCGTCGGTCGCGCCCGCGCAGTATCCGGCCGTCGGGCTGAACGCGAGCGGCCAGCGCTTCAAGATCTCCGCCGACCGGCCGCAGACCAACTACGCGACGAAGAGCATGTCGACCGTGCAGAACGAGATCCAGGTCGGCGCGGCGGTCAGCTACGAACTCGACCTGTTCGGCCGCGTGCGGCGCAACGTCGAATCGGCACAGGCGAACACCGAGCAGGCGCGCGACGATTTCGCGAACGCGCGCCTCGTGCTGAGCGCCGATCTCGCGTCGAGCTATTTCACGCTGCGCGAGCTCGACACCGAGATCGACGTCGTCAAGCGCTCGATCGCGTTGCAGCAGAAAGCGCTCGATTACGTGAGCGCGCGCCACGACCTCGGCGCGGTGTCGGGCCTCGACCTGCTGCAGCAGCGCGCGCAGCTCGACGCGACGCGCACGCAGGTGCAGTTGCTGATCCAGCAGCGCGCGCAGGTCGAAACCGCGATCGCGACGCTGGTCGGCACGCCGGCCCCCGAATTCTCGCTGCCGGCGCGCGTGGTGCCGATCAACGCGCCCGCGCTGCCGACCGGCATGCCGAGCGACCTGCTGCAGCGGCGTCCCGACGTCGCGTCGGCCGAGCGCGCGATGGCCGCCGCGAACGCGCAGATCGGCGTCGCGCGCGCCGCGTATTTCCCGCGCATCACGCTGTCGCCCGACATCGGCTGGGATGCGACGCGCTTCGCGGGCCTGTTCACCGTGCCGGCGCTGCTGTGGTCGGTCGGCGGATCGCTCAGCCAGCCGCTGTTCGAAGGCGGCAAGCTGAAGGCCGGCGTCGATTTCGCGCAGGCCGGCTACGTCGCCGCGCAGGCCAGCTACCGGCAGACCGTGCTCACCGCGTTCCAGGAGGTGCAGAATGCGGTAACCGGCCTGTCGGTGCTGGCGCAGGCGGCGCAGCAGGCATCGGCCGCCGTCGACGACGCGCGCAAGCTCGTGTCGCTCGCGCAGGATCGCTACGCGGGCGGCCTGACGCCGTTCATCGACGTGCTGACGGCCCAGCAGCAATTGCTGACGAGCGAGCGCCAGGCCGTGCAGATCCAGGGCCAGCGCGCGGCGCTCGTCGTGTTTCTCGCGAAGGCGCTCGGCGGCGGCTGGGACGGCGATGCGGCGAACGGCGCCCCGCCGTCCGACGTCGCGTCGGCGGCCCCGCGGCGCGGCGCGGGCGTCGGCCCTTGACCTGCCCTTAACCGGTTACGCGGACAACGAACCTATGAAAGTGCTGATCGTCGAAGACGAACCGAAAGTCGTCGAATACCTGAAGAGCGGCCTGACCGAGGAAGGCTGGGTCGTCGATACCGCGCTCGACGGCGAGGACGGTGCGTGGAAAGCCGTCGAATTCGACTACGACGTGGTCGTGCTCGACGTGATGCTGCCGAAGCTCGACGGCTTCGGCGTGCTGCGTGCGCTGCGCGCGCAGAAGCAGACGCCCGTGATCATGCTGACCGCGCGCGATCGCGTCGACGACCGCGTGCGAGGCTTGCGCGGCGGCGCCGACGACTACCTGACCAAGCCGTTCTCGTTCCTCGAGCTGATCGAACGGCTGCGCGCGCTGACGCGCCGCGCGCGCGTGCAGGAATCGACGCTGATCTCGATCGGCGACCTGCGCGTGGATCTGATCGGCCGCCGCGCGACCCGCGACGGCGCGCGGCTCGACCTGACCGCGCAGGAGTTCCAGTTGCTCGGCGTGCTCGCGCGGCGCAGCGGCGAGGTGCTGTCGAAGACGACGATCGCCGAACTCGTGTGGGACGTGAACTTCGACAGCAACGCGAACGTCGTCGAGACGGCGATCAAGCGCCTGCGCGCGAAACTCGACGGCCCGTTCGCGGAGAAGCTGCTGCACACGATCCGCGGGATGGGCTACGTGCTCGAGGCGCGCGAGGACGGCGACACGGAGCGGCGCGCATGAAACGCTCGATCATCCTGCGGCTCTCGGCGATGTTCGGCATCGTGTCGCTGCTGGTGTTCACGCTGGTCGGCTGCGGGCTGTTCGTGATGATGGAACGGCAACTGTTCGCCGAATTGCGCGCGACGCTCGACACGCGCGCCAAAGTCGCCGCGATGATCGTGTCGCACGCGACCACGGCCGCGCGCGGCCACCTGATGCAGGAAAAGCTCGCCGACCTCGAACCGCCCGACGGCTCGACGCACTATCAGGTCGTCAGCCCCGACCCCGCGTTCCGCTTCGGCAGCCCCGTCAACGGCGTGCCGCTCGATCCGCCGTTCGGCGCGTTCCAGCGCTACCAGCTCAACGACAGCAGCTACGCGGTGATGACGAAAACCGTCACGCTGGCCGGCGCCGGCGAACGGCCGACGCTGCAACTCGTCGTCGCGACGTCGTGCGAGCGTACGCAGCGGATGCTGCGCCGCTTCGGCTGGACGCTGGCCGCGCTGATCGCGACGGCCACCGTGATCACGCTGCTGCTGAGCCGCGCGGTCGCGCGCTTCGGGCTCGCGCCGCTCGACCGGCTGTCGCAGGACGCGGCGAGCGTGAGCGCGACGAACCGCCGCCAGCGCCTGCACACCGACGCGCTGCCGACCGAGCTGCGCGATCTCGCGACGTCGTTCAACGGCGCGCTCGAACGCATCCAGCAAACCTACGCGCGGCTCGAAGCGTTCAACGCGGACGTCGCGCACGAGCTGCGCACGCCGATCAGCATCCTGATCGGCCAGACCCAGGTCGCGCTGACGAGCCGCGACCGCTCGGTCGACCAGATGCGCCAGACGCTGCAGTCGAATCTCGAGGAATTCGAGCGGCTGCGCGTGATCATCAACGACATGCTGTTCCTGTCGCGCAGCGATCGCGGCGAACGCGCGACCGACCTGAAGGACGTGTCGCTGGCCGACGAGGTGCGGCGCATGCTCGACTTCCTCGAAATCCCGCTCGACGAGGCGCGGTTGCGCGCCGAACTGCACGGCGATGCGCGCGCGGCCGTCGATCCGTCGCTGTTCCGCCGCGCGATGACGAATCTGCTGATCAACGCGATCCAGCATTCGGCGCCCGGCGCGACGCTGAACGTGACGATCACGCACCGCGACACGCTCGTCGAGATGGCCGTATCGAACCCGGGCGAGCCGATCGATCCGGTGCAGCGCTCGCACGTGTTCGAACGTTTCTACCGGCTCGAGGAAGCGCGCGCGAACAGCAAGGAAAACCACGGGCTCGGGCTGTCGATCGTCAAGGCCGTCGCGGAGATGCACGGCGGCGGCGTGTTCGTCGCGTGCTCGGGCGGCGTCAATACGTTCGGCTTCTCGGTGTCGACGCAGCCCGGCTCGGGCGGGCCGCTGCGTCCCGGCGACGCCGCCGGCCCGCCCGATTCCACGGATTCCACCGATTCGGCGAATCCGGCCGATCTCCACGGCGCTCGCGCGGCGCACGCGCCGGGCGCACTGCACTGACGGCGGCCGCGCGCCGCCGAGGGCAGTTTTCTTCAATACGGGCCGACGCGGCGCCCGTAGTCTCGATGCGACTTTCGACATGTCGCATGGAGACACCCGATGAGCATGCTGGTTTCGATGGCCGCGTTCGCGCTCGCCTCGTCGATCACCCCCGGTCCCGTCAACATCGTCGCGCTCGGCGCGGGCGCGCGCCACGGCCTCGGCGCGAGCCTGCGCTACGCGGCCGGCGCGACGCTCGGCTTCGTCGCGCTGTTCCTGCTGATCGGCCTCGGCCTGCACGCGGCGCTCGCGCGCTGGCCCGTGCTGACGACGGCCACGCAGTGGTCGGGGATCGCGTTCCTGCTGTATATGGCGTTGCGGCTCGCGCTCGACGACGGCCGGCTGTCGGCCGATCCGGACGTGGCCGGCCCGTCGGCGGCGGCCGGCGCGGCGATGCAGTGGCTCAACCCGAAGGCGTGGCTCGCATGCGTGGCCGCGATGGGCGCATATGCGGCCGATGGCGACCGTGCGCAGGTCTGGCAGTTCGCCGCGCTGTATCTGGTGATCTGCTTCGCGTCGATCGCATGCTGGGGCTATGCGGGCGCGTCGTTGCGGCACCGGCTCGCGAACGCACGGCGCATGCGCGTGTTCAACCGGCTGATGGCGCTGCTGCTCGCGGGCAGCGCGCTGTTGCTGCTCGACGTGTAGCGGCTTCGCCGGTCAGCGCATCGCACTGCGGTACTGCCCGGGCGTCGCGGCCGCGATTCGCCGAAAGGCGCGCTGGAAATGCGCCTGGTCCGCAAAGCCGGCATCGAGCGCGACTTCGGCGATCGGCCGGCCGCGGCGCAGTTCCGTGCGGCCGTACTGCACGCGCCGATCGATCAGGAACGCATGCGGCGTCATCCCGTAGCGCGCATTGAACGCGCGGATCAGGTACGACGGCGACAGGTCGGCCGCCGCGCAGATCGCATCGAGCGTGACGGCCTCGCGGCAATGGGCGGCGATGTAGTCGGCCGCGCGCGCGAGCTTCGCGTTGTCGTCGCCCGGCCGCGAATCGGGCGGTTCGCGTTCGAGCGCGCCGTGCAGCGCCGTGAAGAATTCGACCGCCGCGCTCTCCTTGCCGAGCGCATCGACGCGGGGCGACACGAGCGTGCGGTAGAAGCCGCCGAATTGCGCGAACAGATCGCCGCGCTCGGTCCATTTCGTCGAAAACCCGTGAAAATCGCGGTTCGGATCGCGGCCCAGCGCGTGTTGCAGCCGCGCGAGCCACGGCACGTCGACATAGACCATCCGGTACGCCCACGCATCGGGGCCGTACGGGTTGCACGCGTGCACCTGCTCGGGATCGATGATCACGAGCACGCCGCGCCCGACGTGTGCGTTCGTCGCACCGTTCACGTACGTGCTCGTGCCGCCGACGATCGCGCCCACCGAAAACGTGTCGTGCGTGTGCTTCGCATAGCAGATCGCGCGCCCGTCGTCGACGGTGCGCGCCTCGATGAACGGCAGCGCCGCATCGCGCCAGAACGGCGACGGCACGGCGGATCGGTTGGCGGTACGGCTCACGCGGCAGGCTCCCGGTTCGGACGAACGCTCACCGTACAAGACTGTGCGGCGCCGCGCAACCGCGAGCCGACGCCTGGCGGCTGGATCGCCTAAGCTTTGAATTCGGCCGCCGCGGCAGACGCGGCGGGTTCCGCTTCCTCTTCCAACCGGTACCACTCATGCAGATCGATCTGAAAGGCAAGACCGCGGTCGTCACCGCTTCCACCGCCGGCATCGGGTTCGCGATCGCCGAAGGGCTCGCGCGCGCCGGCGCGCACGTCGTCGTCAACGGCCGCAGCGACGCGTCGGTGCAGTCCGCGCTCGAGAAACTGCGCGACGCCGTGCCAGACGCAAGCCTCGACGGCGTCGCCGCCGACCTGTCCGACGCGGCCGGCGTCGCGCGCGTCACGCAGCACACGCCGGATGCCGACATTCTCGTCAACAACGCGGGCATCTACGGCCTGAAGCCGTTCTTCGACATCGACGACGTCGAATGGGAACATTATTTTCAGATGAACGTGATGTCCGGCGTGCGGCTCGCGCGGCATTACCTGAAAGGGATGATCGAACGCAATGCCGGGCGCATCGTGTTCATTTCGTCGGAATCGGGCTTGAACATCCCGGTCGACATGATCCATTACGGGTTCACGAAAACCGCGCAACTGTCGATCGCGCGCGGCCTCGCGAAGCTCGCGGCCGGCACCCGCGTGACCGTCAATTCGGTGCTGCCGGGGCCGACGATGTCGGAAGGCGTGCGCGAGATGCTGAAGGCGCAGGCCGACGAAACGGGCCGCAGCATCGACGACATCGCGGTGGAATTCGTGCGCAGCGAGCGCGCGAGCTCGATCATCCAGCGGCCGGCGACGACCGAGGAAGTCGCGAACCTGGTCGTGTACGTGTGCTCGCCGCAGGCGTCGGCGACGACCGGCGCGGCGTTGCGCGTCGATGGCGGCGTGGTCGACACGATCGCGTGACGACTGCGTGACACGCTCGCGCGGCGCAGGTCGGCCGCGCTAGCGCGAAGCGGCCTTCTCCGAGCGAAGCGCGCCCTTGCGGTCGGCGTCCATGCAGGAATCGAAGCCGTACCGCGTGACGACGCCGGCCTTGTCGAACACGACGAAGTACGCGCGGTGATCGTTGCCGTGCTCGATGAAATAGTTGTAGCAGACGCCGCTGCCGTTGCGGACCATCCACACGCTGCGCGGGTTGCCGGCGACGCGGACGACGTCGGCGCGCGTCGCGCCATGCCGCGACGCGGCCCGCGCGAGCGGCGTGCGCGAGTACGAGAACGGCAGCCACGCGTCGAACCAGGCACAGCCGTGCAACATCAGGCAGCCGGCGGCCACGGACAGCGCCGCCGCGGGACGGGACATCGAAATCAATCGCATGCTCGGGAAATCTGCTGCGCCATGCCGGCGTGATCGAAAGCCCCATGCTACTCGACCTTTGGGTCCGGATCGAAAAGAAATGTAGAGATCTCTGTCCGAATCCCCGCGCTGGCGTGCATCCGCGCCAGCCGAATCGTCAACGAACGTTGCAACCGGCGCCCGTGCGCGCAACCGCGCCGCTGCGCCGCTGCGCCGCCGCGTCGAACCGGCATGCGCGGTCAGGCAATCCATTCGGCCCACAGCATCGTCAGCACCGTCATCAGCGCGGGACCGACGAACAGCCCGATCAGGCCGAACGTCTCCGCCCCGCCGAGGATGCCGAACAGCACGAGCAGGAACGGCAGCCGTGTCGAACCGCCGATCAGCACCGGCCGCACGAAATGCTCGGCGACGAACACGACGATGAACCCGAGCGCCGCGATCACGACGGCCCACATCGTCGCCCCCTGCACGAACAGCCAGAGCGCCGCGCCGCAGAACACGACCGGCGCACAGAACGGCAGCATCGCGGCGACCGCCGTGACGAGGCCGAGCAGCGCCGCGTGCGGAACGCCCGCGAGCGCATAGGCGACGCCGAGCAACGCGCCCTCGCCGAGCCCGACGACGACGAGCCCCGTCACCGTGCCGTACACGGCCGCGACCATGCGCTCGATCAGTTCCGCGCCGTTGCGCCCGAACGCACGCCGCGCGCCCTGCAGCAACGCACCCGACAGCTTGTGGCCGGCGCGCAGGATCACGAACAGCGTGACGAGCATGAAGCCGAATTCGAGCAGCACGTGCGCAAGCTTCGTGCCGAAGTGCCGGCCGAACGCGATGAATTTCTCGCCGTTGACGCCGTGCATCGCGGTGGCCGCATGCAGCGGATGGCCGAGATTGGCCTGCCACCATTCGGTGATCTGCGCCGCGCCGTACGGCAACCGGCTGACCACGTCCGGCAGCGGAATGCCGTTGTCCTGGATCGTGCGCAGCCACTCGCGCAGATCGTGCGCCTGTGCGATCGCCTGGGTCGTCGCGACGGCCACCGGCAGCACGACGAGCAGCGAAATCGCCGCCGTGATGACGGTCGCGATCAGCGTCGGCCGGTTGCGGAACAGCCGGTGCGATTCAAAGCATTTCAGCAGCGGCCACATCGCGATGGCGATCACGCAGGCCCATGCGATGGCGGGAATGAAATCGCGGATCACCCACAGCGCGAGCACCAGCAACGCCGCATACAGCGCGACGCGGGCGATCTGCTGGGCGCGCGGCCGCGCGGCGGAATCGGAAGACGACGGGACATGCGCGCCCATGGCACCTCGGTCGAAATGAAAAAATGGCGGTTCGCGCAGGCAACCGGCCTGCGCGAACCACCATTCTATCCATCGGCGCCGGATCGGCGGCACGCGCGATGCGCGGGCCGCCCGGGCGCTGCGTCGTCACGCGTCGCTCACGCCACCTTGTCGGCGACCCGGTAGCGCTCGAGCCAGTGCGCGTACGGCGCGGGCAGCGTCCACGACGGACGCTCGACACCGAGCTGCCTGGCCGCGTAGTACGGCCAGTGCGGGTCGGCCAGATGCGCGCGGCCGACCATCACGAGATCGAGTTGCTGCTCCGCCACCACGCGATTCGCCAGTTGCGGCGTATCGATCCCCCACGCGGACGACACCGGCAGCCCGGCCTCGCGGCGCACGCGCTCGGCGATCGGCGCGAGAAACGCCGGTCCCCACGGAATCTGGGCGTCGGGCGTCGAGAAGCCGACCGACACGCTCAGCATGTCGAGCCCTTCCCGCTTCATCCGCTGCGTGAGCGCGATCGACTCGGCGAGCGTCTCCTCGTCGCGACCGTCGTATTCGATCACGCCCAGGCGCGCGGTCAACGGCAGATGCTCGGGCCAGACCTTGCGAACGGCCGCGAGCGTGTCGACGAGGAAACGGCCGCGGTTCTCGGCGGAACCGCCGTATTCATCGGTGCGCTGGTTCGAATGCACCGAGAAGAAGCTCTGGCCGAGATAGCCGTGCGCGAAGTGCAGCTCCAGCCATTCGAAACCGAGGTCGCGCGCGCGCCGCGCCGCCGCGACGAAGTCGGCCTGCACGCGCGCGATGTCGTCGCGCGTCATTTCGCGCGGCACCTTCGGCAGATGCGCGCCGAACGGCACGGCCGACGGCGCGATGGTCTGCCAGCCGCGCGGATCGCCGTCGGCGATATGGTCGTCGCCTTCCCACGGGCGGTTGGCGCTCGCCTTGCGGCCCGCGTGCGCGAGCTGGATACCGGGCACCGCGCCGGCCGCCTTGATCGCCGCGACCGACGGCGCGAACGCGTCGGCCTGCGCGTCGTTCCACAACCCCGCGCAGCCCGGCGTGATGCGGCCTTCCGGCGACACGGCCGTCGCCTCGGCGATCACGAGGCCCGCACCGCCGCGCGCGATGCCGGCCAGATGCACGTGATGCCAGTCGTTGACGACGCCGTCCTCGGCGACGTACTGGCACATCGGCGGCACCGCGATGCGGTTGCGCAGCGTGACATCCTTGAGTTTGAACGGTTCGAACAGGGCAGACATCCACGACTCCTTTGCTAGGTTCTGCAAAACGGCTGGGAATACGCCGTGCGGGGCGCACGGCGCAACGATGCGGGCCGTCGGCGGGCCGGCTGCGCCCGGCGACGGCAAGGACGCGGCGCCGGCCGGGCCGGCGCCGCGTGTTTAGCGGTGGCCGAGCTTCGCGAGCAGCGCCTCGGCCGCGGGCGCCGACGACGCGGGGTTCTGCCCGGTGATCAGCAGCCCGTCGGTGACGACATGCGGCGCCCAGTCGGCGCTGCGCTCGAATGCCGCGCCGTTGGTCTTCAGCATGTCCTCGACGAGGAACGGCACGACTTCGGTCAGCTCGACGGCCGCTTCCTCGCTGTTGGTGAAGCCCGTCGCACGCTTGCCGCGCACGACCGACTCGCCGGTCTGCGGGTTCTTCACGTGGCGCAGCACGCCCGGCGCGTGGCAGACCGCGGCGACCGGCTTGCCGGCCGCGAGCGCGCGCTCGATCAGGCCGATCGAATGCAGATCCTCGGCGAGATCCCACAGCGGGCCGTGACCGCCCGGGTAGAACACGGCGTCGTAATCGTCCATCGACACATCGGCCAGCTTGCGCGTCGACGCGAGTTCGGCCCGGGCCGCCGCATCGGCGTCGAAGCGGCGCGTCGCGTCGGTCTGGGCCGTCGGGTCGCTGCTTTTCGGGTCGAGCGGCGGCTGGCCGCCCTTCGGCGACGCCAGCGTCAGCTCGACGCCCGCATCCTTGAACGTGTAGTACGGCGCGGCCAATTCCTCGAGCCAGAAGCCGGTTTTCTTGCCGGTGTCGCCGAGCGTGTCGTGCGAGGTCAGGACAACCAGAATCTTCATGATCGGACACTCCTTCGAAAATGAACGGGGAACGACGCCGCGCGTCGCGGCACGCCTGTCGGTTAGTCAGGCCGCGCGCGGCAACGTGCGAATCATTTCTCCACATGCGATATATGCCTATTAGACCAGTCGTCTAGAAGCGGCCGAAATAAAACGACGGCATCCCGCTGCCTGAATCCGCCGGGGACGTCGCCGCATTCACCAGCACGGATCATATCCCCGGATTAGACCGGTCGTCTAGAAGAACACGCATTCGCCCCTGCCGACGTCATGGCCTTTGCGACGGCGCGTCGTTCGACCACGCCCGCCGCCCCGCTCATCCGCCCTCGGTTCGCCGCGGCCGGAAGACCTAGCCGCGCAACGGACCGTCCGTGTCGCCCGCTTCGATCGTCGGCGCTTCGAGCCGATGCTCACGCGCGCCGTCGTCCAGCAGCCGCAGCATCAGTTCCGCTAGCGCGCGCCCGGATGCATGCCCGGTCGGCTGCACGACCGCCGTGACACGATACGGATGCGCGATATCGGGCGGCACGCCGTCATAGACGATCAGCGACAGGTCCGCACCCAGGCGCACCCCGCTGTCGACCAGCGCGCGAAATGCGCCGCCGCCCGCGATGTTGTTGTCGACCAGCAGCGCGGTCGGCGGCTCGGCCTGCGCAAGCAGCGCCCGCGCTGCCTGCCCCCCCGCCGTCGTGCGTAAACGGGCACTCGACGAGCAGCGCCGGATCCGCGTCGATACCGGCTTCGCGCAATGCCGACAGACAGCCGGCGCGCCGTTGCGCGGCGAAATTCAGCGCCAGCGGTGCGCTGATCATCGCGATGCGCCGATGCCCGAAGCCGATCAGCCGGCGCACCGCGTCGCGCGCGCCCGCCTCGTTGTCGAAGTCGAACCATGCATACGGGCCGGCCGACTGCGTGCGGCCGTACGCGACATACGGAAACGCGCTCGCCTGCAGGTACGCGAGCCGCGGATCGTCGACCAGCGTGCGCGCGACGATCAGCCCGTCGACGAGCTTGCCGTCGACGATCCGCCGGTAGGTGTCCAGTTCCGCATTCGGTCGCGCGGACGCGATGATGAAATCGAGATTGCGCTCGGCGAGCCGCTCGGTGATGCCCGCGACGACCTCGCCGAAGCGCGGATCGCCGAGATCGCCGGCGCCGAACGGATAGACGATGCCGATCATGTCGGCCCGCCCCGTCGCCAGCCGGCGCGCGGTCGGATCGGCCACGTAGCCCATTTCCCGCGCGGCCTTCGCCACGCGCTCGCGCGTCGCCTCGCTGACGTCGTCGTAACCGTTCAACGCACGGCTGACCGTCGTGCGCGACAGACCGAGCGCGTCCGACAGCGCCTTCAGATTCACCTTCACCGTCACTCCTCGCATTCGCCGCTCCGCCCGGCCGCCCGACCATCGGGACACGCCGACCAGGTAATTATTTCCAATTGGTAACGATTACCGTCAATTAAATATCTTTTGCGTTCCAAACCGGTTTGAAATAGCATCCAAACCGGTTTGGACATCGATGCCCACTCAGCCGTTCACTTTCACCTTTCCAGGAAACAACGACGAGATGACATACTTTCCCCTTTTCCGCCCGACCGCGGCCAAACGTTTGCTGCTCGCTGGCGGCGCACTCGCCGCCTTCGCGTCCGTCGCGCACGCGCAGTCCGGCGGCACGGGCGCGCCCCTGCCCACGCCCCACACGCAGCAAGCCTACGATCCCGAAGGCAACTTCACGATGCGCTGGACGCGAGCGGACATCCGCCAGATCGTCGCGCAATCGCACACCGCCGGTGCCGACAAGAACTCGCTGCCGCAAGCACTGACGATGCCGGACATCCCGCAGGACTTCCCGCTGATCAACTCGAACGTGTGGGTGTGGGACACGTGGCCGCTGGCCGACCTGCGCGCGAACCAGCTCAGCTACAAGGGCTGGGAGGTGATCTTCTCGCTCACCGCCGATCCGCACGCGGGCTACACGTTCGACGACCGGCACGTGCACGCCCGCATCGGCTTCTTCTATCGCCGCGCGGGCATCCCCGCGTCGCAACGCCCCGCGAACGGCGGCTGGACCTGGGGCGGCCACCTGTTCCCGGACGGCGCGAGCGCCAAGGTATTCGGCACCGCGCCGATGACCAACAACGCCGAATGGTCGGGCTCCGCGCGCCTCACGCACGGCAGCAACGTCAGCCTGTACTACACCGCGACGTCGTTCAACCGCTCGGCGCCCGGCGGCGCCGACATCACGCCGCCGCAGGCGATCATCACGCGCGCCGACGGCAACATCCACGCCGACGACAAGCACGTGTGGTTCACCGGCTTCGGCGATCACAAGCCGCTGCTGGAACCGGACGGCAAGTACTACCAGACCGGCCAGCAGAACACCTACTTCTCGTTCCGCGATCCGTTCGTGTTCACCGACCCAGCGCATCCGGGCAAGACCTACATGGTGTTCGAAGGCAACACCGGCGGCCCGCGCGGCGCACGCACCTGCACCGAGGCCGATCTCGGCTACGCGCCGAACGATCCGAACCGCGAAGACCTCAACGCGGTGATGAATTCGGGCGCAGTGTATCAAAAGGCCAACGTCGGCCTCGCGGTCGCGACGAACCCGCAACTGACCGAGTGGAAGTTCCTGCCGCCGATCCTGTCGGCGAACTGCGTCGACGACCAGACCGAGCGCCCGCAGATCTATCTGAAGGACGGCAAATACTACCTGTTCACGATCAGCCACCGCACGACGATGGCGGCCGGCGTCGACGGCCCGGACGGCGTGTACGGCTTCGTCGGCAACGGCATCCGCAGCGACTTCCTGCCGCTGAACGGCGGCAGCGGCCTCGTGCTCGGCAACCCGACCGACTTCTCGGCCCCGGCCGGCGCGCCGTATTCGCAGGACCCGAACCAGAACCCGCGCGAATTCCAGTCGTATTCGCACTACGTGATGCCGGGCGGGCTCGTCGAGTCGTTCATCGATGCGATCGGCCCGCGCCGCGGCGGCACGCTCGCACCGACGGTGAAGGTGAACATCAACGGCACGTCGACGTCGGTCGACCGCGCGTATGGACGCGGCGGCCTCGGCGGCTACGGCGACATCCCGGCGAACCTGCCCGCGACGGGGGCCGGCCACAACGACGGCAACGCCCAGGCCAATTAGGATAACCAACAATAACCGTCGTCGATAAAGGCACGAGGTTCAGGAGGCGCGTATCGCGCGTGTCGCGTGTGCGCCTCCTCTTTTTTCTTTCCTCCATTGCGCATGCCGTCGTTGCAGCGGCATTCGCCCTCCTTTCCCGCTTCGCCCGACGGAGCACCGGATCACGCATGAGATCAATGTTGTTCGGCCCTTCCGGCCTTTCCGTCCGTTTCGCCGCGCTGCTGCTTGCCGCGGCCGCCTGCTCGCGGGCCGCCGCCGCACCCTGCGGCGCGCCGGCCGAAAACGGCACGCCGCAATGGCGCCCGGCCCTCCACTACACGCCGCAGCGCAACTGGATGAACGATCCCAACGGGCTCGTGTACGAGAACGGCCGCTATCACCTGTTCTATCAGTACAACCCGCTCGGCAACGACTGGGGCAACATGTCGTGGGGCCATGCGACCAGCACCGATCTCGTCCACTGGCGCGAGCAGCCGGTCGCGATGCGCGCGAACGCCACCGAGGAAATCTTCTCGGGCTCGATCGTCGCCGATACGCTGAATACGTCCGGCCTCGGCACACCGGGCCACGCGCCGCTCGTCGCGCTTTACACGAGCGTCTACAAGCCCGGCTCGGGTCACGCCCCCGGCATACAGGCGCAGTCGCTCGCGTACAGCCTCGATCGGGGCGCGACCTGGCAGCCGTATGCGCACAATCCGGTGCTGACGCTCGATCCGGAATCGAAGCAATTTCGTGATCCGAAAGTGTCGTGGTATGCGCCGGGCGGCTACTGGTTGATGACGACGGTCGTCGCCGACGCGCACGTCGTGAAGCTCTATCGTTCCGACGACCTGATCCACTGGTCGTTCCTGAGCGACTTCACGCTGCCCGACGTGCCGCATGCGGGCGCGCTGTGGGAAATGCCGGATCTCGTACCGCTGCCGCTCGACGACGATCCGAAACGGATCAAGTGGGTGATGATCGTCAACGTCAACCCGTGGTCGATCGCCGGCGGTTCCGGCGCGATGTATTTCGTCGGCAACTTCGACGGCCGCACGTTCGTGCCCGACCGCGTCGCGCCGGCCGGCTCGGATCCCGCCCAATTCCGCTGGGTCGATCACGGCGCCGATTTTTATGCGGCCGGCACGTTCTCCGGCGCGCCCGGCGCCCGGCCGGTCGCGATCGCATGGATGAGCAACTGGGATTACGCGGCGAAAGCGCCGACCGCCCCGTGGCGCGGCGCGACCACGCTGCCGCGCGAGCTGTCGCTGAAGACGATCGGCGGCGAGCCGACCCTCGTCGTCGCGCCAGCCGCCGCCTTCGACGCATGGGCCGACGGCCGCCCCGCCGTGCACGAAGGCGACGTCACGGTCGACTCCGCGACGCGGGTGCTGTCGGCCGCGACGCGCGGCGTCGTCCAGCGCATCACGGTGACGATCTCGCCTCGGCATGCGGCGCGCGCGGGCCTGATCGTCCGGCGCTCGGCCGACGGCTCGACCGGCACGCGGATCGTGTACGACACGACGAAGCGCACGCTGACGCTCGACCGGTCGCAATCCGGCGACACGAATTTCGCCGGCACGTTCAGCCGCGAGCACATCGTCGATCTGCCGCTCGAGCACGGGCAACTGCGGCTCGAAATCGTCGTCGATCGCGGGTCGGTCGAAGTATTCGCGAACGGCGGCCGCGTGGCGCTGACCGACCTGATCTTTCCGCCGCTCGAGGCGGACCGCGTGGCCGTGTTCGCCGAGCACGGCCGCGCGACGTTCTCGGGATTGACGGTGACGCAACTGAAAGCCGGCGACGATACGCGTGGCGCCTGCGCGTCCCGATAGGTGCGGGTGACGGGGCCGCGCGTCCGGCATCGCATCGCCGGCGACGGTCCCCGCCCGTCTGGCTCGTCAGAGCAACCCCATCCCGCCCGACGCGATGATTTCCGCACCGACGATGAACGCAGATTCCGGCGCGCTCAGGTGCAGCACCGTCGACGCGATTTCATCCGGCGTGCCGAAGCGGCCGATCGGCACGAGGCCCTTGATTTTCTCGGCCGTCTCGTCGAGCGCCGCCGCATCGAGCCCGAGCTTGCCGTACAGCGGCGTCTGCACGGGCCCGGGGCTCACCACGTTCACGCGCACGCCGTGCGGCAGCAGTTCCGTCGACAACGTCTTCGCGAACGAATTGACGGCCGCCTTGCTCGCCGCGTACACCGACGAGCCGGGCATCCCGACATGCGCGTTGATCGAGCCGTTGATCACGATCGAGGCGCCGCGGTTCAACAGCGGCACGAGCGACTGGATCTGGAAATACGCGCCCTTCACGTTGGTGTTGAACACGAGATCCCACATCGCTTCGTCGCTGTCGGCGAACGGCGCGAGTTTCGCGACGCCCGCGTTGACGAATACGGCGTCGAGCCGCACGCCGGCGGCGGCGAGCGCATCGGCCAGCGCGCGGGCCGACGCGACGCTGCCGGCTTCGTTGCGAATCGCGAGCGCCCCTTCGCCGAGCGTTTGGCGGGCGGCTTCCAGCGTCTGGGCGTCGCGCCCGGTGATGACGACCCGCGCGCCTTCGGACGCGAATGCCCGGGCGGCCGCCAGGCCGATGCCGCTGTTGCCGCCCGTGACGAGGACCGTCTTTCCTTCGAAGCGTTGCATGATGTTCTCCTGTGAACCGGTGAGTTGACCGTGAACACAGGATGCGCGCGGCGCCCGGCCTTGCCGTACGACGGGCGCGACGAACATGTTCGAAAACGTCGAACATGTTCGCGCGGGCGCGTTCAGCCGACCACGTCGATCCCGTCGAGCAGCCGCCGTGCGAGTCTCGGCTCGCGCAATTGCTCCAGCCACCATTGCAGTGCGCGGCCGTCGCGATCGCCGTGCCACGCGACGTACAACAGATTCGGCTCGCGCGGATCGGCCGTCTGCTTCTCGACCAGTTCGCCGCGCGCGAGCAGCGACGCGACGCGCCGGCGCGGCACCCAGCCGACGCCGAGCGCATCGCGCTGCGCGAGGATCTTCGCGCGCATCGACGGCACCGCGAGCACGGCCTGCCCGCCGAGCAGGCCATACGCGCGGCCGGCCGCGCGCCGCGACGAATCGGCGACGACGACCGAGCGGTGCGCACCGATCGCGTCGCGCGTCAGCGGGCCGCGCGCGGACGCCAGCGGATGGCGCGGCGACACCGCGAACACCCACTCCATCGCGCCGAGTTCGAACCACTTGAGGCCTGGAATGGCCGGCGGCTCGTTGGTCGCGCCGACGATCAGATCCGCGCGGCCGTCGCGCAACGCTTCCCAGGTCCCGCCGAGCACCTCGTGCGTGAAACGCAGCGACACGCCCGAATCGAGCGCATCGAAGGCGCGGACGACCGGCACGAGCGTATCGAACTCCAGCACCTCGTCGCTGACGATCCACAGCCGGTCCTCCCAGCCGCTCGCGACCTGCCGCACGCGCTGCGTCAGCCGGGCGACGTCGAGCGCGAGCCGCGCCGCCTCGTCGGCCAGCAATTGTCCGGCCGGCGTGAGCTGCAGCCGGTAGCCGCGCCGGTCGAACAGCAGCGCGTCGAAGCGCGTTTCGAGCTGGCGCGCCGCGTGCGACACCGTCGACGGCGCCTTGCCGAGCCGCGCGGCGGCACGCGACAGGCTGCCGGTGGCGCGGATCGCGTCGAGCAGCGCCAGTTCGTCTTCGGACAGCATGAGGTCGCTCCGCGGTGAGGTTTGTCGTGGATCGTAAGGCAGCAGCGCACGGCGGTCCAATCGCGCGATGGCGGCTGCGGCCGCGAGCCACGAACCGCCGCCGGCGCGCTCGACTTCCGGTATGCTGGCCAAGGCGAAATGACACGAATCGAGGTAACCACTGCGATGGACATCGCGATCCGCATCGAAGGCCGTCACGACCTGACGGGGCAAATCTTCCGGCAACTGCGCACCGCGATCGTCGACGGGCGTCTCGAAGCCGGCGCGCGGCTGCCGTCGACGCGCGACCTCGCGAAACAGCTCGGCGTGTCGCGCAAGACGACGCTCGACGCGTTCGAGCGCCTGGTGGCCGAGGGTTACCTGAATACGCGCGCCGGCGACGGCACGTTCGTTGCGGACGGCCTCGCGCGCGTGCCGCACGCCGCGGCCGCGTCGGCGCCGTCGATCGTCGACGAGATGCCGCGCATCGACGCGGTCGATGCGCGCGCGCTGTGGAACGACCTGCCAGACGCGCTCGCGATGCCTGCGCCGCATGATTCGCCCGGCTTCGACTTTCGCGGCGGCGTGACCGACAAGACGCTGTTCCCGTTCGACGCATGGCGGCGCTGCCTGCATCACGCGCTGCGCCAGCAGGCGCGCGGCCCCGGCCAGTACCACGATCCGGCCGGCGACCCGCAGTTGCGCGGCGCGATCGCGCGCTACGTCGGATTCAGCCGCGCGGTCGCATGCAGCTGGGACGACGTGCTCGTCACGCAAGGCGCGCAACAGGCGCTCGACCTGATCGCGCGCGTGGTCGTGCGGCCGGGCGACGTCGTCGCGGTCGAGGATCCCGGCTATCCGCCCGCGCGCGCCGCGTTCGCGTCGCTCGGTGCGACGGTGACCGGCGTGCCGGTGGACGCGCACGGCCTCGTCACGGAACGGCTGCCGGACGATGCACGGCTCGTCTACGTAACGCCGTCGCACCAGTTCCCGCTCGGCATGCCGATGACGCTCGACCGCCGCGTCGCGCTGCTCGAATGGGCGCAGCGCCGCCGCGCGGTGATCATCGAGGACGACTACGATGGCGAATTCCGCTTCGAAGGCCGCCCGGTCGAATCGCTGAAGAGCCTCGACCGCACGGGCCTCGTCGCGTACGTCGGCACGTTCTCGAAGACGATCTTTCCCGAGCTGCGGATCGGCTACGCGATTCCGCCGCGCGCGCTGCGCGGCGCGCTGGCCAAGGCGAAGCAGATCGTCGACTGGCACACGTGCACGCTGACGCAGGCGGCGCTCGCGCGCTTCATGCACGATGGCGATTTCGCGCGGCACCTGAAACGCGTGCAGAAGCACTACGACGCGCGGCGCAAGGTGCTGATCGCGCACCTGCGCGGCGAACTCGCGCCGTGGTTCGACGCGATCGTGCCGACCGCCGGCATCCATCTCGCCGCGCACCTGAAGCCGGGGCACGACGAAGCGGCGCTGGTCCGCGCGGCGCGGGCGCAGGACATCGGCCTGTACGGAATCTCCGCGTTCCACGCGGGCGTGCCGGTGCGCGCCGGGCTGCTGTTCGGCTATGGCGGAATCGACGCGCTGCGCATCGACACGGCGCTCGCGAAGCTGGCCCGGCTGCTGGAAGCCGGCATCGCGGGCGGGCCGTCACTGGTTACCTGAATTTCCACGGAATTGGCTATTCAAGCAGGCCAGTACGCGTCCTAAAGTGGGTCCTGTCGCGCCACCCCGGCGCTACCCAACCGAAAAGGACCTGCCATGCAACCGCGCCTGAACTTCTATGCCGCCAGCCCGAATGCGATCAAGGTGATGCGCAACGCCGAGGAATTCCTCGCGAAGTGCTCGATCGAGAAGCCGCTCGCCGAACTCGTCCGTCTGCGTGCGTCGCAGATCAACGGCTGCGCGTTCTGCGTCGACATGCATACGAGCGACGCACGCAAGGGCGGCGAAACCGACCGCCGTCTCGCGACCGTCGTCACGTGGCGTGAAACGCCGTTCTTCACTGAGCGCGAACGCGCGGCGCTGGAATGGACCGAGGCGCTGACGCTGGTGGCCGGCAACCACGTGCCCGACGCCGTCTGGGAAGCCGTGAAGCCGCATTTCACCGACGAGGAGCTGTTCGACCTGTCGATGCTGATCGCGACGATCAACTCGTGGAACCGCTTCGCGATCGCGTTCCGCAAGATGCCCGAGTAAGCCGGCGACGATGATTCGCTCCCCGCTCCATCGCATCGCGCCGTGCATCGGGCTCGTGCTCGCGGCGGCACTGCCGGCCGCCGCCCACGCGCACGACGCCGGCGACAGCGTCCACGCGATCATGCAGCAGGCCGTGCCCGAAGCGCCCGGCAAGCTCGTCGTCGTCGCGACGGTCGACTATGCGCCCGGTCAGGCGTCCGACGCGCACCGGCATCTCGGCTCGGTGTTCGCGGTCGTGTCGAAAGGCGAAGTGCTGTCGCAGGTGAACGGCGGCCCGCTGCGCCGCTATCGCGCCGGCGAAGGCTGGTACGAGCCGCCCGGCTCGCGCTATCAGGTATCGCGCAACGCGAGCGCGACCGAGCCCGCGCAACTGGTCGTGTTCGGGCTGACGGGCGAGCATCAGCCGCTGAAATCGCCGATCGATCAGTGATCCGGAGAATCGGACGAATCGGGCGAATGCTCGCGACGTAAACGAAAAAACCGGCTCGAAAGCCGGTTTTTTCATACCGCATGCCGTGAGCGGCGCTCGCGCGCCGCGCGACGTTTAGAAGCGGTGGATCATGCCGACGCCGACAGCGATCTGGTTCTGCTTCGAACCTGCCGCCACGCCGTCGCCGATCTGCGTCGTTGCTGCCTGGATGGTGCCAGTCTTGCTCAGCGTATTGCCCGACGCGTGCTGGTAAGCCTCGAGTGCGTACAGGCCCGTGCGCTTCGACAGGCTGTAGTACTGCGACAGCGTGACCTGATGGTACTTGGCCGCGCTCGTGATGCCGTTCGACTGCGTCGCCGCCGTGTACGAGTAGCCGACCGCGAAGTCCCACTGAGCCGCTGCCTTCCAGTGCAGCACGGCGCCGGCCGTGTTGAAGATCGCGCTGTTGCGGAACACCGAGCCGACGCCCGGCGTGTACTTGACGTTCGTGTACGACGCCGACACATCCCACGCCGGCGTGAACTGGTAACCGGCCGTCACGCCGATGCGCTGCTGCGATTGCGCCGTCTGATAACCGGCATTGAGCGCCGACACCGCCGGCTGGCCGCCGCTCGTGACCGTCGAGTTGTCGCCCCACACGCCGCCGCCGAGCGTCGAGTTGTTGACCTTCTGATAGCCGACCGCGATGCCTGCCGGGCCGTTCAGGTACTGGACCGCCGCGCTCCACGTCGAGCCGCGGTTGACGCTGCCCGGCACGCCGCCGAACGAGTACGAACCGCCGACCGTGAAGCCGTAGAACTTCGGCGACATGTAGACGAGCGAGTTGTTCGCGCGGTAGCTGGTATCCAGCGAATCGATATCACCCGGGTGCGCGCCGTATGCGCCCGTCAGCCACGTCGTCGGGCTGTACGGCGACAGCAGCGTGTAGTACGCCGTGTACTGACGGCCGGCCGTCAGCGTACCGTACGCCTGGTTCGTCATACCGACCCATGCCTGGCGGGTGAAGATACCGCCTGCCCATTGCGACGCGCCGGTCGCCGAGTTCACGCCTGCTTCCAACTGGAAGATCGCCTTCGTGCCGCCGCCGAGATCTTCGCTGCCCTTCAGGCCGAAGCGGCTGCCTGCCCATACGCCGGTGGACATCGATACCTTCGAGTGACCGCCGGTCGTCGCACCCGTCGACGGGGCCGCGTTGTTCTGGTATGCCAGGCCGTTGTCGACGATACCGTACAGGGTCACGCTGCTCTGGGCGTGGGCGGCGGTAGCGGCTGCGAGACCCACTGCCGTCATGGCGAAAGCGACGCGCTTTTTCATTGATTCTCCGTCCTCAAAGAATGTTTCTTTTCTGGTGTGGTTTTATGACCGACACATGTGCGAGTACATGCCGACGCGATTCTGACGGATTACCAATTGTTTCCCAACATGTGCAGTCGGTCATCGTATGATCGACGCAACGCGGGCGTTCACCAAACGGTTACATAACAGCTCGAAATGCTTGTGCGGCGGGCCTTTCCGGCATTTGCCGGTGAAAACCCTAGCTTTACATTTTTACGGGTGCAACGCGACCGTCCGATGTCGTCAGACGCCTTCGGCAACAAAACATCTTACAAATGCGCGATCGAAGCTGACGCCGCGATTCACGCCGCCGCGCAGGATCGCCGACGTTCGTGACACCCACATTTCGGGACACGAAATCATGAAAACGTTTTTGTCCGTGCACGGGGCACGGGAGATCGGACGGGAACGGCCCGGCGAGCGCGGGCCGGGACGCGACGTCGGTGCCGGTCGCACCGACGCGCTTCAGTGCTGCGACGCGGGGCGCGCGAGCCGCGCGGTCACGGCGTCGGCGAGCGCGCTCAGGCGCGCGCGGATCGCCGTGTTCGAACCGACCAGCGCGAGCGACGCCGCCATGATCCGGTAGACGCGCTTTCTCGGCACCTTGGCCGGCTGCGCCGGGTCGAGCCACGCAGCGTGGCCGGCCAGCAGTTCGAGCGTTTCGAGGCCGATCATGATCGGCCACAGGCAGGCGAGCCGAAGCCGCACGAAACGGCGCGGGATCGCGAGCGTATACAGGCATGCGTCGCGATACTGGTCGAGCGCGCCGCGCAGCAGGTCGACCAGCACGCCGCGTGCGCGCGCCGACGCATCGGGCCGCATCAGGTCGGCCACGACGAGCCCGTGCGCGCGCAGCACGTCGTCGGGCAGGTAGCAGCGGCCGATGCGCAGGTCCTTCGCGCAATCGCGCAGGATGTTCGTCATCTGCAGCGCCTTGCCGAAACGAATGCCCTTCTCGCGCATGTCCGGCAGATCCCAGCCGCGCGCGGCGCGCGTGTGCGCGCCCGTCATGTCGGTCCAGAATTCGCCGACGCAGCCGGCGACGAGGTACGTGTAGCGGTCGAGTTCGCCCCGCGTGGGCAGCGATGCGACCTGCCCCGACCGCTCGTCCGGAAACGTGCGCAGGTCGAATTCCATCCCCGCGGTGAGCGTCGCGACGACCTTGCGGATCGACGCGCGATCGACCTCCGGCTGCGCGCGCAGCAGCGCGAGCATCGGCTCCATCGAGCCGAGCAGCAGGTGTTCGTGCGAATCGGTCTGCATCCGCGTCACGTCCTCGAGCGAACGCGACAGCGCCGCGCCGTCGCCGAGACGCTCGATGTCGTCGCGCAGGTCGGTCAGCAGCGCCGCGCGCCGGTCGGGCGCGACGAGCGCCGTGTCGGCGATCGTATCCGCCGCGCGTGCAAGCAGATACGCAAGGCCGACCGGGTCGCGCATGCCGTCGGGCAGCACGCGCAGCGTCAGGTAGAAGGAGCGGGATACGTTCTTCAGCAGGTCGCCGAGCAGATAGGCGGGATCGGTATGGGTCGTCATGAGTCGGGAAAGATCGGCCGGTGCGGGCCCCGAACGCACACGGGCGCCGGGCGCCCGCGCCGGCCCGCGAGTCGCCGCATCGTCGCGCGCGGCGGGCGTCGGCCCCGGTGCGGCGATGCAAAATTCCCGCAAGTTTAGTGCATCCGGCGCGCGGGTTCGCTGTGACGGCCGGAATGCGATGCGCGCAAGGCTGCCGTCGCTCGCGCTGCCGCGCGCGTCGCCCCTTCAAAACAGAACGGAAGGTCGAAGTAATACATATGTAATTATTCGATGCGACGATCGCGCACCGTTCGATTCCGTTCTGCCCGGCTTCTCGCCGGGCCGCCGACTCGAGCGCCCTTTCCGACTCCGTTTCGAAGGTTCAACGACATGCTCCTCAAGCGCCCGACCTCCCTGCGCTATGCCCCGTTCGCCTGCGCCGCCGCGCTCCTGCTCGCCGCGTGCGGCGGCGACGACGCCCTGACGCGCGATCCCACGCAGCCGATCTCCGCGAAGGTCCAGGTGGTCGGCCATCGCGGCGCGAGCGCGCTGCGCCCCGAACACACGCTCGCGTCGTATCGCAAGGCGATCGAGGACGGCGCGGACGTGATCGAGCCCGACCTCGTGTCGACGCGCGACGGCGTGCTCGTCGCGCGCCACGAGAACGAGATCTCGGGCACGACGAACGTATCGGCGCTGCCGCAGTTCGCCGGCCGCAAGGCGACCAAGACGATCGACGGCGCGCAGTTGACCGGCTGGTTCACCGAGGATTTCACGCTCGCGGAGCTGAAGACGCTGCGGGCGCGCGAGCGCATTCCGCAGGTGCGCCCCGCGAATACGGCCTATAACGACCAGTTCGAGATTCCGACGTTCGACGAGATCGTCGCGCTCGCGAAGCAGATGTCCGCGCAGACAGGCCGCACGATCCATCCGTACCCGGAAACCAAGCATCCGACCTACTTCCAGTCGATCGGCCTGCCGCTCGAGGACCGTCTCGTCGACGCGCTGCTGAAGGATTCATACACGTCGCGCACGGCGACCGTCTACATCCAGTCGTTCGAAGTCGCGAACCTGAAAGCGATCCGCAACCGGATCAAGTCGAGCCAGCCGAACTGGCAGCTCGTGCAGCTGATGGACGAAGCCGGTCAGCGCCCGTACGACTTCGTGAAGGCGAACGACACGCGCACCTACGGCGACCTGTCGACGCGCGACGGCATGCGCGAGATCGCGACCTATGCGAACGGCGTCGGCCCGTACAAGACGTCGATCATCGCGGTCGCCGCGGACGGCACGCTGCAGCAGCCGACGCCGTTCGTGCGCTACGCGCACGAGGCCGGCCTCGTCGTGCATCCGTACACGTTCCGCCCGGAAAACAACTTCCTGCCCGCATCGCTGAAGGACGGCGGCACGCCGGCCACGCGCAACACGGGCGGCTCGGTGCGCGAGATCCAGGCGTACCTGCGCGCGGGCATCGACGGCTTCTTCACCGACGATCCGGCCGTCGGCCGCACGGCCGTCGATACGTTCAAGCGCTGACACGAAGCGCCGACCCGTATCGCGACCGGGCGCCGCGCACGAGGTGCCGCGCCCGGTTGCACCGCGTCGGTCAGATCACGTTGAAGTGGTGCGTGCCGTCCCGCTTCAACTGGTCGACCAGCCCGTATTCCCAGTCGAGATACGCCTGCATCGCCGCGGCCGCGTTGTCGGTGCCTTCGTACGGGCGCCGATAGCGGTCGATGCGCGGCGACGCAAGACGGGTCTCGCCGCTCTCCAGCGGCAGCCCGGCGTCGATCCACGCGGCCGTGCCGCCGGTCAGCACGCGGATCTCGGCCGACGCCGGCAGCAGCGCGCGGGCGTCATCCGCCGCGAACCGCGCGAGCAGGCTCGATCCGCACGTGAACACGTAGCGCTTCGCGGGCGGAATCGCGGCCAGCGCGTCGCGCAACTGCGCACGCACGGCAAACCACGCGCCCGGCACATGACGCTTCACGTAGTTCGCGCTGGCCGTCACGTCGACGATCGCAAGCTCGCCGGGCGCGGCCTCCTTCAGCCAGCCGGCGAGCGTCGCGGGCGACACGTCGGCCGCGGGCGGCGTCGCGGGTACGTCGCGCGGCGGCTGGCCGCGCTCGACGAATGCCGCGGCGCCGGCCGGCTCGACCACGCGCACGTCCCAGCCCATCTGCGCGAGCCACGACGCGGTCATGTCCGCGCGCACGCCGTCGTCGTCGGCCAGCACGATCCGCGCGCCGCGCACGGCCGCATGATGGTCGGTCTCCTGCACGAGCTGGCCGCCCGGCGTGCTCAGGAAGCCCGGCAGGTGGCCGGCTTCGTATTCCTCCGGCGTGCGCACGTCGAAGCGGTACAGCGTGCGGCCCGGTTCGGCGAGCGCGGCGACGTCGGCCAGCGCGATGCGCGGCACGCCGGCGCGCTCGGCCACCGCGCGGGCGGCCCGACGCGCTTCGGCGCGCTGCGTCGCGTCGATCTCGTCCGGAAAGCGCCGTGCGGCGCCGCGCTCGAGCGTCTGGCCGGCCAGCGTCCAGCCGATCGTGCCGTTGCGCAGCGCGGCGACCGGGTTCGGCAGCCCCGCGTTGACGAGCGACTGCGTGCCGATGATGCTGCGCGTGCGGCCCGCGCAGTTGACGATCACCTGCGTGCGCGGGTCCGGCGCGAGCGCGCGCACGCGCAGCACGAGTTCCGCGCCCGGCACGCTGGTCGACGTCGGGATGTTCATCGTCTGGTATTCGTCGAAGCGGCGCACGTCGACGATCACGACATCGGCTTTCGCGTCGATCAGCGCCTGCACCTCCTGCGCGGACAGCGACGGCGTATGGCGCTCGGCCTCGACCCATTCGCCGAACGACTTGCTCGGCACGTTCACGTCGATGAACAGTTCGCCGCCCGCGGCGACCCAGCCCGCGAGGCCGCCGTCGAGCAGCCGCACGTCGGTGTAGCCGAGCCGCACGAGCGTCGCGGCCGCGCGCGGCGCGAGATCCTCGCCGCCCGCTTCGCCGAACACGACGATCGGCGTGTCGCGGCGCGGAATCCGCGTCCACGCGTCGAGTTCGAGCTTCGACAACGGAAAATTGGCGGCCCACAGCGGATGGCCCTGCGCGTACGGATCTTCCTCGCGTACGTCGATCAGCGCGATCTCGTCGCGGGCAAGCAGGCGCGCGCGTACGTCCTGGTACGACGCGACGGGGAAACGGGAAAGGGAATCTGCGGAGTGCGTCACGATGTCTCTGGGTTGAATACGTTGAAGTCGGTGAAGAAAACGGAACGGCTCGATCGTGGCCCTGCCGCCGCGCGCCCGCCACGGGCCGCGCGAGCGGGCGTTGCGTCAGGCATTCGAATAGCCCGACACGAACGGCTTCACGGTACCGTCGTCCAGGTAAACCGCGCGCTCGACCTTGCCGATGTTCGCGCCGTACACGTGGATGCTGATCGATACGCGGTCGGCAAATGCGTTGGTCACGCGGTGAACGTCGCCGATGCGCGGCGACACGGCCTCGACCTCGCCCGGCCGCAACCGCACGGCGTCGCCCGCGGGCACCGGCCTGCCGGCCGCGTCGAACCGGTACGGCTGCGAGAACTCGCCGCCGCGCAGCATCCCGATCAGCCCCCACACCGTGTGATCGTGGATCGGTGTCGCCTGGCCCGGCCCCCACACGAAGCTGACGACCGAGAAGCGCTCGTCCGGGTCCAGATGCAGCAGGTACTGCCGGTAACGCTCGGGATCGGGCTGCGCGAATGCGTCGGGCAACCAGTCGTCGTGCTCGACGAGCGCGGCGAGCAGCGCGCCGCCCTCGTCGAGAATGCGCGCCTCGTTCGCGCCGGACGCGAGCAGCGCATCCAGACCATCGACGAACGGACGCAGCGGCGTCTGTTGCAACGAAAGCGTACTCATCGGCCGTCTCCTCGAATATGATGCCGAATATGATGGATCGTCATGATGCACCCGAAAGACCATGCAGAACAAACATGAAAATTAGCGATATCGACGCTTTTGCAGCGGTCGTCCGCTGCCAGACCCTGAGCCAGGCCGCGGCCGAGCTCGGGATGACGCAGCCCGCGATCACGCGGCGCGTCCAGAATCTCGAGGAAACGCTCGGCGTGACGCTGCTCGACCGCAACACGAAGCCGCCGCGCCCGACCGACATCGGCCGGCAGGTGTTCGAGCAGTGTCGCGCGATCCTGCGCGAGGTCGACGCGCTGCGCGAACTGACGGCCGGCCAGCAGCCGCCCGCCGGTGAATTCAGGATCGGGCTCACGCAGGGCCTCGGCGAACTGATGCTGCCCGCGCTGATCGCGGATCTCGCCGCGCAGTGGCCCGCGCTCGCGACGCAGGTCACGACCGCATGGGGCGGCCTGCTCGTCGACCGCATCGCCCGCCGCGAACTCGATGCGGCGCTGGTCTTCCTCGCGCGCGAGATGGTGCTGCCGGCGCAGGTCGAGGGTGAACGCTTGCTGGCCACGCGGCTCGTCGCGGTCGGCCGCAAGGGCGACTGGCCCCGCCGCAGCTACCGGCTCGCCGATTGCCACGCGCGCGGCTGGGTGCTCAACCCGGACGGCTGCGGCTTTCGTGCGGGCCTGCGGCGCGCGCTCGACGCGCAGGGCCTGCCGATGCCGGTCACGCTCGATGCGTACGGCCGCGACCTGCAACTGCAGAGCGTCGCCAACGGCTTCGGCCTCGGGCTGATGCCGCTGCCGCTCGTCGAAGGCAGCCCGCTGCGCGACGCGCTCGATATCGTGCCGCTCGCCGATTTCAAGCCGCAGATCGATCTGTGGCTGCTGCGCCGGCACGATGCCGCGCGCCTCGACGCGCCGCTCGCGGCCGTCGCTGCGCGTGCGCGCACGGCGTTCGCGCTGCCCGAGCAATCGCACGACAAGGCCGCGTAACGTAGCCTCGGTGGCCGCGGTAGCCTCGGTAGCCGCGCGGCGCCTGCGTCGCGCCGCGCCGTTGCCGTGCGCGGCAACCTGACCCGGCTCACGCATCGCGTCGACCGCGTTCGATCCCGTTGCGTGACGTCGCGTCCGCCCCTGCATTCGTCTGCCCGCGCGTCGCCGCGTCGAGCACCGCCCGCCCCGCCGCCACCGCGATCGCATCGTCCTGCGGTGTATGCACGCGGCTGCACAGCACGTCGCGATAGTGGCGCTCGAGCGGATTGCCGCGGCTCAGCCCGTGATTGCCCGACAGCTTCAGCGCCTGCTCGACCGTCCGGATCGCGTGCTCGGTCACGGTGCGCTTGACGAGGCCGCTGGTCGTCACCGACGGCGCGTTGTCGGCGTCGGTGCGCGCGATGTGATCGTCGAGCAGCACACGGTTCGCGTGCAGCCAGCCTTCGATTTCTCCGACCGCCTCCTGCACGCGCGGCAGCGTCGCGAGCGGCGCGCCGAGCCCGCTCGGCGCACGCGTCGTCGCGAATTCGACGAGCCAGTCGCGCGACGCACGCGCCACCGCGTCGTACAGGCTGCCGAGCAGCACGACCATCCACGCCTGCTGGTCCGCCTGCGCGTCGGCATCCGCATGAGTGGCGGCCGATACGGCCCATGCGTCCGGCGCGCGCACGTCGACTGCATGGTCGGCCGGCAGCGGCACGTCGTCGAACACGACTTCGTGGCTGCCGGACGCGCGCAGGCCGAGGTGATTCCAGCTTTCGATCACGCGGATGCGATCGCCGTCCGCCGCGGGGTCGCGCGGCACGAGAAACACGCCGACGCGCGGCGCCGGTTCGTCGGTGCGCGCCCACACGGCCAGCCAGCGCAGCGCCGGAATCCCGGTGCTGTAGAGCTTGTGGCCCGACAGCCGCCAGCCGTCGCCATCGCGCCGCGCGAGGGTCGCCGGCAGCCCGCCGCGCGACGGCGAGCCGAGCGCCGGCTCGACGCGCAGCGCGTTGATCAGCGCGCCGTGCGCGACCGCGCTGTCGAACACCGCGCGCCGCACCTGCGTGGGCCAGCGGTTGTCGGCGCGGCCGAGCGCGCGGTGCTGCAGATACGTCATCGTCAGCACCAGCGCGGTTGCCGGATCGGCCCGCGCGACGGCCGCGACGATCCGGCTCGCCCGCGCCAGCGTCGCCCCGGCGCCGCCATGCTCGCGCGGCACGACCTGCGCGATCAGCCCGGCACGATGCAGTCGCGCGAAGTTCTCGTGCGGAAAGCGGGCCTCGACGTCGTTGCGGGCCGCATCGGCGGCGAGTTCGGGAGTGAGACGCTCAAGCAGCGCGGCGAGGCGCGCGTCGTCCGTCTCGTCGATGGCGTCGGCGTGGGCGGGCTTGGCGGCGTCCGCGGGCAGCAGGCGCAGCGAGGGTTGCGGTGGCGGCGAGGAAACGGCAAGGCTGGCGGACATCGAAACGGATTCCCTGGGTAGGTCGAACACGGCGGCGGAACGACGAAAACGGCGGGCGAAAACAGCAGGCGAAAACAGCGCCAACGCGCGCCCGATCATTCACGAGCCCACAGCGTATGCGCAACGCATACGGCCCCAAACCATGCAAATCTGATATTCAAATCGGGATTGATTATTTCCATTCCGCATGATCCCGGCGTTAACCTGCGCTCCATTCCTGCCCGGCCGTGCGCCGGGACATCCCTGCACCGGAGACCCAGATGAGCGTCGAATTCATCGGCATGATCCAGAGCCAGAAGCAGTCGGAAATCCACCCGGCGTCCGGCCCCGTGGTCGATCCCGACTATGTGCGCGACTTTGCTCGCGCCCACGAAACGGCCGGTTTCGACCGGATTCTCGTGCCGCATCACTCGACCGGCCCGTCGGCGACGCTGACGATCGCGTTCGCGGCGGCCGCGACCGAGCGCATCCATTTCATGCTCGCGCATCGCCCCGGCTTCACCGCGCCGACGCTCGCCGCGCGGCAGATCGCGACGCTCGACCAGTTCAGCCGCGGCCGGCTCGCCGTGCACTTCATCTCCGGCGGCTCGGACAGCGAGCAGCAGCGCGACGGCGATTTCCTCGATCACGACGCGCGCTATGCACGCACCGACGAATACCTGGGCATCCTGCGGCGAATCTGGACGGAAGCGCAGCCGTTCGATCACGACGGCGCGCATTACCGGTTCAAGCAGGGTTTCTCGGAAGTGAAGCCGTTCCAGCAGCCGCACGTGCCGATCTACTTCGGCGGCGCGTCGGAAGCCGCGCTCGCGGTGGCCGGCAAGCACGCGGACGTGTACGCGCTGTGGGGCGAATCGCTCGACCAGGTGCGCGACCTGACGACGCGCGTGCGCGCCGAAGCCGCGAAACACGGCCGCCAGGTGCGCTTCTCCGTATCCTTCCGCCCGATCCTCGCGGCGACCGAGGACGAAGCGTGGGCGCGTGCGCACCGCATCCTCGACGAAACGCGCCGGCTGCGCGAAGCGGCCGGGCTCGGCGCCGGCGGCCCGCAGCAGAGCGAAGGCGCACGCCGCCTGCTCGCCGCGGCCGAGCGCGGCTCACGCGTCGACAAGCGGCTGTGGACCGAGATCGCGAAGCTCACGGGCGCGCGCTCGAACTCGACGGCGCTCGTCGGCACGCCCGAACAGGTCGCCGACGCGCTGCTCGACTACTACGACCTCGGCGTGACGACGTTCCTGATCCGCGGCTTCGACCCGCTGGAAGACGCGATCGACTACGGCCGTGAACTGATTCCGCGTGTGCGCGGCGCCGTCGCCGCACGCGACGCGGCACGCCGCGCCGCCTGAGCCAACGGAGCCATACGCGATCATGTCCGCCGTCCTGTCCTCGCCCCACCGTACCGCATCGGGCCTCGTGCTCGCCGACACCCCGCGCCAGCACTTCTGGTTCGATCCGCCCGCGCCGCGCATCGACGTCGCCGCCGAGCGTCGCCACCGGCAGGAGCGGCTCGCGGCCGCGTTCCGCCTGTTCGCGCGCTTCGGCTTCGCGGCGGGCCTCGCGGGCCACATCACCGCGCGCGATCCGGAGCTGCCCGATCATTTCTGGGTGAACCCGCTCGGCGTGCATTTCTCGCAGATCAAGGTCTCCGACCTGCTGCTCGTCAACGCACGCGGCGAAACCGCGATCGGCCAGCGGCCGCTGAACAAGGCCGCGTTCGCGATCCATGCGGCGATCCACGAAGCCCATCCGCACGTGGTCGCCGCCGCGCACACGCATTCGACCTACGGCAAGGCATGGTCGACGCTCGGCCGCCCGCTCGATCCGCTCACGCAGGACGCGTGCGTGTTCTACGAGGATCACGCGCTGTTCGACGATTTCACCGGGATGGTCGTCGACACCAGCGAAGGCGCGCGGATCGCCGATGCGCTCGCGAAGCCGGACGGCACCACGCACAAGGGCGTGATCCTGAAGAACCACGGGATCCTGACGGCCGGCCCGACGGTCGAGGCCGCCGCGTGGTGGTACATCGCGCTCGACAACGTCGCGCACACGCAGTTGCTGGCCGAAGCGGCCGGCACGCCGCGGCCGATCGATCACGCCACCGCGCGCCATACGCACGGCCAGATCGGCGGCCCCGACGGTGCGCTGCATGCGTTCGACAGCCTGTTCGCGCGCGTCGTCGCCGACGAACCCGACCTGCTCGATTAGGGCCTGTTCACGCTATTGACGGGCTTGCGAACGTGCCTAAGCCGCCCTTGCGCCACACCGGAGACCAGACCATGACCCAAACCACCGCACCCGCGCCCCACGACGCGCACGACGACCAACGCCGCCGGCTGCTGCGCGCGGCCGGCGCCGCCGCGCTCGCCGTGCCGGCGATCACGCTCGGCCGCCACGCGTGGTCCGCGCCGCCGCTGAAGAAGCTCACGTTCGCGTGGAACCAGAACGCGTTCTGCCTGACGCCGATCGTCGTCGCGCAGGAGCGCGGCTTCTTCGAGAAGAACGGGCTGCAGGTCGAGCTGATCAACTACAGCGGCTCGACCGATCAACTGCTCGAATCGATCGCGACCGGCAAGGCCGACGCGGCGGTCGGGATGATCCACCGCTGGCTGAAGCCGCTCGAAGCCGGCTTCGACGTGAAAATCATCGGCAGCTCGCACGGCGGCTGCGTGCGGCTGCTCGGCGCGAAGGCGGCCGGCGTCACGACGCTGCAGGCGCTGAAGGGCAAGACGGTCGGCGTCAGCGATCTGGCCGCGCCCGGCAAGCACTTCTTCTCGATCCTGCTCGCGAAGAACGGTGTCGACCCGGAGCGCGACATCACGTGGCGTCAGTATCCGGCCGACCTGCTCGGCGTCGCGGTCGACAAGGGCGAGATCCACGCGATCGCCGACGGCGACCCGAACCTCTACCTGCTCGAAAAGCGCAGCAACGGCGCGTATACCGAACTCGCGACCAACCTGTCCGGCGAATACGCGCGCAAGGTGTGCTGCGTGATCGGCGCGCGCGGCGACCTCGTGCGCAACGACCGGCCGGCGGCCGCCGCGCTCGCGCGCTCGATCGTGCAGGCCACCGAGTACACGCACGACAACCCGAACGAAGCCGCGAAGGTGTTCGCGAAGTATTCGCCGAAGATCAGCCCCGAGGATCTGCGCAAGCTGTACGCGACGCTCACCTACACGCACCATCCGACCAACGTCGACCTGCAGCAGGAAATCGCGTTCTATGCGGACGACTTCCGCCGCATCAGCGTGCTGAAGAAGAGCACGGACCCGCAGCGCTTCGCGCAGCAGGTCTATGCGAACGTACTGGGGTAACGCGATGTCGACGATCGAACATGCGTCCGCCGCACGCGCCGCATCGGCTCCGGCCGGCGCCGCCAACGCTGCAACTTCCGCGCGAGCGGCCTGCACGACCTGCGACGCCACGCTGGCCGCGGAAGCCCGGCGCGCGCGCACCTGGCCGACCGGCATCGCCGCCGCATTCGCGTGGGCCGCCCTCGGCGCGCTGACGCACCAGTGGCCGAACCGGATCGTCGGCTTCAGCGACTGGGCGTACACCGACACGTTCGGCACGGCCGCGTGGACGATCGCCGCGCTGCTGCTCGTCGCCGCGACGCTCGGCCATCGCGTTCCCGCGACCCGCACGCGGCTCGCACGCGTTCGCCCGGCCGGCCCGTGGCTCGTCGCGCTGCCGCTCGTGCTCGCCGCGTGGGAAATCGTCACCGCCAAAACCGGCTGGCTGCCGACGCCGTTCTTCGCGCCGCCGCAGGCGCTGATCGAGGTCTACGTCGACGACTGGCCGCGCCTCGCCGGCAGCGCCGGCAACACGCTGAAACTGCTCGCGCTCGGGTTCGCGTACGGCGTCACGGTCGGCTTCGCGGTGGGCGTGTCGATCGGCTGGTCGCGCCGGATCGGCTACTGGGTGCATCCGGTGCTGCGCGTGCTCGGGCCCGTGCCGGCCACCGCGCTGCTGCCGCTCACGTTCTACTTCTTCCCGTCGAGCTATTCGGCCGCCGCGTTCCTGATCGCGCTTGCAACCGGCTTCCCGGTCGCCGTGCTGACGTGGTCGGGCGTCGCGAGCGTGAACAAGCAGTACTACGACGTCGCGCGCACGCTCGGCGCGAACGCGCGCTTCCTCGTGCTGCGCGTCGCGATTCCGGCCGCGCTGCCGCACGTATTCGTCGGCATCTTCATGGGGCTGAGCGCGTCGTTCACGGTGCTGGTCGTCGCCGAGATGATGGGCGTCAAGTCGGGGCTCGGCTGGTATTTGAGCTGGGCGCAGGGCTGGGCGTCGTACGTGAACATGTATGCGGCGCTGATCGTGATGGCGCTGCTGTTTTCCGGGTTGATCGCGCTGCTGTTCGCGGTGCGCGACCGCGTGCTCGCCTGGCAGAAAGGAACCGTCAAATGGTAAGCGCCGCCGTACTCGAACCGTCCGCCGCCACTGCTGCGGCGCCCGCCGTCGCGCCGCCGCGCGGCGCACGCATCGACATCCGCCGCGTGAGCCATGCGTTCGACGGCCCCGACGGCGCGCTGCCGGTGCTCGACGACGTGTCGCTGTCGGTCGCGGCCGGCGAATTCGTCGCGCTGCTCGGCCCGAGCGGCTGCGGGAAATCGACGCTGCTGCGCCTCGTCGCGGGGCTCGACGCCGCCAAGCAAGGCCGAATCGCGCAGGACGGCGTGCCGATCGAGCGCCCCGATCCGTCGCGCATCGTCGTGTTCCAGGACCCGACGCTGTACCCGTGGCGGCGCGTGCGCGCGAACGTCGCGCTCGGCCTCGAAGCGCGCGGCGTGGCGCGTACCGCGCAGCATCGCGTCGACGATGCCCTCGCGCGCGTCGGGCTGGAGGACTTCGCGAACGTGTTTCCGCATCAGTTGTCCGGCGGGATGGCGCAGCGCGTCGCGCTCGCCCGCGCGCTCGTCAACGACCCGCGCCTGCTGATTCTCGACGAACCGCTCGGCAAGCTCGATTCGCTGACGCGGCTCACGATGCAGGCCGAGCTGACCGCGCTGTGGCAACGCGACGGCTTCTCCGCGCTGCTCGTCACGCACGACGTGGAAGAAGCGCTGTTTCTCGCGCAGCGCGTGATCGTGTTCGGGCCGCGCCCGGCACGGATCGTCGCCGAACTGCGCGTCGACCTGCCCTACCCGCGCCATCGCGGCGACCCGCGCCTCGCCGAATTGCGCCACGACGCGCTGCGGCATCTCGGGCTCGATGCGAGCTGGTAGATGCCGCGTGCCGTTCGACGTTCGAATGCGGTCCGCCGGAGGCGCGCGCGATGAACGCGCCGCCGTTCGCCGACTGGGCCATCGCGTTCCTGCAACTGCTGTATCGCGCACAAATCGCGTTGGCGCATGGGTTGCACGCGATCGGCCTGACCGGCGACGCCGACGGCCAGGCCGCGTGGCCGTGGGCACACCGCATCGCGCTTGAAACGCTGCGCATCGACGCGGGGCTCACGCGGCAACTCGCGTTCGCGTGTACGTTGACGGCGCTGGCCGTCGGACTCGCCTGCGCCGCGCTGGCTTCGCGCAAGTGGCGTGTCGCGACGGCCATCGCCGCGCTGGCCGTCGCGTGGTTCGCGCCGTGGCCGCCCGCTTCGCTGTGGCTCGCGCCCGCCGTGCCGACGAGCTTCCAGCGCGACCCCACGCCGTTTTCCGTGTCGAACGTGATGCGCGGTGCGCACCTGTATGCGCAACATTGCGCGGCCTGCCACGGCGCGGACGGACGCGGGGAAGGTCCGCTCGCGGCCACGCTCGCGCACTGGCCGCCGACCTTCGCCGGCGCGCTGCTCGCGCGTCGGCTCGACGGCGAACTGTTCTGGCGCGTGCGCCACGGCACGCGGGACGAGCACGGTGCGTCGACGATGCCCGGCTTCGCGGCGACGCTCGGCCCGCAGGACACATGGGCCGTGCTCGATTACCTGAAAGCGCTGGCCGCCGGCAGCAGCGCACAGGCGGAAGGCGCGTGGCCGGTGCCCGTCCCGCTGCCGGCGCTCGACGTGCGGTGCGGCGACGCCGCGCCCCAGGCGCTCGAGCGCTGGCGCGAAGGCCAGCGCGTGCGCGTCGTCGCGCTCGCGGCCGGCGCGACACCACCGCAGGAAGACGCGCGCTGGCAAACCTTGCTCGTCACCGAACGCGGCGTGCCCGTGCCGCCGTCAGCCGGCCCGCGTGCGAACTGCGTCGCGACGACCGCCGATGCGTGGCGCGCGTTCGCGACGATCGCCGGCGTCGCGCCCGATGCGCTCGGCGGCACGCAACTGCTCGCCGATCGGCGCGGCTGGCTGCGGGCGCGCGCATTGCCGGGTGGCGCCGGCTGGTCGGATGCCGACCTGCTGTGCCGCTCGGACGCGGTGGCCCGCCCGGCCGCGCGCGCCACGAGCGGCGACGCACTGACCGCGCTGCTGCTGCGCGTCGACCAGGAACCCGTGCGCGACGTACAGGCCGGGCTTCCGCATTGAATCCCTGAACCTTTCTTGAACCGAACTTCACGATGAATCCGACCCGACGCCATTTCCTCGCGCAGGCGAGCGCCCTTGCCACGATCGCCGCCGCGCCGGCCGCCGTGCGCGCGCAGTCGGGCGTCCGCCCGCTGCTGCGCGCCGGCGATCAGAAAGGCGGGCTGCGCGCGCTGCTCGAAGCGGCCGGCGAACTGAACGGGCTCGCGTACGACATCGCGTGGACCGAATTCCCGGCCGCCGCGCCGCTCGCGGAAGCGCTGAACGCGGCCGCCGTCGACTGCGGGCCGATCGGCGACGCGCCGGTGATCTTCGCGCTCGCCTCGGGCGCCCGCATCAAGGTGATCGGCGCGAACCGTTCCGATCCATACGGCACGGCCGTGCTCGTGCAACCCGACGCCGCGCTGAAAGGCGCGGCCGACCTGAAAGGCAAGCGCATCGGCACGACGCGCGGCTCGATCGGCCATTTCGTCACGCTGAAGGCGCTCGATGCGGCCGGCCTGCCGCCCGATGCCGTGTCGTTCCGCTTCCTGCCGCCGGCCGACACGATGCTGGCGCTCGCCACCGGTTCGATCGACGCGTGGGCGACCTGGGAGCCCTATACCGCCCTCGCCGAAACGAGTGGCCGCGCGCGCGTGCTGGTCAATGGCCGCGGGCTGTGGTCGGGCCTCAGCTATCTCGCGGCGACCGACGCGGCGATCGCATCGAAGCGCGACGTGCTGCACGATTTCCTGCGGCGCGTCGTGCGCGCGCAGGCCTGGTCGTACCGGCACGTCGACGCGTATTCGGCGGCGCTCGCACGCATCATCGGCATTCCACCGGCCGCCGCGAAGCTGCAGTTCGAGCGCCGCGGCACGCGCTGGCAGCCGATCGACGCAGCGGTGATCGCCGAACAGCAGCGCACGGCCGACTTCTACCTGAAGGCCGGGTTGCTGCGCCAGCCGCTCGACGTGCGCACGACCTTCGACACCGGCTTCCCGCTCGCCTGAGGAACGCGTGGCGGCGCACGACCGCCCGAACGGCTCACGCATGATCTGGCACAATCGCGATTCGATCATCCCGCCTCCAGCCAGCGTCACGTCATGCCAGCCATCGCCGAACTCTTCGTCTACCCGATCAAATCCTGCGCCGGCATCGCGCTGTCGCGCGCGCAACTGCTCGAAACGGGCCTCGCATACGACCGTCACTGGCTGATCACCGATCCGCACGGGCAGATGCTCACGCAACGCACGCACCCGCGCCTCGCGCTGATCCGCCCGACGCTCGAGCGCGATGCGCTCGTGCTGAACGCGCCGGGCATGCCGGAGATCCGCACGCCGCTCGACGGCGACGCGACGCCCGCGACGCCGAAGATGGCCGCGACCGTGTGGCGCGACACCGTCGACGCGATCGACACGGGCGCCGAAACGGCCGCGTGGCTCACCGCATTTCTCGGCGCGCCGACGAAGCTCGCGCGCTTCGGCCCCGACGCGCGCCGCGGCTGCAACCGCAAATGGACCGGCGACATCGATACGCACACGCAGTTCGCGGACGGTTATCCGCTGCTGGTGATCGGCCAGTCGTCGCTAGACGACCTGAACGCGCGGCTTGCCGCGAAGGGCGCGCCGGCGATCCCGATGAACCGCTTCCGGCCGAACATCGTCGTGTCGGATCTCGATGCGTACGAAGAGGATTTCGTCGAGCATCTCGACGCCGGCGGCGACACGCCGGTGCGGCTGCGGCTCGTCAAGCTGTGCACGCGCTGCCCGGTGCCGACGATCGACCAGGCCACCGGCACGCCGGACCCGGCATGGCCGCACGAGCCGACCGACACGATGCAGACCTATCGCGCGAACCCGAACTACGACGGCGCGCTGACGTTCGGCATCAATGCGATCGTCGTCGAAGGCGCCGGCGCGTGGCTCGAAGTCGGGCAGCCGGTCGAAGCGGAGATCGGCTTCGGCGATTGAGCGGCCCGCCAGGACGACTGCCGGACAGGCGTGCACATGCCCCGGCAGATCAGGTCTCGGCTCTTCACCCACCATTTATTGAATGGTTGTTCCTGAATTGATATAGTTCGCGCATGGCAAGACCAAGGGAATTCGACACGGATGCAGCGCTTGACCGCGCGATCGCCGTTTTCAGCGAGCATGGGTTCGAGGGCAGTTCGGCCCAGATGCTCGTCAGCGCGATGGGCATCGGGCGGCAGAGCCTCTATGCGGCGTTCGGCGACAAATGGCAGCTTTGCCTGTCGGCCGTGCGCCGCTACGGGATGGGCGAATGCGCTGCGCATTTCGACGCTCTGCGCAGCGGCGCACGCGCGATCGACGGGATCGACGCATTGCTTCGCCGCGTGGTCGAAACGGCCGCCCAACCCTGCCTTGGCACGATTTCCGTCTACGAATTCGGCGCGTCCCGCCCCGAGCTCGCGGAGATCCATGCGGTGCTGGCCCATAGCTTGATCACCGCAATCGCCGCCCGCGTCCGCGATGCGCAGCGCGAAGGCGACGTGGCCGCGAGCCTCGTCCCCGAAGCGACCGCCCAGTTCCTGATTGCGAACATCACCGGCATCCGCGTGGCCGGTCGCGGCGCCGCCGACCACGCGAGCCTGAGCGCGTTGGCCGACATGACGCTGCGGGCGCTACGGTAGATTTTTTTGGCACGTTAATGAACGATCATTCAACAACAAGGTAAATCATGAAAGCCATCGTGATGAACGGCGCCGGCGGCCGCGACATGCTGGAGCAGGTCGAGCGGCCTGCCCCGGTGGCGCGTACGGGCGAGGCGCTGGTCGAGATCGCCTGCGCCGGCGTCAACTTCATGGACATCGGCGTGCGACGGGGCATGGCCTGGACGGGATGGCCCAACCCGAAGATTCTTGGCGTCGAAGGCGCGGGCCGGGTGCTGGCGGTCGGCGACGGCGTCGAGGACATCGCACCCGGCCAGCGCGTCGCGTGGGCCTACGCGCCCGGCAGCTATGCGGAGCAGATTGCGATCCCCGCCACGTCGCTGGCTGCGATTCCGGATACGATCGACGATCGCACGGCCGCTGCCGTGATGATGCAGGGTCTCACCGCCAGCCATTTCGCAACCGACTTCTATCCCATACAGCCGGGCGACGTCGCTTTCGTCCACGCGGCGGCCGGCGGGCTGGGCCTGCTGTTGACGCAGATCATCAAGCTGCGCGGCGGCCGGGTAATCGGGCGCGTCTCGTCCGAAGACAAGGTCGCCGCGGCCAGGGAAGCGGGCGCGGATCATCTGATCGTCGATACCGGCGGACGGTTCGCCGCGAAGGCGCTGCGTCTGACCAACGGCGAAGGCGTGCACGTCGTCTACGACGGCTCCGGGCCGAAGACCTTTCAGGGATCGCTCGACGTGCTGCGCCGCTCGGGAACCTTCTGCTGGTACGGTCCAGTGCTCGGCGGGCCGGGGCCGATCGACCTCATGAGCCTGCCGAAGAGCATCAAGATCGGCTATACGACCTTCTTCGATCATATCTACACGCCCGAACTGCTCCGCGCACGCACGGCGCAGCTGTTCGACTGGATCGAGGAAGGCCGGCTCAAGGTCCGAATCGGCTGCGAATATCCACTGGCGGACGCGGCGCGCGCGCATGCCGACATGGAAAGCCGCCACTCCATCGGCAAGCTGCTGCTGAAGCCGTGAGTGCCGTGGCGCCCTGTCGCCAGGCCGTGCGCCCGCCACGCGGCTGGAACGGCCGCGACTCGTCTGGAAACCGTCCCTAACGATGGCTTGCCGCCGGCAGCCGGATCGTCACGATCAGCCCGCCGCCGGCCGCATCGGCCAGCGTCACGCTGCCCTGATGCACGCGCGCGATTTCCCGCACGATCGACAGCCCGAGGCCGGTGCCTTCGACCGTCTGCGTCTTGCTGCCGCGATGGAAGCGCTCGAACACCGCGTCGCGTTCGTCGGCCGGAATGCCCGGCCCGTCGTCGATCACGTCGAGCCGCGCCGCTTCGCCGTCGCGCGAGACACGCACCGTGATCACCGCATGGTCGCCCGCATAACGGATCGCGTTGTCGATCAGGTTGCCGATCATCTCGCCGAGCAGGTCGGGCTGCCCGAGCACGTCGACGTCTGCCTCGTGCTCGAAGCCAAGATCGATGTCGCGCGCGCGTGCGACGGGCGACCAGTCGAGCGTCACGCTGCGTGCGAGCCGGTGCAGCGCGACCGGCTTGTGCGCGACCGCATGACCGCTGTCCGAATCGAGCCGCGACAGCGACAGCAATTGCTGGACGATCTTCGCGGCCTGCCGCACCGCGCCGTTCGCGCGCCGCAGGTGCACGTTCATGCGCGGCTGCTCGTCGGGCCGCAGCGCGAGCTCGACGCCCGCCTGCACCGCCGCGAGCGGCGTCTTCAACTGATGGGCCGCATCGGCGAAGAAGCGGCGCCGCGCCACCTGCATCCGCTGCGTGCGGCCGATGTACTGGTTGATCGAATCGACGAGCGGCGCGAGTTCGCTCGGCATCGCGCCGGTATCGAGCGGCGTCGTGTCGTCCTCGCTGCGCGCGGCGACGGTCGCCGACAGCCGGTTCAGCGGCCGCAGCCCGCGCCCGACGCCGAGCCACACGATTCCGAGCGCCAGCACGACGAGCAGCCCTTCCTGCAGCAGCGACCCGATCAGGATCTCGCGCGCGAGCGCCTGGCGCGCCTCGATCGTCTCGCCGACCATCACCCACACGATGCGCGACTGCGCGGTCGGCACGTCGTGCACCGGGATGCGCAGCGCGGCCATCCGCAGTTGTTCGCCGCGATACACGACGTCGTAGTAGCGCGTGACGAACAGCGCGCCGTCGCCCGCGTCGCGCCCGCGCGGCAGCGGCAGGTCCGGGTAGCCGGTGACCGTGCGGCCGTTGTCCTCGCGGATCAGGTAGTAGATCTTGCCGCCGTCGCTCGATTCGAGCATTTCGAGCGCGAGATACGGAAGGTCGACCTCGATCTCGCCGTCGTTGAGCCGCACGCCTTCGCGGATCGACTTCAGCGACGACGACAGCGTGCGGTCGAACGCGACGTGCGCGGCGCTCATCGCGCGCTGGTACGTGAGCCACGAGTCGAGCGCGAGCAGGCCGAGCAGCGGCAGCAGCAGCCACAGCGCGACCTGCGCGCGCAGGTTCGGGCGGGTCATCATGCGTTCAGCCGGGCCGCGCCAACGATCGCAGGTGCCGCGTCGGCCGCCGGCGAGCACGAGCGAGCGCGACGGGCGCTCATTCGGCCGTCCCCGCCTTTGCTTCGAGCAAATAGCCGAGCCCGCGCAGCGTGACGATCGCGACGCCGGTGTTCTCCAGCTTCTTGCGCAGCCGGTATACGTAGATCTCGATCGCATCGGCGTTGACCGACTCGTCGAGCCCGAAGATCTTCTCGGACAGCGTGTCCTTGTTGATCGCGCGGCCGTTGCGCAGGATCAGCACCTCGAGCACCGAGCGCTCGCGCGGCGTGAGCGACAGCGGCTCGCCCGCGAGATGGAAGCTGCGATCGATACTGTCATACGAAAGCGGCCCGCATTCGACCCGCGAATGCTCGTGGCCGAGGCTGCGCCGGATCAGCGCGCGGGCGCGCGCCTCGAGTTCGGTCAGCTCGAACGGTTTCGCGAGATAGTCGTCGGCGCCGAGATCGAGCCCTTTCACGCGGTCCTCGACCGACCCGTGCGCGGTGAGGATCAACACCGGCACCGGGTTGCGGCGCGCACGCAGCCGCCGCAGCACCTCCAGCCCGTCGAGCTTCGGCAGCCCGAGATCGAGGATCACCAACGCGTAATCCTGCGTGCGCAGCACGTGGTCTGCCGCCTCGCCGTCGGCCATGTGATCGACCGCGAAGCGCGCGGCGCTCAGCGCATCGCTCAGCGACTGGGCCAGGTTCGGGTTGTCTTCGACGAGCAGCACACGCATGGGGATTCCGGTAAGGTCAGCGACAGCCCGCTACATTACATGATCCTTTCCGTCTCCACGCCTCGCGCAAACACGGGTTGCGCGGGTGCCGAACCGGCGGCGGGACGTGTCGGCGGCGGCCGCTCGGCGCCCGGCGCTGCCCGCCATGTGGCACACGACCGCGCGCTCGGTCGGCGTCGCGCCGCCGCTCGCGCTGGCCCGCTTCATCGGCCGCGGCGATTTCGCGAAGCACCTGCGCGCCGCGAAACCGGCGGCGGCGTCGGGTATGCGGCGCGGACGGCCGCGTACGCGCGGCATGGTGGCCAAGTCCTCGGGCAACTGCTGGCCGCGCCCGCGTAGCCGGTCAGCCCGCGTCGCGTCCCCCTGTTGCGCCGCGAAAGCCGCGGTCGCCCCCCGGGAAATCCATGACGCGAACGGCGCAATCGCGAACGGAAATGAAAGCGGGCTGAAAGTGCCCCGCCCGTAACATCCGCGTCATTCGAACAACATCGACGCATCACTGGAGGAAGACATGCCGTTTGCACCGAAGCACCTCGCCGCCGCGCTGGCGATCGTTCTGGGCGCTGCCGCCGGCAGCGCCGCCGCGCAGGTTCCGGCCGGCTACCCGGGGAACTACCAGGGCGTGATCGACGCCGCGAAGAAGGAAGGCAAGCTGATCGTCTACTCGACGACCGACACGGGCCTCGTGCGTCCGCTGATCAAGGACTTCGAAAGCCTGTACGGCGTGAAGGTCGAGTACAACGACATGAACAGCACCGAGCTGTACAACCGCTACATCAGCGAGAACGCGGCGAGCAGCACCAGCGCCGACGTGCTGTGGAGCTCGGCGATGGACCTGCAGGTCAAGCTCGTCAACGACGGCCTGATGGCGACGTACGATTCGCCCGAAAGCCCGAACGTGCCGCAATGGGCGCAGTACCAGAAGCAGGCGTACGGCACGACGTTCGAGCCGCTCGCGATCGTCTACAACAAGCGGCTGATCCCCGAGAACGAGGTGCCGAAAACCCGCGCCGACCTGATCAAGCTGCTCACCACGCAGGCCGACAAGTTCAAGGGCAAGGTCACGACCTACGACATCGAGAAATCGGGCGTCGGCTTCAACTACCTGACCCAGGACGCGCACGTAAACGAGAAGGTCACGTGGGAACTCGTGAAGGCGATCGGCGCGACCGGCCCGAAGCTGCAGTCGAGCACAGGCGCGATGATGGAGCGCATCTCGTCGGGCGAGAACCTGATCGGCTACAACATCATCGGTTCGTATGCGTACGCGAAGGCAAAGAAGGACAAGTCGATCGGCTACGTGTTTCCGAAGGACTACACGCAGGTCGTGAGCCGCCTCGCCACGATATCGAAGAAGGCGAAGAACCCGAACGCCGCGAAGCTGTGGGTCGACTACCTGCTGTCGAAGCGCGGCCAGACGCTGATCGCGAACCAGGCGAACCTGTACGCGATCCGCGCGGACGTGACCGGCGAAACGTCGGCCGCGAGCCTCACGAAGGAACTCGGCGATTCGCTGAAGCCGATCCAGATCGGCACCGGCCTGCTCGTCTATCTCGACCAGTCGAAGCGCCTCGCGTTCCTGAAGCAATGGCAGCAGGCGATCAAGCGCTGAGCCGCTGACGCCGGGCCGCCCGCCGTACGGCGCGCGGGCGGCCCCTTCCCCTTACCGATTTCCTTGAGGCGGCCATCCGGATGGCCGCAGGGGCGAACTCATGCTTTCCACCAGCACACGCGGCACGGCACCGGCCGTTCCGCCCGCCACCGGCCCGCGCGACGCGATTCCCGCGCTGCCGGTCAGCAGCCTGCAGCCGCTCGCCGGCATGCTGCGCTGGATCGTCGTCGCGGTACTGACCGTCGCGGTCGCGCTGCCGCTCGGCTTCATCCTGTTCCAGAGCCTGCTGTCCGCGCCGTTCTTCGACGCGAACAAGACGCTCGGCGTCGAAGGCTTCCGCTTCATCTTCAGCGATCCCGATTTCTGGTCGGCCGTGAAGAACTCGTTCATCATCGCCGGCGGGATGCTGTTCATCTCGATCCCGCTCGGCGGCATCCTCGCGTTCCTGATGGTGCGCACCGACCTGCCCGGCCGCCGCTGGCTCGAACCGCTGCTGCTCACGCCGGTGTTCGTGTCGCCGATGGTGCTCGCGTTCGGCTACGTGGTCGCGGCCGGCCCGGTCGGCTTCTATTCGGTGTGGTTCAAGGAGCTGTTCGGGGTGCAGAGCGTGCCCTGGAACGTGTATTCGATCTTCGCGATCACGGTGATCGTCGGCCTCACGCACGTGCCGCACGTGTACCTGTATTCGTCGGCCGCGCTGCGCAACCTCGGCTCGGACGTCGAGGAAGCCGCGCGCGTGGCGGGCGCCCGCCCGTTCCGCGTCGCGCTCGACGTGAGCCTGCCGATGACGATGCCCGCGCTGCTGTTCGCCGGCGTGCTGGTGTTCTTCCTCGGCTTCGAGGTGTTCGGGCTGCCGCTCGTGCTCGGCGACCCGGAAGGCCACCTCGTGCTCGCGACCTATCTGTACAAGCTGACCAACAAGCTCGGCGTGCCGTCGTATCACCTGATGGCCGCGGTCGCCGTGTGCATCGTCGCGATCACCTTCCCGCTCGTGCTGCTGCAGCGCCGCCTGCTGAAGACCGCGAACCGCTTCGTCACCGTGAAGGGCAAGGCCGGCCGCGCGACCGTGCTGCCGCTCGGCGTGTGGCGCTGGGTCGCGCTCGCGATCGTCGCGCTGTGGCTCGCGCTGACCGTGATCGTGCCGATCTCGGGCATCGTGCTGCGCGCGTTCGTGACCAACTGGGGCGAAGGCGTGCCGCTCGGCGAAGTGCTGACGCTGGCGAACTTCGTCGAGCTGTTCGAGCAGGACAACCTGGTGCGCGCGATCGTCAACACGCTCGGCATCGGCGTGATCGGCGGCGCGCTCGCGATCGGCTTCTACTCGCTCGTCGCGTTCGCCGGCCACCGCCGCCCCGACTGGGCGACCAGGCTGCTCGACTACCTCGTGCTGCTGCCGCGCGCGGTGCCGGGCCTGCTCGCCGGTCTCGCGTTCCTGTGGATCTTCCTGTTCGTGCCGGGCCTGCGCGAGCTGAAGAACTCGATGTGGAGCATCTGGATCGCGTACACGGTCGTGTGGCTCGCGTACGGGATGCGGCTCATCCAGAGCGCGCTGCTGCAGGTCGGCCCCGAGCTCGAGGAAGCCGGCCGCAGCGTCGGCGCGACGCGCAGCCGCGTGTCGCTCGACGTGACGCTGCCGCTCGTGCGCTTCGGCCTGCTCGCCGCGTGGCTGCTGATCTTCATGATCTTCGAGCGCGAATACTCGACCGCCGTCTACCTGCTGTCGCCCGGCACCGAAGTGATCGGCGCGCTGCTCGTGTCGCTGTGGGCGACCGGCGCCGTCGACCAGGTCGCCGCGCTCTCTGTCATCAACATCGCGATGGTCGGCGCCGGTCTCGGCGTGGCCCTGCGCTTCGGAGTGAAACTTCATGGATAAGCTCATCGTCGACGATCTGCACCTCAGCTACGGCGCCAACCCGATCCTCAAGGGCGTGTCGTTCGAACTGAAGGCCGGCGAAGTCGTGTGCCTGCTCGGCGCGTCGGGCAGCGGCAAGACCACACTGCTGCGCGCGGTGGCCGGCCTCGAACAGCCGTCCGACGGCCGCATCCAGCTCGACGAGCGCGTGTTCTTCGACGGCGCGCGGCGCATCGACCTGCCGGTCGAGCAGCGCTCGCTCGGCCTCGTGTTCCAGTCGTACGCGCTGTGGCCGCACCGCACCGTCGCCGACAACGTCGGCTACGGGCTCAAGCTGCGCCGCGTGGCGCCTGCCGAACAGAAACACCGCGTGCAGGCCGCGCTCGACCAGCTCGGCCTCGGCCATCTCGCCGAACGCTTTCCGCATCAACTGTCGGGCGGCCAGCAGCAGCGCGTCGCGATCGCCCGTGCGCTCGTCTACAACCCGCCGGTGATCCTGCTCGACGAGCCGCTGTCGAACCTCGACGCGAAGCTGCGCGAGGAAGCGCGTGCGTGGCTGCGCGAGCTGATCGTGTCGCTCGGACTGTCGGCCCTGTGCGTGACGCACGACCAGACCGAAGCGATGGCGATGTCCGACCGCATCCTGCTGCTGCGCAACGGCCGCATCGAGCAGGAAGGCACGCCGGCCGAGCTGTACGGTGCGCCGCGCTCGCTGTATACCGCCGAATTCATGGGCAGCAACAACCGGATCGACGCGCGCGTCGCGGCCGTCGACGGCGAACGCGTGACGCTTGCCGGCGACGGCTGGGAGTTGCAGGCGCTGGCCCGCGACACGTTCGCGCCGGGCCAGGACGCGCAGGCCGTGATCCGTCTCGAGCGCGTGCAGGTGGCCGACGGCCCGGGCGCGAACCGGCTGCAGGCCGACCTCGTCACGTCGATGTATCTCGGCGACCGCTGGGAATACCTGTTCCATTGCGGCGAGATGCGCCTGCGCGCGTTCGGCCACGTGCCGCGCGCGGCCGGCAAGCACTGGATCGAATTCCCGGCCAACGACTGCTGGGCGTTCGCGAAAGCGGGCTGATCCGCATCGCGGCGGCTCGCGTGCCGCCGCGCCGGCTTTCAAGCCGCCCCTTTGCGACTCGCATCGGCGGACGCTTCGCGGCGTCCGCCGCTGGCGCGCCGCGCACCCGTTTTCTGTTTCAACCCGCCCACAACAATTTAGGAGACGCTGTCAAAATGAAGTCACGCGCAGAACGCTCGATTCGAACAGTAGTCCTTACCAGTTCAGCCGCGGCAGCCTGTCTCGCCGCGCCGGCCGCGCATGCGCAGTCGTCGGTCACGATATACGGGATCATGGACGCGGGCATCGAATACACGAACCATGCGGCCCCGGAGGGCGGCAATGCGTTCAAGCTGAAGTCGGGCAACAAGAACACGTCGCGCTGGGGCTTGCGCGGCGTCGAGGATCTCGGCGGCGGATTGAAAGCCGTGTTCCGCCTCGAAAGCGGCATCGATCTCGCGAATGGCGCGTCCGACGACGGCCCCGACTCGATCTTCGCGCGCCGCGCGACGGTCGGCCTGAAAGGCAAATGGGGCGAGCTGTCGCTCGGCCGCAACTTCACCGTCACCTACGATTACATGCTGCCGTTCGACCCGATGGGCTACGCGCAGAACTACTCGTGGGCGACCTCGTCGATGGCGACGGGCGGCCGCAAGGACGGCCTGTTCACGCGCTCGTCGAACGCGGTGCGCTACGACGGCGAATTCAGCGGCTTCAAGTTCGGCGCGCTGTACGGTTTCGGCAACGTGCCGGGCAGCATCAAGACCAGTTCCAAATACGACTTCGCGCTCGGCTACGAGACGGGCCCGTTCGCGGCCGTCGTCACGTTCGACCGGCAGAACGGCGCGGCCGACAGCGTCACGCCGGCCGATACCGTCAACTACATTCAAGGCATCCACGCGGGCCTGAGCTACGACTTCGGTAACCTGAAAACGATGGCCGGATACCGCAATTACAAGCGCACGTTCCGCACCACGGCGGCGAACCAGTTGAGCGACATGTATTGGCTCGGCGGGTCGTACCAGTTCACGCCGACGTTCTCGTTGATCGCGGCCGTCTATCACCAGAACATCAAGGGCGGCACGGATGCCGACCCGACGCTGGTGTCGGTGCGTGCGCAGTACGCGCTGTCGAAGCGCACGGTGCTGTATGCAGCCGGTGCGTTCGCGATCGCGAAGCACGACCAGAAAGTCGGCGTGTCGCGCGATTTCAATGGGTACGGCACCACGCAGGTCGGGGTCACGGCGGGGATTCAGCAGCGGTTCTGACCGCTCCGACATGACGGCGGGCAGAGGACGGTGCGAGCGTTTCGGGGCGCGTCGCCCTCTGCTTCGTCGCATGTCGGGGCGCGGCACGGGCGACCGAAGAAACACGTTGAAACGGATGCGCGAGCAACGTGCCGGCGATTCGCTGAGCACGCGAACACCATGGCGGCTCGTTCAGAGAATCGCCCGGTAAGCTTCGAGCGCCTTGCAGGTCTGAACCATCCCCTGCCGCTGCAGGATGTCGAGGTAGCGATCCACCATCATCGGAGGATGCTTGAGCATTTCGCGTTGTCGCCGTGCTGCGCCGACAACCGCAGCCGGCTCGAGATCGAACAGATTGTCGACGAACACGTCGGGATGCTGCGCCTCCACCCCGTACGCCGACAGCACTGCGTCGGGAAAGTCCTTCTGGTTGAACGTCACGATCACACTGGCGTTGCAGCGGATCGCGGCGGCCAGTACATGCCGATCATCGGCATCCGGCAGCCTCAGGCCCTCGATCAACGCTTCGTACCCGGTCACCAGCGCATCAGGTATCGCGCGATCCATCAGACTCGCAGTCCGGTCGAGTTGTGCGGCGCCGAGGTCCGGGCGCTTGCGCAACAGGTTCCGTTTCCATTCGTTATGGATATCGGCACTCCAGCGAGCCCTGAAACACCCGCTCAATGCGAGCCACATCAGGAAATCGCGCAACGGTGCCGGGTACAGCACGCAGGCATCATAGACCGCCGTGAATGGCGAACTCGTCATTCGTAGCCCATCCCGAATTCCTGCGCTTGCCGCCCCAACTCTTCCATCGCATTGGCGCTCGCCTGATCGCGTTCGGTCTTGTAACGCATCAGATCGGAAAAGCGCACACGACGATGCTTGCCGGTCTTGTGATACGGCAGCGCCTTCGATTCGAGCAGCTTGATCAGGTGTGGACGGGACACATTGAGCAGGTCGGCTGCTTCCTGCGTGGTCAGTTCCGCGTGAACGGGCACGACCTTGACCGCATTGCCATCTGCAAGCTCCGCGAGGATGTCGACCAGCAGACGCAGTGCAGAAGTCGGAAGCTCGACCTGATGGGCGCGATTTTCGTCATCGAAAATCTGGATGCGCTGTATTTCCGTTCGCGTGGCCAGATAAGCCGCCAGCGCACGCTGTCCTTCGACCGCCGCCTGCACCTCGCGCTCCACCGGCAAGATCGTATCGGACATCGAGGTATGGGCCATCGCGCGCTCCCAAGCAGGGTTCTCAAATGCGCCATCTTATTCGAAATAAACGAAAATCGCAATAAACGAAAATAGATAGAGCCCTTATAAGACCGCCGAACCTCGATATCAGTCAATACGCGCCGTCACCCGGCTTCTGGTCCTTCCGCGTGCAGAGTGACGACCGCGGCCCGCTCGTCGCCGTTCAGTCACCACGCATCGTGAACACCAAACGCACGGCGCTGCTCGTATCGCCCCAGTGCTCGCCGACAGCCGACAGCGGCACCGTGCGCGTGTCGATCGTCAGGCCCGCCGGCGCGGCGGCATCAAACACACCACGGATAGCACCCAGCAAGCCCGGCAACGGCACGCTGCCCAGACCGCTGCCCATCAGTTCGATCGCGGTCGCCCGCAGCACGGCGCCGGGCACCAGCACGTCCGCGCCGCCGATCGAGCCGATCTGCACGAAACGCAGCCGCCGGCCGCCGGGTGTCGCTTTCGCGGCCGCGCCCAGCAGTGTGTGCGCGCTGGCGCCCCACAGATAATCGAGCACGACATCCACGCCCGCACGGAAATGCGGTTCGAGCGCCCGCGCCAGATCGGCGTCGTCCTGCTGCAGCGACACGACAGCATCCGCGCCGGCCTTCAGCAACGCCTGCAACGCGGCCGCGTTGCGGCCCGTCGCGATCACCTTCGCCGCACCGAGATGCTTCGCGATTCGCACCGCGAGCCGCCCGGACGTACCCGTTGCACCGTTGACGAGCACCGTCTCGCCCGCGACGAACCGCGCGCGTTCAGTCAGCGCCGCCCACGACGACATCCCCGGAATCGCGATCGCCGCGGCGGTGACATCGTCAAGCGTGTCCGACAGCGGCACGCACTGCGTATCGGGCACGATCGTGCGTTCGGCCATCGCGCCGAACGGCACGGGGGCGCCGAAGAAGTAGACGCGCCGACCGTCGTCGAGACGCCCCACGCCGTCGACACCGACGACGAACGGATAGCGTCGATCCGACGAGTAATGCGTGCCGGCCGCGCGCCCCTGTGCGATGCGGCTCAGCGCGGACGCCGTCACGTCGATCAGGCTGTGGCCCGGCATCGCGCGCGGCGGTTCGAATTCGGTATAAACCGGGCGCTGTCCAGCGCCTTCAACAACGGCTGCTTTCATGGTGGTTCCTTCAATCTGGACGGTGGATCTTTACCGGGCGTCGAGCCACGCGCGCAGCGCGGGATCGCGCACTTCCAGCACGTCGAACAGGCCGAGCGCACGCAGTGCCGGCAACGCATCGATCGCATCGGCCTCCGCGCGCGCCCTGTCCGCCGGCGCGGCATTCGGATCGGTCAACACACGGGCATTGACCAGAAAAGCGCCAACCGTGCCCTTGCGGATCGTCGTTCCGCCGGCATCGATCTGGTTGGCATGGTCGGGAAGCATTTGTTCGGCTCGCATCGCGTCGTACTCCGGTTGTCATCGATGGACGCAGTGTAGGCGTGCAAATCCGGCCGTTCTCCGGTATAACGGCCATTCGATACCGATATCCGGCCATGTCCGATCCGCTTCTGCCCGCCCGCTTCGTCACGTCCGACGACGGCCCGTTCGTGGTCGCCGCCGCCCTGTCGCAACGCGCCCCCCGTATCACCGCGCCCCATTCGCATGCGCGCGGCCAGCTCGTCGGCGCGCTGAGCGGGCTCGTGACGATCGGCCTCGACGATCAGGAGTGGGTCGTGCCCGCGATCCACGCGATCTGGATCCCGCCGCACTGCCGGCATTCGCTGCGCTCGTTCGGGCCGATTTCCGGCTGGTCGGCGTTCGTCGCCGAAGCGCGCTGCGCGGCGCTGCCGGCCACGCCGCGTGCGATCCGCACGACGCCGCTGCTGCACGAGGCCGTGCAGCGCGCGGCGAGCTGGGGCGATTCCGAACTGGATGCCGCGCAGACACGGATCGCCGACGTGATCCTCGATGAAATCGCGGCATCGGAAGCCGAGGCGCTGGGGCTGGTGCGACCGCGGGACCCGCGGCTCGTGAAGATCACCGATGCGCTGGCCGCGGATCTCGCGAACGACCGGCGGCTGGAGGAATGGGCCGAATGGGCCGGCATCGGCGCACGGACGATGAGCCGCCGCTTCGTCGCCGAAACCGGGCTGACGTTCGCGCAATGGCGTCAGCAGGCGAGGCTGCTGCGGGCGCTGGAACGCATCGCCGACGGCGTGCCGGTGACGACGATCGCGCTCGATCTCGGATACGACAACGTGAGCGCGTTCATCGACATGTTCCGGCGCGCGCTGGGGACGACGCCGGGGAGATATTTGGCGGGGGGAAGCCAGGCGCACGGATAGCGGCTTCATGCGCGCGCATGAAGCCGCACGACGAAGATCCGGCGGGCGGCAGACAACAACCGCCCGCCGCCGCGTCAATACGTGCCGTCGCCCTTCTTCGCGGCGGCGTCGCCGCCCTTCTTGAACTGCGCCGCAAGCCGCTCCGCGCTCCTCGCCAGGAGCGTCGTATCGACACCGACCGCGACGAACAACGCGCCCGCTTCCAGATAGCGCCGCGCGGCCGCTTCATCCGCGCTCAGGATGCCCGGCGCCTTGCCGGCCGCCTTGATCGCGCGGATCGCGCCGTCGATCGCGGCCTGCACATCGGGGTGGCCTGGATTGCCGAGATGCCCGAGATCGGCGGCCAGATCGGCCGGGCCAATGAACACGCCATCGACACCGTCGACCCGCGCAATCGCATCGATCGCGTCGAGCCCGGCCCGCGTCTCGACCTGCACGAGCACGGCCATCTCGTCGTTCGCGCGATGCAGGTACTCGCCGACGCGATTCCACCGCGATGCGCGCGCGAGCGCGCTGCCGACGCCGCGGATTCCGTGCGGCGGATAACGGGTCGCGGCCACCGCCGCACGCGCCTCGTCCGCGCTCTGCACCATCGGCACGAGCAGCGTTTGCGCGCCGAGATCGAGCACCTGCTTGACGATCACCGGATCGTTCCACGGCACGCGCACGACCGGATGCGACGGATACGGCGCGATCGCCTGCAGTTGCGCGAGGATCGTCGGCACCGTGTTCGGTGCATGCTCGCCGTCGATCAGCAGCCAGTCGAAACCGGCGCCGGCGACCACTTCCGCGCTGTAGGGATTCGCGAGGCCGAGCCACAGGCCGATCTGCGCGTCGCCGCGCGCGAGCGCGGCCTTGAAGACATTCGACGGAATCCGCATCGTTCGCTCACCTCACTCGAAGTAGCACTGGATCGTCCCGAGCGGGCCGTAGTCGACGCTGAACGTATCGCCCGAACGCGCCGCGCAGGGCCGCGTAAACGATCCGCCGAGCACGATCTGCCCGGGCTCCAGCGCGACGTCGAAACGCGACAGCCGGTTCGCGAGCCACGCGACGCCATTCGCCGGATGGTTCAGCACGCCGGCCGCGACACCGGTTTCCTCGACCACGCCGTTGCGCGACATGATCGCCGCGACCCAGCGCAAATCGACGTCCCGTGGGCGCACCGGCCGGCCGCCGATCACGACGCCCGCGTTCGCCGCGTTGTCGGCGATCGTGTCGAACACCTTGCGCGGCCGCTTCGTATCGGGGTCGATCGACTGGCTGCGCGCGTCGATGATCTCGAGCGCCGGCACGACGTAATCGACCGCGTCGTACACGTCGAAGATCGTGCAGTTCGGGCCGGTGAGCCGCTTGCCGAGCACGAACGCGAGTTCGACTTCCACACGCGGCACGATGAAGCGGCCGGTCGGGATCGTGCCGCCGTCCTCGAAGAACATGTCGTCGAGCAGCGCGCCGTAGTCGGGCTCGTCGATCTGCGACGTGTTCTGCATCGCCTTCGACGTGAGGCCGATCTTGTGCCCCTTCAGCGTGCGGCCTTCCGCGAGCTTGAGCGTCACCCACGCGCGCTGGATCGCATACGCGTCGTCGATCGTGATGTCGGGATGGTCGAGCGAGATCTGGCGGATCTGCGTGCGCGCGCGCTCGGCGTCGTGCAGACGGTGCGCGAGCTGGTCGATGATGGCGGGTTCGAGCATGGTCGGATCGAAAATGGGGTTCAGCCGGCCCGCTTGTAGCGGGCGTGAATGTTGTTGTGCTTGTACGAGCCGCTTTCGCTGAACTCGATCAATTCCATCGACAGGGCGAGATAACGCTTCGCGTACAGCTCGGCGAAATGGGCCTTGATCGCATCGAACAGCGCGTCGCATGCGGCTTGCTTCGTTTCGTCGCTGCGGCCCGCGCCGATCTTCAGCGTCACGTGGACGAACGCGTCGTCCTCCGCGCCGTCGGCGATGCAGTAGTCGTGCAGCTCGATCGCGCGCGAACGGATGCCGCCGGTCGGGAACACGCCGCCCTGCGCGATGAGCGTCGCGTTGATCGTGCGCAGCAGCGCGGGAATGCGTGCGTCGTCGCGGATGTTCGCGGTGTATTCGACGACGATGTGTGGCATGGCAAGTCTCCGGTCGGATTCGAAGTCGTGGTGCGCGGCAATGCTCAGGGCAGCGGGAAGATCGCGTTGATCTGCCCGGTGCCCGAGCTCGCGAAATAGTCGGTGACGATTTCGACGGGCTTGTCGTAGCGATCCCAGCCGAGCAGCCCGAGCAGCATCGCGGTATCGTGCATGCCGCCTTCGCCGTGGCAATGCACGTTGTACTCGGGCAGCATCGCGCAAAACGTCCTGAAATCGCCCTGCTTCCACAGTTCGACCACGCGCAGGTCGACCTGCCGGAAGAATTCGCGGCTGATCTGGTGGATCGATTCCTCGGGGCTGCCGTTGTCGTTGAAGCGGTGCGACAGCGAACCGCTCGCGAGGAACGCAACGTTCGAATCGCTCTTCTCGATCGCTTCGAGCAGCGCCTCGCCGAAGCGCCGGCTCTCGTCGAGTTGATGCCACATGCACCAGCCGGCGATCGACACGACCTTGAAGTGCTGGTCGCCGTTCATGTAGCGCATCGGCACGAGCGTGCCGTACTCGAGCTCGAGGCTGTCGATCTCGTGCGCGCGCGTCGCGATGCCGCGCTCGGTGGCCGTTTCGGCGATCAGCCGGCCGAGCGCCGGGTTGCCCGGGTACGCGTACTGCATGTCGCGGATGAAATGCGGCAACTCGTTGCTCGTATAGGTGCCGGCGAACCGCGCATTGCAGTTCACGTGATAGCCCGCGTTGACGAGCCAGTGCACGTCCGACACGACGATCGTATCGACGCCGAGCGCGCGGCAGCGCTCGCCGATCAGCCGGTGGCCGCGGATCGCCGCATCACGGCAGCCGTGATGCTTGCCGGGCAGTTCCGACAGGTACATCGACGGCACGTGCGTGATCTTCGCGGCGAGGGACAGTTTGCCCATCGTTCAAGTCTCCCAGTCGGCCGGAGTTAGCGCTTTAGCGGTTACTCCGGCCCCATGCTTGGCCGGCGTGCCGGCCAAGGAATCGTTCGTTCTTGCGGCGACACCACCCGCTTCCGTCACACGCCCCAGCGCGGAATGTGATGCGAACCCATCGAAATGCACACGTTCTTGATCTCCGCGAACACCTCGAAACTGTACTCGCCGCCCTCGCGCCCGGTGCCCGATTCCTTCACGCCGCCGAACGGCTGGCGCAGGTCGCGCACGTTCTGGCTGTTCACGAACACCATCCCGGCCTCGATGCCGCGCGCGAGCCGATGTACCTTGCCGACGTCCTGCGTCCAGATGTACGACGCGAGGCCGTACGACGTGTCGTTCGCGAGCCGCAGCCCTTCGTCTTCGTCCTCGAACGGGATGATGCACGCGACCGGCCCGAAGATCTCTTCCTGCGCGATGCGCATCCGGTTGTCGACGTCGGCGAATACGGTCGGCCGCACGAAGTTGCCGTTGCGCAGATGGTCGGGCAGCCCGGCCGGCTTGTCGGCGCCGCCCGCGACCACGTGCGCGCCTTCCTGCTCGCCGATGCGGATGTAGCCCGTCACCTTTTCCCAGTGCTGGCGTGTGATCATCGCGCCGAGATTCGTGCCCGGATCCGCTGGATCGCCGACCACCAGGTTGTTCGCGCGGCGTGCGAATTCCTGCACGAAGCGGTCGTAGATCGTGCGCTGCACGAAGATCCGCGAGCCGGCGGTGCAGCGTTCGCCGTTGATCGAGAAGATCGTGAACAGCGACGCGTCAAGCGCGCGGTCGAAATCGGCGTCGTCGAAGATCAGCACCGGCGACTTGCCGCCAAGCTCCATCGAATATTTCTTGAGGCCCGCGCGCTCCATGATCCGCTTGCCGGTGACGGTGCCGCCGGTAAACGACACCGCGCGCACGTCCGGATGGCGCACGAGCGCGTCGCCGGCCGTCGCGCCGTAGCCCTGCACGACGTTCAGCACGCCCGGCGGGATGCCGGCTTCGAGCGCGAGCCGGCCGAGCTGGTCGGCCGTCAGCGGCGACAGCTCCGACATCTTCAGCACGGCCGTGTTGCCGAGCGCGAGGCACGGCGCCGTCTTCCACGTGGCCGTCATGAACGGCACGTTCCACGGCGACACCAGCGCGCATACGCCGACCGGCTGGTACAGCGTGTAGTTCAGCATCTGGTCGTCGACCGGATAAGTGCGGCCGTTCATCTGCACGCACACCTCGGCGAAGAAGTTGAAGTTCTCGGACGCGCGCGGAATCAGCTGCTTGCTCGTCTGCGCGATCGGCAGGCCGGTGTCCTGCGTCTCCAGCGCGGCGAGCATCGGCACGTTCTTCTCGATCAGCTCGCCGAGCCTGCGCATCAGCTTCGCGCGCTCCTTCGCCGGCGTGTTCGCCCATTTCGGGAACGCTTCCTTCGCCGCGCGCACGGCCGCGTCGACCTCGGTCTCGCCGCCCGACGCGACGTCGGTGATGACTTCACCCGTCGCCGGGTTCAGCGTCGTGAAGGTGTCGCGGCTCTCCACTTCACGGCCGCCGATCCAGTGCTTGATGGTCATGCGCTCTCCTTCCTTGGGCGACGGCCTCAGCCGGCGCGATAGTAGTCCGCTTCGCCGACGATCGTGTTCACGAGCCGGCCGATCCCTTCGATTTCGGTCACGACCTCGTCGCCCGGCTTCGTGTCGGCCAGCCCCTCGGGCGTGCCGGTCAGGATCAGGTCGCCCGGCGCGAGCGTCATGAAGCTGCTGATGTGCTCGATCAGCGCCGGCACGTCGAACACCATGTCGCGCGTGCTGCCGCGCTGCGTCTCGCGGCCGTTCACCGTCGTGCGCAGCGTGAGGTCGCCCGCGTCGCCGATCTCGTCGCGGCTGACGAACCACGGCCCGAGCGGCGTGCAGGTGTCGCGGTTCTTCACGCGCAGGTTCGGCCGGTAGTAGTTCTCGAGATAGTCGCGGATCGCGTAGTCGTTCGCGACCGTATAGCCGGCCACGTAGTCGATCGCCTGCGCGCGGCTCACGTGGCGCGCGGGGCGGCCGATCACGACGGCCAGTTCGCACTCGTAGTGCATGTGCGTGGCGTCCGCCGGGCGCACGGTCAGCGACCGGTGGCCGATGAACGTGTTCGGCCCCTTCAGGAAAATCAGCGGTTCGCTCGGTGCGTTGAACGCGAGTTCCTTCGCGTGGTCCGCATAGTTCAGCCCGAGCGCGAACGTCGTGCGGGGCGCGACGGGCGGCAGCCATGCCACCGCGTCCTCGGCCACCACGCGCCCCGTATCGAGGCGGATCGCGCCGTCGCCGGCCGGTTCGGCCGCGTGGAGTGCGCCGTTGTAGATCACGCGCGCCGTCTTCATCGTGCTTCCTCCGCCATCAGCGTATGCCGCAACGTGCCGATGCCGGCCGCGGCGATCTCGATCGTGCTGCCCGCGCGGGCACGCGGTGCGCCGCCCGCGACGCCGAGCAGCAGCACGTCGCCCGCGTCGAACGACATGAAGGCCGTCACGTCGGCGATCAGCGCGCGCACCGGGCGAATCAGCGTCGCGGTCGACGCGGCCGCGGCCACCGCGCCGTCGATCCGCACCGTCAGGCCGATCGCGTCGACATCGGCGAGCGCGGCGGCCGGCACGATCGCCGGGCCGAGCGGGCAGAAGCCGTCGCGGCACTTGAAGCGCACGGCCGGGCGGTAGTAATCGGAATGCGGCACCGATACGTCGCTCGCGAGCGTGAAGCCGTGCACGTAGTCGAGTGCCTGCGCGGCCGCCACGCGCGTCGCGCGCCGCGCGAACACGACGGCCACCGACGCACCGATTTCCAGCGCGTCGACGCCGGCCGGCACGACGACGGCGGCGCCGTCGGCCGCATGCGTGTTGGCGGATTTGATGTACAGGATCGGCGCCTGCGGCGGGCGGCCGTAAGGCGGCGCGTTCACGGCGTCGCCGAGCGCGTCGAGCGCCGCGCGCTCGTTGAGCAACGCGCCGTAGACGGTACCGATGGCGACCGGCAACGGCGGCGCCGCGGCGTTCGTGCAAGACAGCTCCATGCGTCGTTCCCCTGCCGCGCGTCGCGGCGCATCGTCAATAGTTAATATCTTAAGTAAACAATCGTGCGCTGGCAACCTCGATTACCCTGATACGCGAAATTCATCAGCTTCGGCTGTTAAGATTGATGCGTCCCCGACCTCTGCCCACCCCGATGAACCGTACGCTCGACCATCGCAACCTGGCCATGCTGCTGCTCGAGGCCCGCGAAACGCTGATGGGTCTGTTTCGCCCCATTCTCAAGGAATTCTCGCTGACCGAACAGCAATGGCGGATCATCCGCGTGCTCGACGGCGAACCGGCGCAGGCGCTCGAAGCCGGGCAGATCGCGAAACGCTGCTGCATCCTGAGCCCGAGCCTGACCGGCGTGCTGGAACGGATGGAGCGCGACGGCCTGATCACGCGCACGCGCGCGCAGGAGGATCAGCGCCGGCTGCTGGTCAGCCTGACGCCGCAAAGCAGGAAACTGGTGACGGAAATCGGTCCGCGCATCGACGAGCAGTACCGGCAACTCGAGTCGCGGTTCGGCGAGGACGGCCTCGAGGACATCTACCGCGCGCTCGACCGGCTCATCGAGCTCGGCAGCGACGCGTGACGGCGGCGCCCGCTTCCGCGGCCTGCGGGAACGGGCGCCGGTGCGGCGCGGACGATCAGTGGAACGCGCCGCGCATCAGTTCGGTCACGGCCACGCCGCGCGACGTGCGCATGCACTCCTCGACGTAATCGATGAACGGCAACGGTTCGAAATCGATTTCATCGCGCACGCGGCGATTGTCGAATACGCGATCGACCGTCGCGAATTCCCCGCAGCGCTGCAGCGCCCGGCCGATCACGCGCTCCAGGGCCGGATCGCGGCGCCCGAGCACGTCGCGCACGACGAACGGCAGTTCGGCCGGCGCGCATGCCGCGTAGCGCGGCGCTCCGGTCATTCCCGCCGCCTCGTCCATCGCGCGCACGATCTGCGCGACCTGCGGCGCCTCGTCGCCGGCCGACACGTGATAGACGTCATGCGCGAGCGTCGGCTTGACGGCCAGCAGCATCGTCGCGCGCGCCACGTCGTCCACCGACACGATGTCGATGCGCGTCATCGGCCGCGCGGTGAAGCGGCGCGCCGCATGCGCGAGCCGGAACATCCAGAACGAATTCGGCGCGGGCCGCGTGCCGAGCACCGTGTGGCCGACCACGTGCGACGGCCGCACGACGACGAGCGGCAGCCCGAGCGCGCGCAGGCGCTGCTCCGTTTGCGCCTTCGCGTGCAGGTAGTCGGCCGCGAGCACCGCACCCGGCAGGCCTTCAGCGCCCGGCGCGGCATCGTTGCCCGCGGCGCGTTCCGCTTCCTCCTGCACGATCCCGCCGCGGCCCGCGTGCGCGTAGGCCGTGCCGACGTACACGAAGCGCTGCAGGCGCGGCGCGCGCGCAAAGCGTTCGGCGAAGCGCACCGCATCGGCGATGTCGGCCTGCAGGTGCGCGCCGTCGGCCGGCGATGCGTGGCCCGCGCAGTGAATCACGTGCGTCGCGCCGGCCAGGCGCGGCGCGTCGGCGCCGTGCCACACGTCGCCGAGCGCGCCGACGATCACGTTCGCTTCGGTCAGGCGCGATGCCCAGTACGGCGCGAGCCCCGCGCGCAGCGCGGCTTCACGCAGCCGCGCGACCGCATGGCCGCGGTCCTGCGCGCGCACGACGCACACCACGCGTTCGAGCAGCCCTGCATTGACGAGCGCCGTCAGCACGGTACTGCCGATGAAGCCCGTGGCGCCGGTCAGCACGAGCCGGCCGACGTTCGCCGCCGCGACCGGCGCGCTGGCCGGCGATACGAGGCTCGTGCGCCAGTTGAGCGACAACGCGGTTTTCCAGATCAGCACGATAGTCTCCTTCGAAGAATCGGCCGGGCGGCGCGGCGCCCGCGGTTGCGGGCCGGCGCACGGCTCAGCGGCCGGGCCGGGGCTGACGCGCGCCCCGGCGGCTCCCGATCGGGCGGACGCCCTGCGATCGCGTCGATCGCGCGCTGGCACGAGGCGGCGGCAGCCGGCGCGGACGGGCGTCCGCGCACAGGATCGGGAAGTGCCCAGTGTGGGGCTCGAACGCGTGCAAGTCTGTCCCGAAAGTTTCGTGAAAGTGTGCCGATTTGTACGCGATTGTCGGAGTGTGTCGTGCCGGCCGCCGCGTCGGAACGCTGAAACGTTGGGTGCGGCCGTGTTCGGGCGGTGCCCGATGGCGTCGGGCGGCCCGATTCGACGGCGGCCGGCGCGCGACAGATCGACGCGGGTGTCCGCCCCGTCATCCCATCTCTTGACCGCCGCGGGCGTCCGGTCAGGCGCCGCGATCGCCGCTATCGCCCGTGTGTGCTGACGCATTGGGAATGACCATGCATCATCAGACGTCCTTTCATCTGAAACTGAAATGGACGCAATACGGATTTATTGCGGTTTATCACTTGCGTTCCACACCAGTCTATCTAGACTGTTCAAGTCAAATCGGTCGAACGTTTCAACTTTTCAGGAGAGGATCCAATGCGCCTCACCATTCGGATTAATGGCAGCGAATCGGCAACCCGGCATTCCTTCGCGGTCTTGTGGGTCGATACCGACGAGGGACTGTGGTCGCGCGAGGCACATCAGGGCATCGACCTTCCGACCTGGGGCAAGGTCCGCGACGTGGAGGGCGCGATGGCGCTCTGCGCGGCCGACGGCGGCAATGCCGTCTGTCAATTGAAGGGGCTGTCGTTCGACGCGATGCGGCGCGAACAGGGCCCCGCCGTGCTCGCCGGCGAGCATCCCGCAGGCGCGTGGCGGTTGCAGGCGGTCGATACCTGCACGACCCAGCCGGAATACCGCGAATTTATTTCCGTGGCCCGATAGGTATTATTGACCTGAATCGTCTGCGGTTTTCGGGTTTATTCCGACATCCACGATATTCATTTCGATATTCAGCATGAATGGCGCCTCGGCTCGAGGCGCTTTTCATTTTCGAGATTAAAGAAATAACCGGAGCACGGGCAATTGATCGCGTGCGGGGCAATCGCGATCGACCGATGCCGGTCACCCCGTGCCCGGCCTCGGCGCACGGCGAATCGTCCGTGTTTCCCCGCCGCAACCGCCGCCGCATTCCGTTACAGCGCCGCCCTGCCCCCTTTCGCTCCATTCTCGGGATCACCTACCATTCGCCTTTTTGCGGGGCCGGAACATACTTTCCCCACACGTTGTTTACTCATTTATTACAATCGCATTATTCAGACTGACCCGCCGCCGTCCGGCGGCCCGACCCGGCCTTTGCATGAGCGTGAAAAAAAAGACCCACCCCGCCGATCCGTACGCAGCGGCGACCAAGAATCCGATGCTCGCGTCGCGGCTGCCGATGTGGCGCTCTCGGCTGATCGTGGTCGTCGTGTTCCTCGCGTTCGCCGCGTTGATCGCCCGCGCTTTCTGGGTGCAGGTCGCGAACCAGGATTTCTACGTCGGCCAGGGCCAGAAGCGTTACCAGCGCACGATCGAGCTCGACGCGATGCGCGGGCGCATCGTCGACCGCAACGGCGCGATGCTCGCGGTCAGCCTGTCGACCTATGAAATCTGGGCGAACCCGAAACAGGTCGCCGACACCGATTATCCGCAGATCGCGAAGCTGCTCGACATGCCGCTCGTCGAGGTGAAGCGGCGTCTCGGCAACGACAAGACGTTCGTGCTGCTCAAGCGGCAGGTCGATGCGGATACCGCGAGCCGGCTCGACAAGCTCGCGATCGACGGCATCACGCAGATCGCCGATTCGAAACGTTTCTACCCGGAAGGCGAATCGGCCGCGCACGTGGTCGGCTTCACGAACGTCGAGGACAAGGGCCAGGAAGGCGTCGAGCTGGCGGCGAATGCGCGCCTGCAAGGTACGTCCGGCCAGCGCGAGGTGATACGCGATCGGCTCGGCCGCATCGTGTCGGACACGCGCCCGCTCGTGCCCGCGCAGCACGGCGCGACGATCGAACTGACGATCGACCGCCGCATCCAGCAGCTCGCCTTCAGCCAGCTCAAGGCGGCCGTGATCGAAAACAACGCGGTGGCCGGCAGCGTCGTCGTACTCGACGCGCAGAACGGCGAGATTCTCGCGCTCGCGAACTATCCGACCTTCGACCCGAACGATCGCGCCCGCCTCACCGGCCAGCAATTGCGCAACCGCGCGGTGGTGGACACGTTCGAACCGGGCTCGACGATCAAGCCGCTCGTCGTCGCGCTGTCGATCGACGAGCGCAAGGTCACGCCGAACACGATCATCAACACGTCGCCGGGCACGTACAAGATCGGCCCGGCCGTGATCCACGACACGTCGAACCACGGGTCGCTGACGGTGTCGCAGGCGCTGCAGAAGTCGAGCAACGTTGCGCTCGCGAAACTCGCGCTGAACCTGCCCGCCGAAACCATCTGGAACAAATACCAGGAATACGGGATCGGCCGCGCGCCCGAACTGACGTTCCCCGGCGTCGCATCGGGCCGGCTGCGCGGCTACAAGCGCTGGCGGCCGATCGAACAGGCGACGATGGCGTACGGCTACGGGCTGTCGATGTCGCTGCTGCAGATCGCGCAGACCTACACCGCCTATGCGGGCGACGGCACGCTGCATCCGGTGTCGCTGCTGAAGAACGGCACCGACCAGCAGACGATCGACGCGCACCGCGGCCACCGCGTGACGTCGCCGCAAACGGCCGCCGCGATCCGCTCGATGCTCGAGATGGCGGTGGGTGAAGGCGGCACGGGGCGCCGCGCGCGCGTCGACGGCTACCGGATCGGCGGCAAGACGGGTACCGCGCGCAAGCAGGTCGGCGCGAGCTACGCGAAGGGCAAGTACCGCGCGCTGTTCGCGGGGATGGCGCCGATGAGCAACCCGCGCCTGATCGTCGCGGTGATGATCGACGAGCCGCGCGGCAAGGGCTACTACGGCGGCACGGTGGCCGGCCCGGTGTTCGCGTCGGTCACGAGCGGCGCGCTGCAGTTGCTCGGCGTGCCGCCCGATGCACCGGTCGAACCGGAAGAGAATGCGCCGGCGAAGGCCGGCGCGCCGCAGAAGACGGTCGCGGCGCCGAAAGCGGCGGCGCCGGCAACGACGGCCGCGCAGTCCACCCGCCCCGCGCCCGCGAAAGTGGCCGCCGCAGGCTGACGAAGCCGGGCGCGCCGCCGCGCGCCGTCAATGCGCGGCCGCGACCGGCTTCGCCATCCGGCCGAGCACGTGCTCGGTCATCCCGCGCGCGAGTTCGGTCTCGCCCATGAACACGGTGCCGATACCCTCGTTCGACAGCAGCGCGGCCTCGTCGCCGCTGTTCGTGCACAGCACGACCTCGAGCGTCGGGTTGAGCGTGCGCGAGATCTCGACGATCTGCCGCACGTCGAATACGTCGGGCAGCGTGACGACCAGCATCCCGGCGCGGGCGATATGCGCCTGCACGAGCACGATCGGCTCGATCGCGTCGCCCGACACGGCCGCGATGCCGTCCGCGCGCAGCTTCTCGACGAGCTCGCGATTCTGCTCGACGACGACATACGCAATCGAGCGCTCGTCCAGCGCATGCGCGATCCGCGTGCCGACCTTGCCATAGCCGACGATCACGACCTGCCCGGTCAGGTGCGTCTGCGGCGTCGACATCGGCAGCGCGGCGAGCGGATCGTCGCGCGCCTCGAGCTTGCGCGCGAACGCCGAATGCTTGCGGATCCACGCGAGCGCCGGATCGATCATCGCGAACAGCAGCGTGTTCATCGCGATCGAGATCAGCGCGACCGCGAGAATCAGGCTCTGCCCCTCGGCGGACAGCAGCCCGAGCGCGCGGCCGAGCCCCGCGAGGATGAACGAGAATTCGCCGATCTGCGCGAGGCCGGCCCCCACCGTCAGCGCGGTGTTCAGCGGATAGCGGAACGCGATCACGAGCGCGACGGCCGCGAGCGTCTTGCCGATCAGCACGATGCCCGCGACCTCGATCACGTGCAGCGGCTCGTCGAGCAGCACCTTCGGGTCGAACAGCATGCCGACCGAGATGAAGAACAGCACCGAGAACGCATCGCGCAGCGGCAGCGTCTCGTCGGCCGCGCGCCGGCTGAATTCCGATTCGCGCATCATCATCCCGGCGAAGAAGGCACCGAGCGCGAACGACACGTCGAACAGCTTCGCGGCGCCGAACGCGATGCCGACTGCGGCCGCGATCATGCACAGCGTGAACAGCTCGCGCGAGCCCGTGCGCGCGACGAGCCACAGAATGCGCGGGAACACGCGCTTGCCGACCACCAGCATCAGCGCGATGAACGCGGCGACCTTCAGCATCGTGACGCCGAGCGTGCCCCACACGCTGCCGCCGGCCGCCTGCGCGTCGCCGGGCGGCGTGCCGCCGAGCAGCCCCGCCACCGGTGGCAGCAGCACCAGCACGAGCACCATCACGAGATCCTCGACGACCAGCCAGCCGACCGCGATGCGCCCGTTGACCGTCTCGACGAGCCCGCGCCCCTCGAGCGCGCGCAGCAGCACGACGGTGCTCGCGACCGACAGCGCCAGCCCGAACACGAGCGCCGCACCGAGGCTCCAGCCCCAGGTGAGCGCGAGCCCGCCGCCGAGCAGCGTCGCGACGGTGATCTGCACGATGGCGCCCGGCAGCGCGATCTTGCGCACCGCGAGCAGATCGCCGAGCGAGAAATGCAGGCCGACGCCGAACATCAACAGCATCACGCCGACTTCGGCGAGTTGCTGCGCGAGCGACAGGTCGCCGACGAAGCCGGGCGTGCCGGGGCCGATCACGATCCCGGCGAGCAGATAGCCGACGAGCGGCGGCATTTTCAGCAGCGACGCGAGGTAACCGAAAATCATCGCGAGACCGAAACCGGCCGCGAGCAACGCAATCAGGCTGACGTCATGAGGCATCCCCCCTCCCAAGCTCTTGTAACGATTTAGTAAGGTTCAAGAGTGAAAGGATACGGGATGAGGCGGAAGAATGGCGCGCGGCCGCGAAAATTTCGCGCGGCGGCGCGGGTTGGCGGGGCGCGACCCCGGCGAAGACCGAGGCGTCGCGGGCCCGGTCACGCATCGACGCGGACCAGGTGACAGGCGGGGCCGGCGCCCCGCCGCCCCGCCGTCAGCGCGACGCTTGCGGGAATCGCGCGCCCGGCGGCGGCCCGGGCCGCGTCGACGGCACGCTCTTGCGCACCTTCGCGACCTGCGCGGCCGTCACCGGCGTGCCCGTGTTGCCCCAGCTCGTGCGCACGAAGTTCGACACGTCCGCGACTTCCTGGTCCGACAGGCGCCAGCCGAACGGCGGCATCGTGAAGGTCGACGGCGCGGTGCGCGTGCCCTGCAGCGCGCTGCCTTCCAGCACGACGTGAATCAGCGACGTCGGATCGTCGCCCTGCACCACCGGGTTGCCGGCGAGCGCCGGGAACACGCGCGTGTAGCCGTGGCCGTCGCTGCGGTGACAGGCCATGCAGTTGTCGCGATAGACGGCCGCGCCCGGCTTGCTCGCGTCGCCCGTCTGCAGCGCCTTCGCCGCGGCCGCGTCGTACACGTGCGGCTGCTCGCCCTGCACGCGCGGCGGTAACGTCTTCAGGTAGCGCGCGATCGCGTTCAGGTCGTCGTCGGTCATGTGCTGCATGCTGTGGCCGACCACGTCCGTCATCCCGCCGAACGCGGCCGTGCGCAGCGTGCGGCCCGTCTTCAGGAACTGCACGATCTCGGTTTCGCTCCACGCGCCGAGGCCCGTGCGCGGCTCGCCGCGCAGGCTCGTCGGCACCCAGCCGTCGATCGCCGCGCCGCCGGCCAGGAAGTCGAGGCCGTCCGCGTCGGTCAGCCCGCGCTCCTGCATCGTCGGCGCGCGCGGCGTGTGGCACGCGCCGCAGTGGCCGAGGCCCTGCACGAGATACGCGCCGCGTGCGACCGCCGGGTCGCTGTACGACGCCGCGTCGAACGGCTTCGGCGACGGCGCGAACATCTTGCGCCAGATGCCGAGCGGCCAGCGCATCGACAGCGGCCACACGATGTCGACCGCGCGGTTCTCGTGCTCGACCGGCGCGACGCCGTGCATGAAGTATGCGTACAGTGCCTTCATGTCGTCGTCGGTCAGCCGCGAATACGACGGGAACGGCATCGCCGGATACATCGTGTCGCCGTTCTTGCGCACGCCTTCGCGCACCGCGCGGGTGAAGTCCTCGTAAGTCCAGCCGCCGAGACCCGTCTTCGGGTCCGGCGTGATGTTCGTCGAGTAGATCGCGCCGATCGGCGTGTCGAACTTCAGGCCGCCCGCGAACGGCTTGCCGCCGCTCGCGGTGTGGCATGCGATGCAGTCGCCGGCGCGGGCGAGGTATTCGCCGCGCTTGATCAGGGCCGCGTCGGCGGATTGGGCGGCCGGTGCGGCCGCCGGGCCGGAGGCTGCCGCGGGGGCCGCCGGTTGCGCAAGCGCCGCCGAGCCCGCGAAGCCGAACGCGGCCCAGGCCGCACCGGCCGCCAGCGCGCGCGACATCCGGCGCGCGACGTTGTGGTTCATCGTCCTCTTCATGCGGTCACCAGCGGGGCGGGATTTTTCAGGTACTGCTCGCGGATCGCACGTGCCGACCAGTAGGCCAGCGCCGCGATGATTCCGGTCGGGTTGTAGCCGATGCCCTGCGGCAGCGCGGACGCGCCCATCACGAACACGTTGTGCACGTCCCAGCACTGCAGGTAGCGGTTCAGCACGCTCGTCTTCGGGTCGGTGCCCATGATCGCGCCGCCGACGAGATGGGTGGTCTGGTACTGGCGCGAGTCGAAGTGCTTGCCGAACTCGCGCGTCGACACGCCGATCGCCTTCGGCCCCATCGCCTCCGCGATCTTCTTCATCTGGCCGGTCACGTACTGCGCCATCTTGATGTCGTTGTCCTTCCAGTCGAACGTCATCCGCAACAGCGGCTGGCCGTACGAATCGCGATAGGTCGGATCGAGGTCGAGATACACGTCGCGGTACGACATGTTGGTGCCATGCGCATCCATCGAGATCGTGTGCGCGTAGTTGTCCTTCACGGCCTTCTTCCATGCCGAGCCCCATTGCGGCGTGCCGGGCGGTGTCGCGATGCCGCTGATCGGCTTCACGCCGGCCTGGTTCACCCAAAGCGGCGAGCCGCCGACGAAGCCGAGCGGGCCGTGGTCGAAGTTGTCCGCGTTGAAATCGTCCACCGCGACGCCGTTGCCGCCCGCGCCGATGAATGGATTCGTGTAGGTGTCCTTGTCGAAGAACGCCTTGATCGTCGACAGGTTCTGGTACGCGAAATTGCGGCCGACCACACCTTCGCCCGAGATCGGATCGTACGGCTTGCCGATGCCCGACAGCAGCAGCAGGTGCACGTTGTGATACTGGAACGCGGCCACGATCACGAGATCGGCCGGCTGGTGCACTTCACGCCCGGCCGGATCGACGTAGGTCACGCCGGTCGCGCGCTTCTTCGTGTCGTCGAGATCGACGCGCAGCACGTGGCACTTCGAGCGCAGCTCGAAGTTCGGCGCCTGCTTCAGCGCCGGCAGGATGTTCAGGTTCGGCGACGCCTTCGAATACATGTAGCACGCGTAGCCGCTGCAATATCCACAGAAGTTGCACGGGCCCATCTGCACGCCGTACGGGTTCGTGTACGGGCCCGAGGTGTTCGCGGACGGCAGCCGGTACGGATGCAGGCCCAGCGAGCGGGCCGCATCGAAGAAGCGCTGCGCCGAATACGTATTGAGCTGCGCGGGCAGCGGGAAGTGGTCGCTGCGGTTGGCCTCGAACACGTTGCCGTCGCCGACCACCTTGCCGCCGACCTTGTACGCCTGCCCCGACGTGCCGAACACCTTCTCGGCGAAATCGAAATGCGGCTCGAGTTCCTCGTACGTGACGCCCGTGTCCTGGATCGTCATCCCTTCGGGGATGAACTTCTTGCCGTAGCGCTCTTCGTAGTGGCTGCGCAGGCGCAGCTCTTCCGGCGTGATCCGGAAGTGCACGCCCGACCAGTGCAGCCCCGCGCCGCCCACGCCTTCGCCCGGCAGGAACGCGGCGAGCTGCCGGTACGGCAGCGCGGTGTCCTGCAGCCCGTGGCGAATCGACACGGTCGTCTTCGACAGGTCGAGAAACAGCTTCTTGCGGATGTTGTAGGTCAGCTCGTCGATCGTGTTCGGGTACGCGCCGTCCGGGTAGGTGTCGCGATATTCGCCGCGCTCGAGCGCGACGACGTTCAAACCGGCTTCGGTCAGTTCCTTCGCGAGAATCGCGCCGGTCCAGCCGAACCCGACGATCACCGCGTCGACATGCGGCTTCTTGTCTGCGGCCATCAGCTGCGCTCCCCGTTGATCGAGACGGGGCCGTACGGATAGGGCTTGCCGCTCTGGTTGACGAAATCCATGAAGTCCGCGCGCGCGCCCGGGAAACCGATCATCTTCCACGCGGCCATGTCGCGATTGCCGCCATGCACCGGATCGCAGAAGTAGCCCTCGCGCGTGTTCTGCAGCAACTGGCCGAGAAACACGCCGGGCGGCACGTCGTCGATCTGCGCGCCGCCCTTCTCCAGCGCGCCGAGCACCGTGTCGCGCGTCGGTGCGTCGAGATCCGCGAACGCCTTGCCGTGCGCCTTTTCGCAATAGCGGTTGACGGCCGCGATGCCGAGCCGGTAGATGTCGCGCGGCACCAGCTTCAACTGGTAGCCGAGCTCGGGCACGCCCTGCTGGAACGGCCCCTGCATGTACCACGTCGCGCCGTGCGCATACGGCGTCTCCATCTGGCGATCGATGAATTCGGGCACGCCGGCTTCGAGCGCGCCGGGGCCTTCGGCATCGGCCGGAATCAGCCGGTCGACGGCGGCCTGGACGAACGCCCATTCCTTCGCATCGAAAAAGGTCGGCTTGTACGGCGCGCGCTCGGCGCCGGCCGACGCGGCGGATGCATTGCCGGCCGTCGTCGCGGACGGCGACGACGAGCGCAGGTCGCAGCCGGCGACCGACGCGATCGGCACGAGCGCGACCGACGTGCGCAGGAAACGGCGACGCGAATTGGGTTTGTCAGGTGGCGTGGACATGGTCGGATGTTGATCGTTGGGGATCGGGGTTCGGACGCGCGCATTCCGCATGCCACGTGCCCGGCAGGCAGCCGTGCCGCACGCGGCCGGTCGCCCTGTTCTTTCGTGTGTTGCGCACAACCTCGATTGCAGGCGCCCGGCCGCGCTCCGCGGTGGCGCCGTCATTGCAGCCGCACCCCGCTCCGGTACCGGCGGCGCTGTGCGGATTGACCTCTTCGCGGGCCCTATCGTCGGACAAATACCGGCATCAGCCTGCATCTCTCCGTCATCGCCCATGACCCTTGTTCAACTTAGACCTCACGTGTGCCCACGGCAAGCGCAACGTGCACGACCCTCTTTCGGGTCCGGCGACGAGTGCGGCGAATTATATATGGAACCGGTTCCATTACTAGAGGGATCGATGCAATTCAGTGCATCGAAATCAGCAATAATGGGAAATTGAGAAGCCGGAATGTGCAAGGATGGGAAGACGGCGGACGGCGCTGGCCGTCGGCGCGTGCTACGGCGTGCCCGTGATCTTCGAAGTCGATGCGCGGCGCATGCACCGGCAGGGCCATGCGTTCTTCGTCGCCGAAAACGGTGTCTGGCTGACCGATGCCGTGCCGGCCGAATACCTTACCCTGGTCGGGACGCACGCGGGCTGAAGCGCGTGCGGCGCTTCCCTCACCATGGCCAGAACATCGACGCGATCGACAGCGCCAGCGCCGCGCACAGCGGCGAGTAATACAGCGTGTCCATCCGCGCGAAACGCGACCCGCGGATCCGCTTGGAGAAGCCGACGTAGCGGAAATCGCCGACGGCCCGCACCGCGAAGATCAATGCGAGCGCAACGGTCGCGAACGCGATCGTGCATGGATACGCGTTGCGCCCGAGCCAGCCGGCACGCACGGCGACCACGCACGCGCCGCCCAGCAGGGCGGCCGCGACGGCAAGCGTGCCGACGGCGGTCGGCCGCAACAGCGGTACGCCGTCCTGCTCCGGAATGGCCGCACGCTTGCCCAGCCGCCCGCCGAACGCCCAGTAGACGTGCACGAGCGCGAGGGCGCAAAGCGTCGGCACGCTGAAATACGCACCGGTCATGTCGATCGATGTCCTCGTGTCGTTGTCTCGTCGTCTTGCCGAAAAACGTTCGGCCCGCGACACGCATGACGATACCGAAACCCGATCACGCGCGCATTGCGACGTCCGGTCGCAACCGGCGGCCGCGCATGCTGCGTCGCAGTGCGCATGCATTGCGCGCATGCCGCACGCTTGACTTCCCTCCGCGCGCTACTACGCTGTTATTCCAGTACTGCGGTCGGCACGCCGCCGCGCAACCGGCTGCGCGCCCGCACGACGACGATAACGAAGGCCATGGAGGCGACTCATGCTGGTCGGTGTGCCGAAAGAGATCAAGAACCACGAATACCGCGTCGGCCTCACGCCGGCCGGCGCGCGCGAACTCACGCGGCACGGCCATCGCGTGCTCGTGCAGCGCGGCGCGGGCACGGCGATCGGCCTGCTCGACGACGACTACACGGCCGCCGGCGCATCGCTCAGCGACGGCGCCGACGAAATCTTCGCGCGGGCCGACATGATCATCAAGGTGAAGGAGCCGCAGCCCGCCGAATGCGCGATGCTGCGGCGCGGCCAGATTCTCTACACGTACCTGCATCTCGCGCCCGATCCCGATCAGGCCGCCGCGCTCGTGAAATCCGGCGCGGTGTGCATCGCGTACGAAACCGTGACGGGCCCCGGCGGCGGCCTGCCGCTGCTCGCGCCGATGAGCGAAGTCGCCGGCCGCATGTCGATCCAGGTCGCGGCGACCCACCTCGAAAGCCCGCGCGGCGGCCGCGGCCTGCTGATGGCCGGCGTGCCGGGCGTGCCGGCCGCGCACGTCGTCGTGCTCGGCGCGGGCGTCGTGGGCACCGGCGCGCTGCAGATGGCGGTGGGCCTCGGCGCGCGCGTCACCGTGCTCGACAACAACGTGAACCGGTTGCGCCAGCTCGATCTCGTGTTCGCCAACCGGATCGCGACCGTCTGCTCGAATGCGCATACGGTCGACGAAGCCGTGCGCGATGCCGACGTCGTGATCGGCGCCGTGCTCGTTCCGGGGGCGTCGGCGCCGCGGCTCGTCACGCGCGACATGATCGCGACGATGCGCAAGGGGGCGGTCGTCGTCGACGTCGCGATCGACCAGGGCGGATGCTTCGAGACCTCGCATGCGACCACGCACGCGGCGCCGACCTTCGTCGTCGACGGCGTGGTCCACTACTGCGTCGCGAACATGCCCGGCGCGGTCGCGCGCACGTCCACCTTTGCGCTGAACAATGCGACGCTCGGCCATGCGCTCGCGCTCGCCGACAAGGGCTGGAAACAGGCGATGCTCGACGATCCGCACCTGCGCGCGGGCCTGAACGTGTGCGACGGCCACATCACGTACGAAGCCGTCGCGCAGGCGCTCGGGCTCCCGTACGTCCCGGCCGCCGGCGTGTTGGCATGACCGTGCCGGCATGAACGGAACGCACCGCGGCCGGCCGCGTTGCGTTCACGCGCCCTTCGACCGGCTCCGCTTGCCGCCGCCGCCCATCGTGCGCGCCAGCAGCGGCCGCAGTTGCGCGAGCGTGCGCGTGTTCAGCACGTCGTGCCGCGTCAGCCAGCCGCGCCGCGCCTGGTCGACGCCGAACGCGAGGTTGTCGAGTTCGTCCGCGCTGCATGCATCCGAACCGATCGCGACCGGCACGCCGGCCTTCGCGGCCTCGCGGCACCAGACGTCCGGCAGGTCCAGGCGCCGCGGCTGAGCATCGAGTTCGACGAAACAGCCGCGCGCGGCAGCCTGCGCGAGCACGCGCGGCACATCGAGTTCGCAGGCGTCGCGCTCGCCGAGCATGCGACCGGTCGGATGCGCGAGAATCGTGAAATACGGATGGTCCATCGCGCGCAGCATGCGATCGGTCTGCACGCCGCGCGGCAGGTCGAAACCGTCGCGTACCGCGCCGACGACGAGATCGAGCCGGCCGAGCATCGCGTCGGGCACGTCCAGGCTGCCATCCTCGCGAATGCCCGCTTCCACGCCCTTGAGCAACACGAAATCGTCGAACGTCGCGTTGACGCGATCGATGTCGTCGAGTTGCCGCGCGAGCCAGTCGAAGCCGCCGCGAGCGCCGTCGCCAGGCGGGACGCGATCGGTGACGGCCAGATACGCGAGCCCGCGCGCACGCGCGGCCGCGGCCATCGCGCGCAAGCCGTCGCGGCCGGCCGACACGTCGGTATGCGCGTGCAGGTCGCCATGCAGATGCTTGCGCTCCACCAGCGCCGGCAGCGTGCCGGCACGGGACGCATCGACCTCGCCGCGATCCTCGCGCAACTCGGGCGGCACCTCGTGCAGCCCGATGGCCGCGTAGACCGATGCCTCCGTCGCGCCGGCAATCCGCTCGTCGCCGCGAAACACGCCGTATTCGTTGATCTTCAGGCCACCGGCCTGCGCGAGCCGGCGCAGCGCGATGTTGTGCGCCTTCGATCCGGTGAAGTAGACGAGCGCCGCGCCGAACGCATCGGCATCGACGACGCGCAGGTCGACCTGCAACCCGTTGGCGAGCATCGCGCTCGACCGGGTCTTGCCGTGTGCGAGCACGCGCGCCACGTCGCCGTAGCCGACGAACGCGTCGGCGACCGCGGCAGCATCGCGTGCGGTGACGAGGATGTCGAGATCGCCGACCGTCTCGCGGCGGCGGCGGAAGCTGCCGGCCGGCACGGCCTTGCCGACGCCGGCCACCGCACGCAGGTGTTCGAGCAACGGCGTCAGCGCATGCGCGGCGTCGGGCAGCAGGAAGCGTTGCGGCTCGCGCTGCAGGCGATCGTCGATCGCCTCGATCAGATGGGCTTCGGTTTTCGCACCGAAGCCCGGCAGTTCGCGCACGTGCCCGCTCTTCGCTTCGGCGCGCAACTGCTCGAGCGAATCGACGCGCAGCGCGTCGTGCAGCGCCTTCACGCGTTTCGCGCCGAGCCCGGGCACGTCGAGCAGCGCGACGATCGCGCCCGGCAACGCATGACGCAAGGTTTGCTGCAGTTCGCAGGTGCCGGTCGCGGCGATCTCGCGCAGCTTCGACGCGAGATCGGCCCCGATCGACGGAATCTTCCCGAGATCGTCGCCGTTCGCGATCATCGTCGGGATATCGCGGCCGTAGTCGGCGATCGTGCGGGCGGCGTTGCGGTATGCCCGCACGCGAAACGGGTTGGCGCCCTGGATCTCGAGCATGTCGGCGATTTCGGCGAACACGGCCGCGCACTCGGCATTGTGGATCGGCATGATCGGCGTGCCCCCTTCCACGTGGATGGCGCCGCGCGCCGGCGCGACGGCGTCTGCCCGCCCGGCGCCGCGTGTCGACGGCGCCCGGCGCCCGTTGGTCATCCTGCGCCGGCCGCCCGGCGCGTGCAGCGCGGTGGAAACCGCGACGTCAGAGCGACGCGCGCGGCGTCGTCGCGTAGCGGCGCTCGTACAGCGACTGGCAATGCGTGCAGCGTTCGGCGGTCGGGCGCGCCAGCAGGCGCTCGTAGCCGACCGAGCCGTCGCAGTCGATGCATTCGCCGTAGCTGCCGTCGCGCATCCGCCGCTGCGCGCGGCCGATCGCGCGCAGTTCGGTCAGCTTCATGCCGATCAACGCGTGATCGACGTCGACGAACAGATCGGCGTTCGCCTCGTCGCCCTCGTCCGGCGCCGCGCCGGCAAGGTCCGCATAGGATTCCAGCGCGCGCTGGTCCTCGCTCGCGCGGATCTCCGCACGCAGCGCCTGCTCGCTCTCGTTCAGCCGCTGTTTCAGCGTCTGCCGTTGTTGTTGGTCGAGCGACATGGCCGTCTCTCCTGTTCCGGGTTCCGCGCGAAAAAGTGAGGCGCGCGGTATCGCGCCGGTACGCGGCGCGCAGGCATGGCCTGCGCCGCCGCATCCGGATGCGCGGCCGGACGTGCAGGACGCCGGACGCATTCGACGCAGGATAAACCCATTGAACACGCGTGTGTTGACCGGAATCAGCGTGCCGGCCACGCAGCGTCAGCGGTGAGGAAACTGGGGACGGACGCGCAATCCCGACGTGCGGCGCGCGCCGCGCGGCCCGTCGGCGCAACCGCGGCGCAGCAATTTCCGCACGGCCGCACGCGTCTTTCCGTGCCCGCGGACCGGCCTCAGGCCGTCGGTACGATCGCTCGCGCGGCGCCGACTCGATCGTTCGTTTTCCTCAGAATGCATTGCGGCCGATGAAGCCGCGCACCACCGTCAGCAGGATGATCTTGATGTCGAACCAGAAGCTCCAGTTCTGCATGTAGAACAGATCGAACTTCACGCGCGCCGCCATCGCCTCGACCTTGCGCGTCTCGCCGCGATAGCCGTTCACCTGGGCCCATCCGGTGATGCCGGGCCGCACACGGTAGCGGTACATGTAGCAGTCGACCAGTTGGCGATAGAAGTCGTCGTGTTCGATCGCATGCGGACGCGGGCCGACCACCGACATCTGCCCGAACAGCACGTTGAAGAACTGCGGCAGCTCGTCGAGCGAGGTGCGCCGCAGGAACGCGCCGACGCGCGTGATGCGCGCATCGTTGCGCGACGCCTGCCGCAGGACGCCCGGCTGCGCGCGATGCACGCGCATCGTCCGGAACTTCAGGATGTCGAACTCGCGGCCGTCGACGCCCTTGCGGCGCTGCCTGAACAGCACGGGCCCGGGCGAAGACAGCTTGACCGCGATCGCGAGCATCGTCAGCAGCGGCAGCAATGGAATCAGCACGGCGAACGCGAACAGCCGGTCGAATGCGAACTTCGCCCACAGCTCCGGCGCGGAGCGCGGCGTGGTCGCGAGATTGATCGCCGGCATGCCCAGCACGTCGGTCGCGGAGCGATCGACGACCGCCATCTGCCGCACGTCGGGCAACAGCCGCAACTCGACGAACTCGTCGCGCAGTTCGCGCACGATGCGCTGGATCCGCCACTCGTGCGACATCGGCAGCGTGAGCCAGACCTCGTCGATGTCACCGCCGCGAATCCGGTCGCGCAACGCGTTCCAGTCGTCGATCACCGGCACGCCGCCGATGCCGCTCGCGGCGGCCGCCGCATCGTCGTCGAATACGCACGCGGCCACGAACGGGCCGTTCGGCGCAAGCTGCATCCGCTCGATCGCCACGCGCCCGTAGGCCGTTGCGCCGACGACGGCGACGCGGCGTTGCCGTGCGCGCGGGTCGCCGCGCGTCAGCGCGAGCGCCAGCAGCGCCGCGCGGCCGAGCAGCAGCGTCGCGTCGCCGGCCAGCACCGTTTGCACGATCCAGCGCGTCGTGACCGTGCCGCCGCGATTCATCATCCATACCGTGCCGGCCACCGTCAGCACGCTCGCGCACATCACCGCCACCAGCGTGTGCGTCAGCACGTGCGCGCCGCCCTGCACCGCCACGCCGCCGCGCACGGTGCGCAGGTAGCGCGGCAGCAGCGCCACCGTCAACACGCACAGCAGCGCGATCGCGCCGCGCTGCGCGTCGGACAGCGCATGCCAGCCGAGGCCCCACGCCGCCTGTGCGGCGAGCGCCCCCGCCAGCACGAGCACGACGTCGGCCGCCGCGATCACGGCACGCCGCATCGCATTCGTTCCACCGGACATCGGCTGCATCGTCACGCACCGTGTGCCGGGAATCCGCGACGGCTCTCCAGCATGCGCGGGTGGACCGTCGCCGGCCTCGCATTCCCGCGCGTGCCGAGCAGCCGGCGATAGTCCGCGCGAATCAGGTCGTAGCATTCGCACGCATGATGTTCGAGGCCGTCGCGGTCGAGCACCGTGATGCGGCCGCGGCGCTGCCGGATCAGCCCGGCTTCCTGCAGGTTGCCGGCCGCCTCCGTCACACCCTCGCGCCGCACGCCGAGCATGTTCGCGATCGTCTGCTGCGTGACCGTTAGCTCGTCGCCGTCGATCCGATCATGCGCGAGCAGCAGCCAGCGGCTGAGCTGCTCGCTGACCGAGTGGTGGCGGTTGCACAGCGCGCTGCGCGAGATTTGCGCCATCGTTGCCTGGCAGGTGTTCAGCAGCAGCCGGTAGGTCTGCGGCGACCGCTCGAACTCGGCGCGCATCACGCAACTCGGCACGCGATAGGCCATTCCGCCGATGCGCACCTCGACCCGGCTCGACGCCGCGATGCCGCCCACCAGCGTCCCCAGCCCGACCACCCCCCTCGCGGCCGACCACCGCCACCTCGACCATCGCACCGTCCTCCATCAGGTGCTGCACCGACATCATCGCCGTCGTCGGAAAGTGCAGATGACGCATCGGTTCGCCAACCCGATCGAGCATCCCGGCCTTGATCCTGACCAGTTCGAGATGCGGTGCGATGGTGCGGATGCTGTCCTCCGGGAGGGCAGCAAGGATGGCGTTCGCCGAGTAGCTCGAGTGAAGATGAAGCATGTCTGTATCCCTTTTATCGTCCGCGCCGCCTGCAGCCGCGTGCACGGAACTCGTTATCGCGATGCGCGTCCGGACATTGATGCGGTTGCGGCCCACAACCCCGAATCCGACTGACCATCGGCTTGTCATCGCCGGATTGAGTCCACTGCCACGTTTCGACACGCCAGCCCGAATAAGCGATTTACGTGCCAATACGCGTCCATCCTTAATATATGAATGACATTCGATTTAGAGCCCCCGAATAACCGGCCCCAAAAGCAAAAAAACGTCTCATTTCCGGACACTCGCCCACGCAACGGACACAGCAGGCATTCGATCGGTCAATCCCCATGCATCGGGCCGGCATGGTCGCGTGGGACCACGATGCTTACCGTTCAAACACTTACGGCCGATTTTCAATTGTTTCCATGATGTGCAGCGCAGCATTCCCCAACGTCGGCGCGCCGCACACGTTCGTTTCAAACTGTCTCAAATTTGAATCGGCACACTAATTCAGACCTCTGTCGGTTAGCGCACATATCGCTTACAAACCATTGATCCAATTGAAAAATCAGGCGATCCCCATTTTTTTGTCAAACAATGTTCAATGACTTTCCGGCACTTCGCGGTACGATGCGCAACGTCGTTCGATTGATTCCCTGTCGGCATTGAATGACAAGCAAGCACACGATTCCATTTCCGGATGATTAATTTCAGGGAAACGAATCATTAAATCGACATAACGTTTGCGGCCAATCTCAACCGTCAAACTTTGTGAAATGGCAGGATGCGCAATTATGTGAATTCAATTGCGTGCTAGCCTTTTTTGCGAGTATCGTCATTCGGTTTTTGATCAACAAAAGTCCGCACGGTCGTGCGAAATTTCCGTTCCGGAGTTCGCGCGGACGACGCGCGACCGTCATTCTGCGAGGATGCGCCGTGACTCATCAGGCTCCCGACGCCGTCGCGTATGCGAACGGCATGATCGAGCTTTCCCACAGCTTCGATGCCAACCGTTTTCTCGCGGCCATCGACCGCGACGAACTCGCCACGCTGACGCCCCACCTTCAACTCGTTCACCTGAAATCCGGGCAGGTGCTCTGCGAACCGGGCGAAATGCTCGCCGCCGTCTACCTGCCGGTCACGACCGCGATCTCGCTGCAGTACGTGTCGTCTGGCGGCATGACGCTGGAAGTCGCGGAGATCGGCAGCGAAAGCGTGGTCTGCGACGACGTGATCGGCGGCAGCGGCCAGATGCCGTGCCGGGCGCTCGCGTGCCGCGACGGGTTCGTCTACCGGCTCGACCGGCGCGTCTTCGCGGCCGCGTTCGATGCGTCGCCGGTGATCCGCCATCTCGTGTTCGTCTGCGTGCGGCTGCTGATGGCGCAGGTCTCGCAGATCACGTTCTGCAGCCGTCATCACGTGCTCAAACATCAGTTATGCAGATGGTTTCTGCTCGCGTTCGACCGCACCCGCAGTATCGAGATCCAGGTGACGCACAGCATGCTCGCGCAAATGCTCGGCGTACGGCGCGAAACGGTCACGGACGCCGCCGGCGAAATCCAGAAGCTCGGCCTGATCCGGCAATACCGCAGCTCGATCGAGCTCGCCGACCTCGGCGGCCTAGAAAAAATGTCGTGCGGCTGCCGCGCGATCGTGCGCGACGAGATGAAGCGCATCCTGTCGGCCGACTCGGGCGTGCCAGCAGCATCGCGCGCGTGACCGGCGTGCCGGACCGGGACGGCGCTTCGGCGCCGCACGCGTACCGGTTCAGCTGTTTGTAGGGTGGCGAACAGAACGCCGTGTCTGCCAGTGGTCTACTGATGCCGGACTGCCGGGGGGATGTCAGCGCATATCGCGCGTTCGCCCGAGCGGACGACACCACGCACGCCGGAGCAGCACGTGAAAAACGAAATCAGAACCATCCTGAAGCACGTCGCCCATCTCGAAGCCGCGATCGATTCGATCGGCGACGGGGACGACCTCTACGAAGCGGGCCTCTCCTCCCTCGATACGATCCAGTTGATGCTCGCGATCGAAAAGCAGTTCAACATCGAGATTCCCGACGAGATGCTGAACCGCAACCTGTTCCGCAGCATCGACGCGCTCGCGGACACGATCGCCACGCTGCAACGCACCGAGCACTCCGCATGAGCGCGCTGCTTCCCGAACTCGCGCCCGACAGCGATTCGCATCGCCTCGACGAGGCCGCGCATGCCGTCGCGCAAATCGCCGCCCAGCATGCCGATGCGGTCGATCGCGACGCGCGCTGCCCCGTCGAGGCGATCGAGGCGATGCGCGCGCGCCGCCTGCTCGGCGCGATGGTGCCGACCCATCTCGGCGGCGCGGGCGCGTCGCTGGAAGACATCGCGTCGGCCTGCTCGATCCTCGGCCAGGCCTGCGCGTCGTCGGCGATGGTGTTCGCGATGCACCAGATCCAGGTCGCGTGCATCGTCGACCACGCCGCCGACCAGGGCTGGCACAAGCTGTTCCTGCAGCAGCTCGTGCGTCACCAGTGGCTGCTGGCGTCGGCCACGTCGGAAGACGGCGTCGGCGGCAACCTGCGCGCGAGCCAGTGCGCGCTCGAAATCGACGGCGGCGGATTCCGGCTGCACAAGGCCGCGCCGACGATCTCGTACGGCGACTACGCGGACGGCATTCTCGCCACCGCGCGACGCGATGCGGATGCGCCGGCTTCCGAGCAGGTGCTCGTCACGCTGCTGCGCGACGGCTATACGCTCACGCGCCGCGGCGAATGGGACACGCTCGGCATGCGCGGCACGTGCAGCAACGGCTTCGTGCTCGACGCGCAGGGCGCCGCCGTGCAATGCCTGCCGGTGCCGTTCGCGAAGATCGCCGAGGAAACGATGGTGCCCGTCTCGCACATCCTGTGGGCCGCGGTGTGGATCGGCGTGGCCGGCGACGCGTTCCATCGCGCGCACCAGTTCTTCCGCGCGCAGGCGCGCCAGACCGACGGCGCGCCGTCGCCCGCCGCGCGGCGCATCGCCGAATCGCTGGCGCTGATGCAGGCGATGCAGGCCCGCGTCGACAACGTGCTGCGCCTCCACGCGAACGCGCAGGCCCGCTCGTGGTCGGCCGGCATGGCCTGGGCCGCCGAGATCAATACGCTGAAGACCTACGTGTCGGCGACCGCGCTCGAAGTCGCGCATCAGGCGATGATGATCTGCGGGATGGCCGGCTACAAGCAAGGCACGCCGTTCAGCATCGGCCGCCACATTCGCGACCTGCACGCGGCGCCGCTGATGATCAGCAACGACCGCATTGCCGCCAACACTGCGAGCCTGTTGCTCGCGCTGCGTCCCGCGACGCTGGAGAAACATACGTGAACGATCGCCTCGCCGTGCCCTCCGCCGCCTCCGTTCCCGCCGACGCGCCGCTCGACCGTGCGGGCGTCAACCCGCTGCGCGACGCGCTGATCGACGCGGGCCTGCTGGTCTCGACCGGCATCCAGGGCCTGTTCGGCCGCAGCGAGCGATTCGAGCGCGTCGTCGAAGCGCTCGACGCGTTCGTCACGCGCATCGGCGCCGACCAGCAGGCCGAAGTGCTGCGCTTCCCGCCGGCGATGAGCCGCACCGAGTTCGAGCGCAGCGAATACATGAAGAGCTTCCCGCAGCTGGCGGGCAGCGTGCACGCGTTCTGCGGCGACGAGCGCCAGCACCAGCGCGTGCTGCAATGCCTCGATCGCGGCGACGACTGGACCGAGAACCAGAAGCCGACTTACGTCGTGATGACGCCGGCCGCGTGCTACCCCGTGTATCCCGTCGTCGCGCGCGCGGGCGCGCTGCACCCGGACGGCCGCATCGTCGACGTATTCTCGTACTGCTTCCGTCACGAACCGTCGCTCGACCCGACCCGCATGCAGTTGTTCCGGATGCGCGAATACGTGCGGATCGGCACGCCCGAGCAGATCGTCTCGTTCCGCGAGACGTGGATCGAACGCGGCACGCGGATGATCGAAGCGCTGCGCCTGCCGAATGCGATCGATCTCGCGAACGACCCGTTCTTCGGGCGCGGCGGCAAGATCGTCGCGGACAGCCAGCGCGAGCAGAACCTGAAGTTCGAGCTGCTGATCCCGATCGAGCACGACGACCGCCAGACCGCATGCCTGAGCTTCAACTATCACATGGATCATTTCGGGCTGCTGTGGGACATCCGTACCGCGACGGGCGACGTCGCGCACACGGGCTGCGTCGGCTTCAGCCTCGAGCGGCTCACGCTCGCGCTGTTCCGCCACCACGGCTTCGATATCGACGCTTGGCCGCGCGACGTGCGCGACGTGCTGTGGGGTACGCGATGAGGTTCGTTTCCCGCGACGGCGAAGACGCGTCGTTCGAGAGCGTGCGCCATCGCGCGCGCCACTACCGGCCGCATCCGCTGCACAGTCAGGAGATGGTCTGGAAACAGACCAACTGCTACGTCGACATGTGGCTCGAGGTGCTCCGGTGGTGGGGTCTCAATCCGTACGCGGCGCTGCCGTTTACGATCGCGCTCGATTTCGAGGGCGACCAGTTCACGTTCTTCAAGTTTCCGCACGACGAGCTGGAGCGACTCTACGGGATCGTCGTGCAGGAACATTCGATCTACGAGCCGCTCGACCAGCACATCGAGACGCAGGTCGCGCGCGGACACCTGATGATCGTCGAGGTCGATGCGTGGTTCCTGCCCGATACGCGCGGCAGCAGTTACCGCACGCAGCACACGAAGACGACGATCGGCATCGACGCGATCGACCGCGCGAAGCACCAGATCGGCTATTTCCACAACAGCGGCTATTACGTCGCCGAGGATGTCGATTACAGCGGGCTCGTCGGCGGCAGTTCGCCGATGGCGCTGCCGCCGTACGTCGAATGCGCGAAGCGACGCTTTGCGCCGCTCGACGAGCGCGCGCTCTGCGATGCCTCCCTCGCCACGTTGCAGCGCCACCTGCGGCGCCTGCCGGTCGTCGATCCGGTCGCGGCATTTCGCCGGCAGTTGCAGACCGACGCAGCGATTCTCGCGGAAGCGCCGCTCGAACGCTTCCATGCGTACTCGTTCAATTCGGTGCGGCAGCTCGGCGCGAATTTCGAACTGTTCGGCCATTACGCGCGCTGGCTGCAGGCAAGCGGCTGCACCGGGCCGTTCGCCGAAATCCGCGCCGCGTGCGATCGCATCGCGTCGGAAGCGATGGTGCTCGAATTCCGGCTCGCGCGCGCGTGCGCACGCGGCAAGGAAGAGCGCGGCGAGTCGACGCTCGACGCGATCGAGGCCGCGTATGGCGACCTCGTCGCGTGCGCGCGGCAGATCGGCGCGCCGCTGCGGCACGTGACGCCGGTGCGCTGCGACACGGAGCCCGTGTCGGCCATGCGGTGACGCGCGCGCGCCCCCTGCCCGCGTGGTCGATGCTGGCGACGCCCGCGGGCGCCGTGCGGCACCCGCGCGACCTCCCGGCCGAGCCAGGCGGCTGGATCGCGGCGCCGGTGCCGGGCACGGTCGCGCAGGCGCTCGCGCTGGCCGGCCGGCTCGACGAAGCCGCGTCGCTCGACGAGCGCGACCACTGGTACCGGCTCGCGCTGCGCGGGCGCGGGCCGCGCATCCTGCGCTTTCACGGCCTCGCGACGCTTGCACAGGCGTGGCTCGACGACACGCCGATCCACAGCTCGGACAGCATGTTCGTCGCGCACGACGTGCCCGTGTCGCTCGACGGCACGCACCGGCTGACCGTCTGTTTCCGCGCCCTCGCGCCGCACCTGCGCGACGCGCGCGCGCCGCGCCGTGCGCGCTGGCGCACGCGGCTCGCCGAGCCGGCCGCGCTGCGCACGATCCGCACGTCGCTGTTCGGACACATGCCGGGCTGGTTCCCGCCGTATGTGCCCACCGGCCCGTGGCGGCCCGTCGACGTGCTCGATCCGGCCGACGGGCCCGTTCTGGCCGATTGCACACTGCAGGCGCGTGTCGAGGGCGACACGGGCTGGCTCGACGCGGAACTCACGTTCGCCGTGGCGCTGCCCGACACGTTCGCGGCGCGGCTGTCGTGCGGCGACCATCACGCGACGCTCGAACGTGCCGGCGCCGCTCAACTGCGCGCAAGCGTTCCGGTACCGAACGTGCGTCGCTGGTGGCCGCATACGCACGGCGAGCCGGCGCTCTACGAGATCGCGCTGCATATCGGCGATGCGCGCCGGCCGCTCGGCTCGACGGGTTTCCGCACGATCGACGTCGATTCCGGCGCGGACGGCAAGGGTTTCGGGCTGCGCGTCAACGGCGTGCCCGTATTCGCGCGCGGCGCATGCTGGAGCAGCGCCGCGCCGCTCGCGCTGCACGCGGACGACGCGACCTACGGCCGCCTGCTCGGGCTCGCGCGCGACGCCGGCTTCAACATGATCCGGGTAGGCGGCACGATGGCCTACGAGGCCGACGCCTTCCACGCATGGTGCGACCGGCTCGGGCTGCTGGTCTGGCAGGACTTCGGCTTCGCGAACTTCGATTACGCGCTCGACGACCCCGCGTTCGCGGCCAACGTCGACCGCGAAGCGAGCCAGTTCCTCTCGCGTCACGGCGCTTCGCCGTCGCTTGCGGTGCTGTGCGGCGGCAGCGAGATCGCGCAACAGGCCGCGATGTCGGGGCTCGGGCCGAAGCAGCGCTTTCTCGAGCTGACGGCCGACCGGCTGGCCGCTCACGCGGCCGCGCACCGCCCCGACGTCCCGTACGTGCCCGATTCGCCCGACGGCGGCGTGCTGCCGTTCACGCCGCGCGAACGCGTGTCGCACTACTACGGCGTCGGCGCGTACCTGCGCCCGCTCGACGACGCGCGCCGCGCGGACGTGCGCTTCGCGAGCGAATGCCTCGCATTCGCGAACGTGCCATGCGATACGACGCTCGCCGAACTCGGCTGGCCCGGCGTGCACGAACCGCGCTGGAAGGCGGCCGTGCCGCGCGACCCCGGCACGTCGTGGGATTTCGACGATATCCGCGACCACTATCTGCAGACGCTGTACGACGTCGCGCCCGACCGGCTGCGGCGCGAGGATCCTGCGCGCTATGTCGAGCTGTCGCGCGCGGTGATCGCGGACGTGATGCGCGAGACGTTTTCCGAGTGGCGACGCACCGGTTCGCGGTGCGCCGGCGCGCTCGTGTGGCAATTCCAGGACGTGATGCCGGGCGCCGGATGGGGCGTGATCGACGCCGCGCACCGGCCGAAATCGGCATGGTATGCGCTGCGCCAGGTGCTGCAGCCGGTCCAGGTGCTGCTCGTCGACGAAGGGCTGAACGGGCTCGACGTGCATGTGGTCAACGAGCGCCCGGCGCCGCTGTCGGCCGCGATCGAGCTGGTCGCGCTGCGCGACGGCCGCACGCCGGTGGCACGGGCCGGCTGCGCGGTGCGGATCGCCGCGCACGACACGGTGCGGCTCGGCTCGGCCGAACTGCTCGGCCGCTTCTTCGACTGGACCTACGCGTACCGCTTCGGCCCGTGCGAACACGATACGGTGGTCGCCACGCTGCGCGCCGACGACGGCACGCCGCTGTCGCAGGCGTTCCATTTCCCGTCCCGCACGCATCCGGCCGTGCTGGCGCGGCGCGAACCCGGGATCGAGGCGTGCGTGTCGCGCACCGGCGAGACCTGGCACGTCGACATCGACACGCGACACGTCGCCCGCCACGTGCAGATCGACGCGCCGGGCTTCATGCCGAGCGACGACTGGTTCCATCTCGCGCCCGGCACGCCGGCGCGCATCGCGCTCATTCCGTCGAGAATCGACGGGAAGCCTGCGGCGGCCGACGATAACGCACCGCCTGCGGTGGAAATCCGGGCCGTCAACGCCGCGCGCGCCGTGCGGGCCACGCCGGCCGGATGATGCGACGCTCGCGGCCACCGCGAGCGTCATGCTTCCCGTATCAGTCGGACGAGCCCGTCCCGCGCGGTCGCTCGATCCCGTACGCCTCCATCCAGCGATACAGCGTCGCGCGCGACACGCCGAGCTCGCGCGCGGAGGCCGCGACGCGCCCGCGCGTCCGCAGCAACGCGGTTTCGATCGCCTCGCGCTCGATCGACTTGCGGATGTCGGCGACCGACGGCGATGCCGCATCGAGGCAATATTCGAGCTCGAGGTCCTGCGCGGTGATCAGGCGCCCCTCCGTCATCACGACCGCACGGCGCACGCGGTTGATCAGTTCGCGGACATTGCCCGGCCAGTCGTGCTTGTAAAGCGCCGTGATCGCATCCGTCGAGAACCCGCGCACGCGATGGCGCGCATCGCCGCGAAAGCGCTCGAGCATGTGATGCGCGAGCAGCTCGATGTCCTTGCCGCGCGCGCGCAGCGGCGGCTGGTCGATGCGCATCACGCACAGCCGGTGGAACAGGTCGGCGCGAAAACGCCCTTCCTCCATCGCATCGCGCAGATCGACGTGCGTCGCCGACACGATCCTCACATCGACCGGCACCGGATCGCTGCCGCCGAGACGATGAATCGAGCGCTCCTGCAGAAACCGCAGCAGGCTTGCCTGGCTCTCGTGCGGCAGATCGCCGATCTCGTCGAGCAGCAGCGTGCCGCCGTTCGCGGCTTCGACGTAGCCGATCTTGCGCGCGTTCGCGCCGGTAAACGCGCCGCGCTCATAGCCGAACAGCTCCGATTGCAGCAGATGCGGCGGAATCGCACCGCAGTTGACCGCGACGAACGGGCCGTTGCGCCGCTCCGAATGACGATGGATCGCGACGGCCGTGAGTTCCTTGCCGGTGCCGGTTTCGCCGAACACGAACACCGGTGCGTCGGTGCGCGCGAAACGCCGCACCGTGTCGAACAGCCGCAGCATCGCGCTGCAGGTGCCGACGATACCCTTTTCCTCCGATTCGAGCTGTTCGCGATCGCGCGCGAACAGGCATTCCATGCCGTACGCATGGCCGACCGTATCGGCGATCCGCTGGTGCGACGCCGGCAGCGTGACATAGTCGAAGCAGTAGTCGCGCAACAGCGCGCGCACGTTCGGCGACGCGGTCTGGCCGACGTCCACGAGCGCCACCCAGACGACGTCGCGCATCGACGCGCAGGTCGACGCGATGCTGCCGATCGCATCGGCGTGGCCGCCGCTCAGGTCGAGAATGCCGCAGGTAATTTCGCCCGACGTGTCGCGCAGTTCGTTCGCATGCGCGACCACCGTCACTTTCCAGTCGCGGCGCGACAATTCCTTTCGCAGCATCACGGACGGCGACTGCGTCCAGTAAATCAGCGGACGCTGCCCGTTACCGCTCCCCACGCCGGCGCTCTTATCGCGCGTTATTGGCATATTCATAACGAACCGTCACTTTCCGCACTCCGCGAACCGTTCGCGTGCGCTGCGACCGGCGGCGCATGGCCGCCTTTCCGCGCTGCGTTTGCGCAGCGTTGGCGAAGATCGAAACTGCACACGGCGAACACCCCCGGAGGTCGAGCCGAATGTCATCCGGCCTCGTTGTCATCGAACTCGAACGGAATGCGCGGCTTCGGGAGCCATGACATTCCGGCTTTGAAGCGACCCGCCGTCAGGCGGGGCACGTCGGCAAACGGGGACTCCGTCCGCATGTACGGGGCGTCGTACACGACAGTCGCGCCCGCTGCGGAACCGGACGGCGGCCAAACCGTCGCCGGATTGGCCGCCCCATTTCATCCGCACCCGAATTTACACCCCGTTTCAAGTTGACCTTGTTACCAAAAGATAAACCTGAATCAGGCGGTTACGCTGCCCCGGGTTGCGCGCCATGCGCGTTTGACCACCGAGATTTGATTATCTACGACCATTGCCGTCAATCAGTGGCAAATACTACTTTTCCGCAATATTGATCCTGTCGATTACCGGCGATTTCCGCCGAAATCTCCCAAAAGTACGTGGAACCGTGCTCCACGGACCGCATAATCGCGCCGGCCGCCGCGTAACCGCATCGCGTTGCCCCGGTGTGCCGGCCGCCCGGTCGTTACACGCCGTAATCACCGGCATCGCGCCGCGCAGGCGTTTTCGGGGCATTCCCGCCGAGCGGCCTGGATTCAGGAGGCCGGCCCGCGCGTCGTGCGGTGCAGTACGATGGCCCTCCTCGCGCGACCGCCAACCCGCCCGTCTCGACCCGAAGCCGGCACGCCGGAAGATCACCACGGCGGTGCAAGCGCGCGACCGGCAGCGTCCCGACTCAGGCGTCCACGCCGCACGGGCGCGCGGGATTTCGACGAGACGCGGCGAGATCGCATCGCCCGGTCGGCACCACGCGATCGACGACGCGCCGTGCCCGGCACGGCCGCGCTTCATTGCCGGCCGCCACGATGAATCAATTATGAAAAAGCACCGGCCCCGACGGTGTGTGCTACCGCACATTGCGACGCTCCCGCGACGCGCGCGTCGCCTCGTATCCCGCGCCGTGCCTGCGAATCCGGAGCGTGAGTGCGCTTTCGAACAGACCGCCACATCGCGCATCAGGATGATGAAGATCGCCGCGCCGCACGGATCGATCGCGTCCGTAGGGTGCGGCGTGCCGAAGGCATCACGCGAGGACAGCATCATGGAATGGCATTGTTGTGAATTCGAACATCTGAGCGCCGTCGATCTCTATGCAATCCTGCGCGCGCGCAACGCCGTGCTGGTGGTCGAGGACGCGCACACGCATCTCGACATCGACGGCAAGGACGCCGGCGCGCTGCACGTCTATGCGAGCATGCGCAACGGCGACGCCACGGAAGTCGTGGCCTACGCCCGCATCCTGCCTGGCGACGACATCGATCCGGACGTCGTGATCGACAAGGTGCTGACGAGCGAAAGCTGTCGGGACGACGACACGCTCGAACGCCTGATCGGACGCGCGCTCACCGCCGCGCAGGCCGCATGGCCGGACACCGCCGTGCGCACGCACGTCCCCGCGCCGCGTCAGGCGTTCTACAAACAGTTCGGATTCCGCAAGGCCTACGGCCCGTATCTCGAACAGGGTGCGCCGTTCGTCGGCCTGGTACGCGCGGCCGACCGTGCGGCCGGCGCGCTGCGTTACCTGCTGTCGCGGGCCGTTTCCGTCTCGCGCAACGACGACGCGCGCGCCGACGGCCGCGCTCTCACCCGGCTGCCCGTCGATACCGGAGCGAACCGATGACCCCCACCCTTCGCCCGGTTCCCGAACCCGATCTGCCGAGCATCCTGCCGGTGATTCTCGCCGGCGGCTCCGGCACGCGGCTGTGGCCGTTGTCGCGCGAGCAGTATCCGAAGCAGCTGATCGAGCTGGTTTCGGACGAATCGCCGCTGTCGGCGACGGCACGCCGCCTGAACGGCATCGCGAACGCGTCGCTCGGCGACACGCTGCTCCTCGTATGCGGCGAACAGCATCGCTTCATGAGCGCCGAGCAGGTGCAAGGCCGGTCGGCGCCCGCCCGCATCCTGCTGGAGCCGGTCGCGCGCAACACCGCGCCCGCGCTGACGCTTGCCGCGCTCGACGCGAGCGCGCTCGTGGACGATCCCGTGCTCGCCGTGATGCCGGCCGACCACGTGATCGTCGATGTCGGCGCATTCCAGGACGCGATCGCCCGCGCGGCGCGCTATGCGCAGGAAGGCGCGATCGTCACGCTCGGCGTACTGCCGCGCCGTGCCGAGACGGGCTACGGCTACATCCAGGTGGGCGAGCCGCGCGCGGGCCGCCATGGCAGCGAAGGCGGCTACGCGATCGGGCGTTTCGTCGAAAAACCCGATGCGACGCTCGCCGAACGCTATCTGCAATCGGGCGATTACTGGTGGAACAGCGGGATCTTCGTCACGCGCGCATCGGTCTGGCTGAAGGCGATCGGCGCGCTCGCGCCGGACATCCACGCCGCTTGCGAAAGCGCGTGGCGCGCCGGCGTCGCGGACGATCCGTTTTTCCGGATCGATGCGGCGGCCTTCGACGCGTGCCCGTCGGATTCGATCGACTATGCGGTGATGGAGCGCCTCGCGGAACACCGCGAGCTCGGCATCGAAGGCATCGTGGTGCCGCTCGCGGCCGGCTGGTCGGACGTCGGCACGTGGGACGCGATCTGGGAAATCATGCCGAAGGACGATCACGGCAACGTCGCGCGCGGCCCGATCGTATTCGAGGACACGCAGGACAGCTTCGTGCGCTCGGAAGGCCGCCTGATCGCGTGCGTCGGGATGAAGGACGTCGTCGTGATCGAGACGGCCGATGCCGTGCTCGTGGCGAACAAGCACGACGTGCAGCGCGTGAAAAACGTCGTCGCCCGCCTGAAGACCGACCGGCGCCCGCAGGCGAGCGAGCACCGCAAGGTGCAGCGGCCGTGGGGCCATTACGATTCGATCGATTTCGGCGCGCGCTTCCAGGTGAAGCGGATCGTCGTCGAACCCGGCAGGCGGCTGTCGCTGCAGATGCACTATCACCGCGCCGAGCACTGGATCGTCGTGCGCGGCACCGCGAAGGTGACGCGCGGCACCGAGACGTTCCTGCTGTGCGAGAACGAATCGACGTACATCGCCGTCGGTGAAGTGCATCGACTCGAGAATCCCGGCCGGATTCCGCTCGAAATCATCGAGGTGCAATCGGGCGACTATCTCGGCGAAGACGATATCGTGCGGTTCGATGATCAGTACGGGCGGGCAATCGTCGGCGCCGCTCCGCCGCGCTCGGGGACGACGTCCGCGCAGCCGACGCCGGTCGTACCGCTCTCCGCCGGCGAGCCAGGCTGACCGGGCGCGCGTCAAAAGAAGGCAGAGGAACGCGACGCCGTGCGACAAGTGCGTGCGAATCGCGTCGGCGCGCGCCGCGCGGTGCCGACGGCGCGGATGCCGCGCACCGCTCGATCAGGTCCTGCTCACCCTAATCCGTGCCGCGCTGCGACCACCGCGGCCGTCTGACGGATTCGCGCACGCGCGGCAGGAGCGACGTATCGGCGCCGAGCGCGTCGGGCGCGCCCGGCGCAGACTGGCGGGCGCGCGCGCACGGAACGCTCCTCGACCGATCGTTCGCGGAAGGGGCCGCAGGAGCACCGGCTGCGCACTCCGGCTCAGGTCCGACCCGCACCGGCAAGCCGCCGATCCCGGACAGCCGATTGTCGGCCAGCCGTATGTCGGACACGTTGCCCCACAACCGGATGCCGTCGAATCTCGCATTCGACACGCGATTGCCGATCACGGTCACCCGCGACACCGAACCGGACCACGTGCTGACCTCGATCGCCGCTTGCTGCGTGAGCGGGCGCGAATCGGTCCGGCCTGTCGCAGTCTGGATATCGGCAATCACGTTGCGCTCGATCCGGACGTCGGACGAGCCGGCTGTGCGGTTGCTGTCCTCCTGCGCGACGAGAATCCCGGCGCTGACCTGCACGTTGCGCACGATGTTGTTCGAAATCGTCACGTCCGCACCGCCGACGACGGTGATGCCACGCCCCCACGGGTTGCCTTCCAGCGAGTTGCCGGTAATCATCACGTTGCGGGTCAGCACGCCCTCCGCCTGGTAACTCACCACGGCGATCATGTCGTCGCCGGTGCCGCGCACGACGTTGCCCTGTACCAGCACGTTGCGCGAGCCGTGCGTCATGTGGATGCCGTCCGCCAGCGTCGACAGCACCTCGTTGCCGACGATCGCGACATCCGCACCGCCGAACACGAAGATGCCGGCACCCGCGCCGCCGTCGACGACGTTGTCGAGCACCTGTACGTCTCGCCCCGTTACCTCGACCTTCGTCGACTCCGGCGTCGTGAGGCGCGTCGTGCCGGTTCCCATAAGCCGGAACCCGACGAGCGTCGTACCGTCGCCGCGCAGCTCGATCGTCTGATCGTTCGGCGCCGTGGCGATCAGCGTCGCGCCGAATCCCGACAGCACCACACGCGCCTGCCGTACGACGAGCGAGCGGCCGACGACATAGCGCCCCGGTGCGAATACGAGCCGCTGCCCCGGGCGCAACGCATCGAGCGCGCGCTGCAACGCGTCGCCCTGATCGGCCGCGGCGCGATCCGGACGCACGTATGCGTCCGGTACGGCCGCATGAAGCGCGGCCGGTTCGCCCGCGGCGGTCGCGGATACCGCGGGTTCCGACCACGACAGCCCGCCCGCGATGCACATCGCGGCGATCACGCCGCGCGACAGACGTTGCAATTGATGCATGGCGTATCGTTTCCCTGGCAGGTTTTCGCGCGCGTTGAACCGCACATGTCGGCGGCCGACTGCATGGCCCGTCCGCGACGCCGACGAAAGCGGCGACGCTTCGACGTTGATTAGATCAGGGGCGCCGATCGGCTTCGGTGCGTCATCAGACCAAGCGCGCAACGTCCGGGCCCGACGATGATGCCGAAGCTCAAGCGGTACGCGTTCGTACCGCCGTATCGCGTCCCGGCCATGACGGGAAGCCGGCAATATGCGCGAACCCCGTCCGCAATGCGACCAGATAGACGGCGATCGGGATCGCGACACCGGCCAGCGTGCCGAGCACGAGGTGGACTGCCAGGCCGGTGATGCCGGCGCGCATCAGCACGATCCGTACGGCCGCCATCGCGAAGATGTGGGTCAGGTAGATCGGCATCGATGCGCAACCGATCGCCGCCAGCCATCCCGCGCGTGCGGGCTGCGACGCATACCGATGCGCGAGTTGCAGCGCCAGTGCGATGCCCGAGAACGCGGCGGGAAGCGCCCAGATGCTCGTCGCGCTACCGACGCCGTGAGCGAACACGACCGCGGCGACGAACGCCGTTGCCGTGGCGGCGCATGCGGTCGGCCCGCCATGGCGCGCGAGCCACCGGGGCAATGCCTGCGACGCAAGCACACCCGCCACGAAGAACGGTGCGTTCATCAGCGTGATCGACACGATGCCCCACTGCGTCGCTGCGCCGAGCGCCAGCCCGAGCATCGCGCATCCGGCGAGCCAGCCGCGCGCCCGCGATGGCATGGGTGCGCGCGTCACATCCGGCACGGCCGCCGCGAACGCCCGGATGCCCAGCATGCAGAGCATCAGCGCGTACAGGAACCAGAACTGGGCGAACGGTCGCCAGCCGATCGCCAGCAGGTCGTTCAGCGTAAACGGATGATTGGTGCCGTGCGACGCCATTGCAATCTGCACGGCGCCCTGCGCGATCGACCACAGCAGGTACGGATACGCGATCGTCCGGATCTTCGACCACAGGAAGCCGTGCGGCGTGCGGCGCAGCGAGCTGCAGACGTGCAGGCCGGACAGGAAGAAGAACAACGGCATGTGGAACGTGTAGATCACGTAGTCGTTCCACGCGAATGCCGTGTCGGCCGCGCCTGCCGGCACGAGATCGGCGGAAACGGCGCCGCGCAGCACATGCCCGTATACGACGAGAATGATTCCCGCGCCGCGGGCGACATCGAGGTGGGTTTCGCGTGCAGTCATGATGAAGCGGTGGCCGGCCCGTCAGGTTCCGCACCGCCGAGATATCGGATAGTCGTTCACTGTATGGATGGCCGACGCGCGAGACAGTGCGGTGGGGAACAGTGAGTCGTCGTGCAGCCCGGCGGATGCCCTACAGCCCCTCGAATATCTCCTTCATCATCTCGGCGCTTCTGCTCCAGCGATACTTGTCCGCGTGCAGGCGCCCCTTGCGTTTGAGCTCGGCCCTGAGTTCGTCGGAATCGAGCAGGCTCCGCAATTTCCGCGCGATGTCGTCCTGCGAATACGGATCGCAGTACAGCGCCGCGTCCGCACAGACTTCCGGCAGGGCTGCCGATTTGCCGACCACCGCCGGGCAGCCGTAGCGCATCGCCTCGAGAGGCGGTATGCCGAAGCCTTCGTAGATCGACGGATAAAGAAAGCACGCCGCGTTCTGATACAGCGCCTTCAACTGTTCGTCGCTGATATAGCCGACGTACTTGATGTTCGGCTCCGCGGCCGCCGCCATCGGGTCCTGCTTGCCGAACACGGTGGTGTTCTGCATCCCGACGATGACGAGATCGACCGACGGATCGTCGATCTGCCTGAACGCCGCGATCAGCCGGCCGAAGTTCTTGGTGGGATTCATGCTGCTGACCGCGAGCACGAACCGGTTCGGCGTCAGCGCATGCTTGTCGAGCACGCTCGTGTCCGGTTCCAGCGTGTCGAGATGATCCGCACCGAGCGGCACGACGCTGATCTTCTCCGCGGCAACCCCGCAGTGATGCGCGAGGCGATCCCGCGAGAAATACGAGTTGGTCAGCACGCGGACGGAGGTTCGCGCCAGGATCCAGAACATGATCCGGTACCACATGCGAAACGGGCGCGAGAAATGCGCGGGCGTGTCGAATACCGCCGCGTCGTGCATGTAGATGATCTGGTTGCCGATGAAAATGGATGCCGAATTGCTGAGATTGACGACGCGGCCGCGGCGCGCGAACAACGGGAGCACCAGTTGCTCCCAGACCACGCCCTTGTAAAAGCCGACCTTGATCGTCTTCGCGCCACTCACCTCGATACCGGGCTGCGGAGGCACCAGCACGGTTACCGGATCCTGCGGCTGAAACTTGATCAATGCGGCGATCAGCTCGCGTGCGACGCGTTGCACGCCGGTTGTCTTCTGCGTGGTGAATCGGCCGTTGTATACGAGTTGCCTCGGTTTCTTGAAAGCGCTCATGTCAATAAGGGGATATCAAAGTCAGGCTTTGACGTGATCCACGGCAACCGGCTCGAAGTCGCGCGTGGCAACGCGCGGCTCGTCGGGGCCCAGTCCGTAAAGCGCGTGCCATTGCCGGAAGATCGCGCTCATCGAAAACCGCTGAATCGCGCGTTTTCGCGCGGCTTCGCCCATCTGCTCGCGAAGCCGACGGTCGTCGCGGAGCGTGCTCAGGTAACCGACCATCTCGTCGGGGGTCGACGCGACGTAGCCGGTCACGCCGTGGATCACCACGTCGCGATTGCCGACGACGTTCGTCACCACGGCCGGGATCCCGGCAACCTGCGCTTCGATCAGCGCGACCGGCATCCCCTCCCAGCGGGAGGTCTGGACATAGATGTCCAGTTCCGACGTGAGCGTCAGCGCACGCTCGCGGGTCACCCAGCCGCTGCAGGCGATGGCCTGGCGCCGCGACGAATCGGGAATCTCCCCCACGTTGCCGCCGATCCAGAGAAACTCGACGTCGGCGCCGTGCAACTCGTCGGCAAGTCGTATGAATGCTTCGTTATTCTTCTGGAACGACGCGCGACCGCTCATCCCGATGACGACCTTGCGATCGTCGCGCGCTCGGCGAGGCGGAATCTCGGCGACGTTCACCCCGTTTTCCACCAGAACCGCGGATTTCGCGCGAACTTTGCGGTTGATCTCGCCGAGCTCGCTGCCCGAGCACGCGACAATGGTGCCGCCGATACGCGCCGCGATGCGCTCGAAGCTCAGATACGCGAACTGCTTCATGCGAGACACGTCGCAGCGCAGGAACGACAGACCGTGCGGCGAGTAAAGCACCGTCGCGGTCGGCGCGGCGATCCGGGCGGCGATGCGTCCCAGCACGCCTGCCTTCGACGAGTGCAGATGAACCGCGGTCGGCCCGCAGTCACGCAGGTTCCGGACCAGCGCGCGCAAGCTCCGCAGATCACGCCGGACGTCGACCTCGCGCACCATGTCGACATAAACGAGCTTCACGTCGGGCCGGAACAGCGTAGCGAAATCGCGCGGGGTTTCCGGCCGGATCGAGTGAAGTACCGTCACGTCGACGCCCGCTGCCGCGGCATGGTTGGCGAGATAGGTCAGCATCGACAGCACGCCGCCGCCAAACGCCTCGGCAATATGAACGATCTTTTCTTTGGTCATCTCTGGATTGGTCGATTCGATCGCACTGTTCGTTGCCCAGCGCGCCGATGAGGCGGCGCATCGTCAAGTCGCGAGCGATCCATACACATCGGAATCCCGATGTATTACGCATTCCTCATTGATGAACACGTGGCCGTCACGGACATTGCTTCGCGTCCGTCATGGCGGGCCTCGCTGCCGCGCCACGCGGCCACCGATATCCGTCGTTACGCGTTCCTCAACGGTCCGGACCATTGTGCAGCGCATGCCGGACGCACTGGGTGCGATGGCTAACCGAACAGGCGATTCGGCCGGCGCAGCCGCGAGCGCGCGGTGCTCATTGCACGTCGGTGCGTGCGGCGGGCAGCTTGCGCACGCGCGCAAGCGGATTGGACAGGTAGCGGATCGCGCGATTGCTCAGCGCGGACGACGGCAGCAAACATGCGAGCGACAGCACGGTGACCGCTGCCTTCTTGGCAGGACGCCAGAACGGATTGCGCAGCACGGTATGCCAGTAGCGTCCGGATTCGCACAGAAACCAGCGCCAGCGCCGCGCCAACGGCGCGCGATACAGCGTGCTCGCGAAGCGCGCCTTCTCGATCGCGAAGTCGAGCGGGGCGATCGGTAGCGCTTCCTGCAGCCGCGCGCCGGCGAGCGTGCGCAGGATCGACCAGCGGCGTTCGGCCTTCAGCGCACCGGTGGCCGCGTCTTCCGAATTGGCGAGCGCAAGGGCCGGGGCGTCGGTTGCGCTTGCGTTCGACTGCTGGTGCACGCGATAGCCGCCGAGCGTCGCGTCGATCATGTGGACGGCCCCGAGCAGCGCGATGCCGTAGATCGCGTAGAAATCGGCGCCGTGCAGATTGTCGGCGGTGACGGGTACCGGAAAGATGCGCTTCAGCGCGGCGACGCGATACGCGTTGCCCGATGCAGGCGGCGACGGATACAGCCAGCCTGCGCGCAACAGGCGCCCGCAATCCGTATCGACCGCGGACTGCGGCACACTGGCGCCGGTCCGCACGCCATCGTGCGCGATCACGTCGAGCCGGAAATGAACCTTCACGAAATCGCCGGATGCGAACGCGGCGAGCACGCGTGCCGCGGCGTCGGCATAGAGCAGATCGTCCGCGTCGAGCAGGATGACGTAGCGCGACGCGACATGCTCGAGCGCGCGGTTGTACGCGGCTACCTGGCCGCGATTCTCCTGGAACACCGCCGTCACGCGCTCGCCGTACGAGCGAATGATGTCGCGCGAATCGTCGGTCGACCCGTCGTCGACGATCAGCACGCGGACGTCGCGCACGGTCTGCGCGAGCGCCGAGTCGATCGCTTCGCGCAGGTAGGCACCATGGTTGTAGTTGCAAATTGCGATGGTCAGGTCGGTCATGTGCGGAAGTCGGACGAGCAGCGCGCGGACAATCCTGGTCATGATACGGATCGCGCGGCCGCGCACAGTTCGCGAGCCTACCGTTCCGGATTTCGCGTCGCGCGTGGAATAGTGCGTCGTCGATGCGGTGCGGGTGCGAGTGGCCATGCCGTTGCGCCGCCGTCCCGCTCGTTGGTGTCGGCGGCGCGCGCCCCGCGTCCGGATACCGCATGCGTGGAGGAAGGTGCCACGCTCGTCGACCGCTTCCCGAACCAATGGAACACGATGATCGGCAGCACGATCGGCAGGAAATTGCGTCCGCTGAACAGATTCGGCGTACGCATGATCTCCATCAACGACACGTAGAGCACCGCGTGCGCGCAGCACCAGAACCCGTTGCCGCTGCGCCAGCCCGCATAGCTGCGGCCGACCATCCAGCCGAGCACGGCCGCGTCGAGCAGCCCGAACCAGCCCCACTCGTAGAAGTGGACGAAGATACCGGACGGATTGTTGAATTCCGGGTCTGCGTAGCTGTTCAGAAACAGGTTGAAGCTGTCGCTCGAATCGATCCACGGCCGGAACGTCTCGCCGATCACCGGAAAGCGCATCAACCAGTCGAACGTGAACATCGGATGGCCCTGCCCCCAGCCGAGCACGGCAAGCATCCCGGCGCCGTTGTTCAGCGACGTCGAATAGTACAGGCCGAGCCGTTCGAGCGCGAAGTCGAAGATGTTGTCGTAGATGTTGACGTAATAGGCTTCCCACGACCGGTTGTACTCGTTCGCGATAAACAGCGCGAACAACAACGGGATCGCCGCGTACGGCCCAAGCGTGAGCAGCCGCGCATACCGGCCGTGCAGCCGGAACCGCACGACCATCAGCGCGAGCGGCATCACCATCTCGATCAACGCCAGGCGCTCCGCGAAGAGGAAGCTGCGCAGCAGCGTCAGCACCGCGAGCACGGCCATGTAGATCTTGTAGCGGTTCAGGCCTTTCACCGGCGTTCGGAACACGTAGAAATAGAGTGCGACGAACGGTGACGTCGCCTGCGTGAACGAACTCAACCCGGTGACGCGGCCGATCTGCTGGAGCATGTCGTACGCGGTAGCCTGGCCATGCAGGAATTCGAGCAGCAGCGCCGGCCGCGCGATGATCCCGCTCATCATCACGAGATTGCCGAACAGCGCGAGCGCGAACAGGCAATCGAGCACGCGCGGCGGCACCTCGACGGGCGTTTCCGGCGGCCCGCGCCGCGTCCGCGCTTCGGTCGTCGCGAGCCACGCCGTCGCCGCCACCACCATCAGGAACAACGCGCCGGCAAATGCGTAGTAACCGTCGAAATAGATTCGTGCGATCGACTTCTGCTCGCCCAGCAGGCTGAGCGACAGCAATCCATACAACGGCAGGATGAACATCGGCACGAGCCGTGCCGGATCCTCCCACCAGTAGCCCGCATAACCGCCCGCGACACCGCGCACGCGCGCCATCCCGCGCGCCGTCGCCGCGCCCGGTCGAGGCCCGGCACCGTCGGCTCTCCGATTCATGACGCGCGTTCCGCCCGCTGCCGCGGTGCGATCATCCCCGTCAACCCTGCCTCGGCCTGATGCGTGTTCGCGCCCGTATAGCCGTAGTCGTACCGTCCCGGCGCGCCCTTGTAGTCGTTCAGGATCACGCCGCGCGCATCGATATGCGCGTGCTCGAGCCGCCGCGCGCTTTCGTCGAGCTCCGTCAACGTCGTCACGCCGCTACGCGCGACGAGGAACACGGTGCCCGCGAGGCGGCCGAGCACCAGCGCATCGGCCACCGGCAGCAACGGCGAGCCGTCGAGCACGACCATGTCGTAGCGCGACGCGGCCTGCCCGATCAGTTCGGCGAGCGCGGGTTGCAGCAGCAGTTCGCCCGGATCGGGAACGACATGGCCCATCGCGATGAAATCGAGGCCCGGTGCGACGCCGCGCCTGATTGCCTCGTCGAGCGTGTGAGTGCCCGCCACCACGTCCGCCAGCCCCGGCGCGCGGCTATAGCGGAACCGGTCGTGCAGCGAACCCTTGCGCAGATCGGCATCGATCAGCAGGACCCGCCGTTTCGCGGCGCCGACGAGCGATGCGATGTTCGCGGCGACGAACGACTTGCCGACGCCCGTCGTCGGCCCGGAGATCAGCACGACCGGATTCGATGCGGCCGGCATCGACAATTGCAGCGACGCGCGGAAACTGCGCAGGCTTTCGAGCGCGGCGTCCTGCACGTCGATCGGCGCCGTCGACATGCGCGGGCCGCGCCGGCCGCCCTTCGACCTCGGTTCAGCGGCCGCCGCGACGGCGCTGTGCGGGACCGTCGCGAACACGGGCAGCCCGGTCGCCCATTCGATTTCCTCCGCGTCGCCGATCGTGCCGACGACGCGCTGCCGGGCGATCACGATCGCCGCGCCCGCCAGCAGGCCGACCATCAGCAAGCCGACCACCGCGACCCCGCGATGCGGCCCGATCGGCTGCTCGGCGACCTTCGCCGTATCGACGATCCGCACGGTGCCCGTCTTGCTGGCGCGCGCGAGGACCATCTGCTGGCGTGTATTGAGCAGGTTCGTGTACAGCGCGGTGTCGACGGCCACGTCGCGCTGCAGTTGCAGCACGCCCTGCTCGACGGTCGGCAGTTGCTGGATCTGCTTGCGGGCCGTGTCGAGCGAGCGCTGCGCATCGGCGAGCTGCGCATCGACGGCCACGATGGCCGGATGCTTCGGCATGAAGCGCGTGAGCAGTTCCTCGCGACGCTGCTGCAGCGTCTGCACACGCGTCTCGATGTCGACCGACTGTTGACGCAACGCCAGTGCCTCGTCGCTCGTATTGACCGTCCCGTGCGATGCACGGAATGCGTTGAAGCGGTTCTCCGCCGCTTCCAGTTGCGCCTTCAGTTGCGGCAACTGGCCGTCCATGTAACGGATCAGCTTGTCGGCCGCCTCGGATTTGCGTTGCGTGTTCTGCGCGAGGTACGCATCTCCGATCGCGTTCAGCACACGGCTGTCGTGCACGGGATCGATGCCGTCGAGCGTCACGCCGATCATGTTCGACTGCTTGCCGCGCTCCGAAATCAGCGCGTTCTTCTGCAGCCACGTCGTCGCCTCCTCGTCGCTGTAGCGCGTCAGATCGAAGCGTGCGCCGGGCTGGCCGGCCACGTCGCGCACGAACACGTCGATCGGCCCCTGCGGCGTCTCGATGTGCAGCGGCTGGCCGATGCGGCCCCGCCATACCGGCCCTTTCCGACCAAAGAAGCCCGTGCGCTGCAGCGTGTAGGCGCCGTCGTCGCCGACGGTCAGCGCGAAGCGCTTGCCGAGCAGCCGCTTCGGCACGTCGAAGGTCGGCACGTCGATGCGCTCGGTGCCATACACGTAGCCGCCCGGCAACGGCGACGACAGTCCGTCGGCCGCGTTCACGAGCCGCCAGCCGATCAGCGGCAGGTAATGCGGCCGTGCGTCGAGGGCGAGGTTCGTGCTCTCGATCGCGCGATCGAGCACCGCGCGGGATTTGAGCACCTCGATCTCGGTCGATGCATCGGTCTTCAGATCGAACACCGACGACGGATCGCCGGGCGGCGACGTCTGCTTCGAATCGGTCTGGCTTTGCTCGACCTGGAACAGGATGTCGGAGCGGTAGACGGGGGCCGCGAACAGCGCATACAGGCCGCCCGCGAGCGCGCCGGCGAGCGCCGTGCACGCGATCAGGCGCCGGCCGCCATACAGCATGCTCCAGTAGCGGCGCACCGGATAGGACGGCCGCGGAATGCGCCCGCTGGGCGGCTCAGGCAAGGTCGAAGTGTTCATGCAGCATCAGTCCCGTATGGCGCGACGCACGGTCGCGGTCACGAAATCCGCCTCGGGCATCACGGCGAAATGGCTTTCGCCGTCAGCGCACCTTGCGCGGACGACGGAATCAGCAGGTTCACGACGCGGCTCCAGCGCACCAGCGACGACGCATCGACGAACACGACGTCGCGCCGCTCGAGCGGAAACTGGTCGGCGAGCGCGAACGACGCGGGCGAGCTGCCGTCGAGGTGGTACACCCGCGGACGATTGTCGGGGCCGCGGCGCACGACGAACACCTGGCGCGCGTCCGACGTGTACTGGCTCACGCCGCCCGTGTCGCCGAGCGCTTCGCCGAGGCTCATCCGGCCGTCGGTCAACGTCAGCGTCGCGGGCCGCGATACTTCGCCGAGCACGAATACCTTCGCGTCGCTCGCCGCGCGCACGCGTACGAGATCGCCGTCGCGCAGCAGGATGTTCGACGGATTCACGCCCGCCGCGATCAGTGCGGGCAGGCTCACGTTCACGGTCGTGTCGCCGCGCGTCACCGACACCTGCGAGCGATCCGCCGTCGGCGTGAAGCCACCCGCGCGGTCGATCGCCTCGGGCAGCGTCATCGGCATGTCGTTGACGATCTGCAAACCCGGCGTGCGCACTTCGCCGTCGAGATAGACGCGCTTGCTGCGGTAGCTCTGCACGCGCAGCGCGAGCTGCGGCTTGCGCACGTATTCGCCGAGCCGCTTCATCAGCAGCGCGCGCGCCTGTGCCTCGGTCAGTCCTGCCACGTGCACGAGGCCCGCATACGCGAACTGGACGTTGCCGGCCGCGTCGACCGTGTAGCCCGTCGCGACCGAGCTGGCGCCGACGCCGTCGCCGCCGCCGACCGTCTGCGTCGTCGGCAGGTTCAATTCGGGGTGATCCCAGACGATGATGCTCAGCACGTCGCCGGGGCCGATCGTGTACGGCGTCGGCTTGCCGAACAACTGACGGATCTCCGCGTCGACGTTGGCCGGCCGCCCCGCATGGTGCTGTGCGACGAATGCCGGCGTGATCTCGATCAGATCCTCGCTCGACACGTTCTGCACGCCGTCAAGGCCGCCCGAGCCCGATGCGTCGGCGCTCACGCGCGCATTCGCGTCGCGCTCCCCCGGCGCGCGGTAAGTCATGCCGGGCGACAGCGCGCATGCGCTCAGCGCGCACGCGGCTGCCACGATCGCCATGCGCGACAGCCACGGCGCACGGCCGGCGCCGGCCCAGCATGGCCGCCGCGTGTCGCGCGTCGATTCCGGTTGCGTGGTGATTGACATGGTGTCCTTCCAAAACTGTGCGGTAACCCGCCGAACGCGGCGAATTCCGGCATTACGCTTGCCCAGCGCGGCTTGCATTGCAGTGCCGCACCACCCTCTTCACCGCACGTCACTCCCTGCGATTCGTCATGAACTTCTCTTCGTCGCTTGCGCCGTTCCTCTACATCGCGTCGGCCGGCTTCGTCTGTGCCGCCGGTGCGCAAACGCTGTCCGGCACACCGGCCGACACACCGCTCCTCGCATCGTCGACGCGCGTTGCGCCCGTGCCGCCACAACGCTCGGCGCAAGCCCCCGGCGCGGCTGCAATCGCCGAGCCAGCCGCGACCGCATCCGCGGCCGTGGCGCCCGCGCTCGCTCGTTCAGCCGCGAGCACCGCCGTCCAGCCCGACACGCGGGCCCGCATCACGTTGCGCCGGCCGCTCGTGCCGACGAGACCGCATCGCCCGCAGGTGGCCAATGCGCCCACCGACGACGTATGGCGCAGCGACACGTTGTACGCATCGCCCTACGCGAAATCACCCTATGCGGAGCCGGGCGATCGGAACTGACACATCCGGCTGGTCGGGGCACAACCGTGCATGCATCGATAAGGGATTGGACACTACGGCGAGCCGCGCGTCTGTGAGCGACCCCACCGAACGTCGATCTTCATACGAAGCCGGGATCGCACCCCGCGGCGCCGACGCATGCGGCACGACGCGCATCACGGCCTGCCGACCGACACGTTTGCGTACGATCCCCCAGCCGCTTCGAGCCCGACAGGATCGACGGCGTGCACGACCGGCCTCGTCAAGTCGCGACCGAGCGCCTGCAAGCACCGCTCGATCACGATATCCGTGCCAACCGCGCCGTATACCGCGTGATCGACCTGCGGCTCGAGGTGCAGCCGTACGTGACGCGAGCACCTGAACGCATGCTCGATCGCGCCGAAATGGCGGCGGACATCGTCGATGCCGGGATCGAGCGCGCCATATACGAGGGTCGTCCGGACATCGCGTTGCGCAAGCACGTGCATCACGCCGCGTGGTGTGCCGGCGCGCGGTTTCCAGCCGACGCGCGCAGCCGCCTCCTTCACCGGTACGCTGACCCGTGCGATCGCATTGGCGGCGACGGCCCGCACGATCGGCCGTAAATCGCGCCGTTCGCGCACGAGGCGTTTCCACTTCTGCCAGTCGCGTACCGACAGCCAGTAGCCGCGCACCGAGTTGTTCCGCTGCTTCTGCACCGCGTCCAGCGAGAGGCCGGCCGGCCACACGAAGCGCGCCAGGTTGATCGCGATCACGCCGCCGAGCGACGGCGTCTTCACGGCCGCATGCAATGCCGCATAGGCGCCGGAACAGATGCCGGCCGCGACCACGTCCGGATGACCGAGCCCACGCAGCCAATCGGCGGCGGCCGCCACGTCGTCACTCGACCGCGCCGAATACACGACGGGAGACTGGTCGTCGGGCGCGGCGGCCCCGCTGTCGCCGACGCCGTTCACGTCGAGCCGCAACGTCGTGACGCCGGCGCGCGCGAGCGTCCTCGCGAGGCGCACGCTGAAGCGCCCTTCGCCGCTTCGCGGATTCGTCGACGTGTTCGCGATCACGAGCGCCGGCGCGACGGGATGCGCCGGCCCCGTATCGGCGGGACGGCACAGCACGCCGACCAACCGGTCCGGCCCGACCGCGACGACCTGCTCGGTCATGTCGATCATGTCGAGCGCCGCGGCCGATTCGCCGTTCCATGGCGGATCCGGCCGCCACGTCGGGTCGACGCCGGCGGCCGTGTGCGGCGCGCGTTCGACGATCCAGTTCGCGAGCGTGTCGATGGCCGCGAGCGGCAGACGCGAGCGTGTACCGTCCAGCATCGTCGTGGGCCATTCGCGGAACGGTTCGGTCGCCACGTTCACGCCCCGCGCGAGCAGCGCATCGCGCAACGCGGGCTCGTCCTGATCGGGCTGAATCAGCAGCATCGCGCGAGGCAGCGTCGGTGCGTCGCGCACGACGTCGCACAGATCGACCGCCTTCAATGCAGCGACGAAATCGTCGGGAAAGCGGTGCCCGAGCACGTTCATGCACGGCTCGTCGCGATGTGCGGCGCGAATCGCAGGCGACGTGATGTCGAGCCACTGGCGATGCACGAACGACAGCTCGCGAAGATAAGCGCGCCCGCGCACGACCGGCGCGAGCGCCACCAAGGCGTCGATGCGCGGCGACGGGTGCTGCCCGTCGCCTGCGGCGGCCAGCATCGCGAACAGCGCACCCGCGCGGATGCCGACGAGCGTCAGCGACGCGACACCGACCTGGTCGCGCAGCAGATCGATCGCATCGTGAATGCTGCCGAGGGTGGCGGCGTGCCGATCGGCGTCACGATCGTCGCCCGCGGAATCGCCGGTGCACGGATAGTTGAATCGCAACACCGTGACGCCGTCGCGGGCAAGGCGCTCGGCGATCGCCCGCATGAGCTTGTGCGTCCACGATGCCTCGTGTCCCAACGATTCGCACAGGATCACCCCTTGTGTCGTCTGTCCTTCGTGCAGCCACCCCACGCAGCTGCCGAACGTAATGGGCTTCAATCGGTACTCCTCGGATCGGTATTTTTATCGGACGCGGACACGCGTTCCGGCGGCTCCACCGGAACGAGCGATTCCACGATCGTGCGACTGCTCGACGAATGCGCGGCAGCGGCCCGGCCGCGCCCCTGCGCGGCTCCCGCCCGGTTCCATGTGTTGCCCTGCTCCCCATGCCCGCGGGAGGTGACGTTGCGTGCCCGAGGCGCCATCGGACGGCTCGCACCGTGAACCAAAACAGTGCACTCGATTAAAGCACCCGGTTCGAGCGTCCTTCGGTGCGCCAGCTTACAAATAGCTTCATCGCTATCGCGGTACGACGACGGGCAACGGCGCGCGGTGTCGGGATGCATGCCGCGCGCACGAACGGAATCCGCGAACGGTAGGCTCGCGAACAGAGCCGTCCCGTGCGGCCCGTATCATGGCCGCCATACGATGTGGCCATACCGGGCGACGCCGGACGCGCCACCCACCCATGCAACCGGGTCAGCGCCGACCGGATGCACGCGCGCACCGCGGCCCCATGCCGCCGCCCTGCGACACCCACGGCGCCGACCGAGCGAATGTCAAACCTCAAGAAGAATTTCCTGCTGCTGCTGACGTTGCAGATTTCGATGTACGCGGTGCCGCTCCTGATCGCACCGCTGCTGACGCACGCACTCGGGCCCGAAGGCTACGGGCAGCTCGCGTTCTCGCTCGCCGTCATTGCGTATCTCACCAACTGCACGAGCTACAGCTTCGACCTGACCGCCACGCCACGCATCGCGCTCGCGCGCGACAACCGCGCCGAACGCTCGCGCATCTTCTGGGCGACGCTGTACGCGCAGATCGGCATCGCGGTGATCTGTTTCATCGTGCTGGTCGGGCTGATCATGCTGGTCGGCCGCTTCGGCGAAGACCGCGATCTGTTGCTGATCGGCTTCGGAATGGTCGCCGGCGTGGCGTTCACGCCGGGCTGGTATTTCCAGGGAATGGAAAAGCTGCGCGCGCTCAGCGTGATCCTGTTCATCGGGCGCATCCTGAGCCTGCCGGCCATGTTCGCGCTCGTGCACAGCCCGGCGGACATCGACCGTGCAATGATCGTCAACGCGGCGGTGCCGACGCTGTCCGCGATCGCGCTGGCGGCCTATCTGTATTTCAACCGCGAAATCGACTTCGTGCGCGTCGGCGCGGCCGACATCGCCGAATCGCTGAAAGGCGGCTGGCAGGTGTTTCTCGCGTCGACGTCGATCGCGTTCTACGCGTCGACCAACACCGTGCTGCTCGGCTTCGTCTCGGGCAACGTCGCGGCCGGTTACTTCGCCGCAGGCGACAAGCTGATCCGCGCGGCGCTCAGCATGCTGCAGCCGCTGAAGGCCGCCACCTATCCGCGCATCAGCTACCTGATGCGGCACGCGCGCAACGACGCGTTCTCGTTCCTGCGCAAGCTGTTCGTCGTGCAGGTCGCGATGGTGCTCGGCATCTCGCTCGCGATCTTCTTCGGTGCGCCGCTCGCCGTGCGCATCCTCTATGGGCCCTCGTACGAACCGACGGTCCAGGTGCTGCGCTGGATGGCCTTCATTCCGTTCATGGCCGGCATGACGGACCTGTTCGGCGTGCAGACGATGCTGCCGCTCGGGATGAAGTCGGCATTCACGCGAATCCTGATGTCATCGGGCATTCTGAACATCGTGCTGGTACCCGTGCTCGCAAAGTACTTCGCCGAGCTGGGCGCCGCCGTCGCCGTGCTGACGGCCGAGGCCGCGGTGGCCGCGGCACTCGCGACCGTCGTCTATCGCGCCGGAATTCCAATGCCCGGCAGTCCGGTCGCGCGACGCGGCTAGCACGCCGTCGGTGCTGCTCGGCTCCGCCCCGACGCGGCCGGCATCCGCCGGTGTTCCATTCGATGCTTGCGCAACCAACCGTATCGCGCGGGCACACGCTTCCCGACCTCCCGCCCGTCGGAACGCTCGCGCGCAGGTACTTCTTACTCCGCCGCGCATGTCCGATCGGGAACGATGACCGCCTTTCCACCCCGCCGCGCGCCCCTACGAAATAAAGATCACACGTATCGGTAGAAATACCGATGCTGTAGTCAAACTACATTCATACCATTAGCCGCAGCAGAGAACCGCTACATCCGATTCGACAGTGCCGGGCGGTCCGCGTCGCCGTCCGTCTGGTTCGATCGGGCCCAACCGGCCGTAACGATTCCCCGCCCGGCCTGGCATGCCGACGCGCAACCACCCTGCTTCGCCAGCCGAATGCGTCCGGTGCGAATCCACCGGACGTACGCAGCTCCAGACATCATCCGAACAACCGGCAATACGATCATGGAGAACAACATGCGGGACACCCTCTGGCCGGCCGTCGTGCTGGCAGCGACCCTCTGCACCACCGCCTACGCCGGCGACGCCGATTTCAATGCGCAGGGCGACGCGATCGACACGTTCGCATCGGCCGCCGCGCAACGGCGCGCCGACCTGCTCGTGCGCAAGATGACGCTCGACGAAAAACTCCAGTTCATTCATTCGCAATACGAAATGTCCAAGGTGCCGGGCGGCGGCGCCGGCTACATCCAGGGCGTGCCGCGGCTCGGCATTCCCGATCTCAACATGGTCGATTCGGCGACCGGCTCCGGCAGCACGTCGCAGGCCAGCACGACGTTCCCGGCCACGATCGCGGTCGCCGCGAGCTGGGATCGACGGCTGTCGTACGACTACGGCAAGCAGGTCGCGATCCAGTTGCGTGCGCAAGGATTCGGCATGGGCCTCGCCGGCGGCACCAACCTCGCGCGCGAGCCGCGCGGCGGCCGCCTGTTCGAGTATCTCGGCGAGGATCCGCTGCTCGCCGGGGACCTGCTCGCCGAACGCACGCTCGCCACGCAGCGGCAAAAAGTCATCGCCACGATCAAGCACTACGCGGGCAACGAGCAGGAGCACGGCCGGATGGGCGGCAATACGCAGATCGACGAGCGCACGCTGCGCGAGCTGTACCTGCTGCCGTTCGAGATCGCCGCGAAGCGCGGCCGGCCCGGCAGCGTGATGTGCAGCTACAACCGCCTGAACGGCACCTATGCGTGCGAGAACCCCCACCTGCTGAACGACGTGCTGAAGAACGAATGGGGCTTCCAGGGCCAGGTGCAGTCCGACTGGGGCGCCACGCACAGCACCGCCGCCGCGATCAACGCCGGCCTCGACGAGGAAGAAGACGTCGGGCCGAGCGTGTACCTGACGCCGGCGGCCGTCAAGCAGGCGATCGCGAACGGCTCGGTGTCGACCGCGCGCCTCGACGACATGGTGCGCCGCAAGCTCGCGGTGATGATCCGCGTCGGCGTGATGGACGATCCGGCCCAGGGCGGCGGCACGATCGATTTCGCGGCCGGGAACCGGTTCGCGCAGGCGGCCGCCGAGCAATCGATCGTTCTGCTGAAGAACGACGGCAACCAGTTGCCGCTCGTCGCGTCGGCGCTGTCGCGTATCGCCGTGATCGGCGGCCATGCAGATTCGGCCGTGCTGTCCGGCGGCGGCTCGGGCAACACGCGCGATCCGGTATCGGGTTCGTTCGCCGGTTGCGGCGGCCTGACGTTCGGGTCGTCGACCGGGTGCAGCTGGTGGCGCAATCCGTGGCTCAAGGTCGACGTGCCGATCGTCGCGGCGATTCGCGCGCTGGCGCCGGCCGCACAGGTCACGTATGCGGGCAACAGCGACCAGCAGTCGCCGTTCCGCGCGTACACGCAGCAGGAAATCGACCAGGCCGCGGCGCTCGCGGGCCGCTCGGACGTCGCGATCGTCGTGGTCGCGCAGCCGGCCGGCGAGGATTTCGGCGAGCTGCAGAGCCTGAGCCTCGCGAACCCGTCGAACCAGGATGCGCTCGTCGAAGCCGTCGCGCGCGCGAATCCGCATACGATCGTCGTCGTCCAGAGCGGCAATCCGGTGCTGATGCCGTGGAAGGACAACGTGTCGGCCATCGTCGAGGCGTGGTATCCGGGCGAAGCCGGCGGCAAGGCGATCGCGAACGTGCTGTTCGGTGCGGTCAATCCGTCCGGCAAGCTGCCCGTGACGTTCCCGGCGCGCGATCAGGATTCGCCGACGTGGGGGCAAAACGGCGCGTTCGACACCGACCCGGTGTACGCGGAAAAGCTGAACATGGGCTACCGCTGGTATGACGCGCGCAACATCAAGCCGATGTTCGAGTTCGGCTACGGCCTGTCGTATACGCACTTCACGTATTCGGGCCTGTCGGTGTCGAAGCAATGGGACGGCTCGCTGAGCGTCGCGTTTACCGTGCGCAACGACGGGCGCGTGGCCGGCGCGGAAACGCCGCAGGTCTATCTCGGCGTGCCGTACAAGGACGAGCCGCCGAAGCGGCTGGTCGGCTGGGACAAGATCCGGCTGAATCCGGGCGAGGCCCGGCGCGTGCGCGTGACCGTGTCGCCGCGGATGCAGAGCGTGTGGGATACGTCGCGCAACGGCTGGCGGGTCGTGCCGGGCGGAACCGTGTATGTCGGCGCGTCGTCGCGCGATATCCGCTTGCAGAGCCATTGAACGAGCGACGATGAAGCGACCGGGGGCGCCGTGCATCATGCGTGCGGCGCTCCCGCGCAAACCCTCGGCGCGCTGAAGCGCTTTACCTGACCAGCAGCGCCAGCACCGTCGCAAGCGCCGCAATCGCGGCGATGCCTGCCACCACACCCGCCAGATGCGCGGCAATCACCACGCCGGTCGGCAATCGCGACGCGATGCCGGCCATCACGCGCCGCCCGCTTCCAGCGTGTCGAGCAACGGCGTTGCCAGATGCAGGACCTGGTACACCGTGCCCGCGCCGCCGTCGTCCGGCTCATGTTCCGTCACGAGCGCACGCGTGAGCCGCCAGCGCAGCGGATCGAGACTGACGGCCGCCGCGACCACACCCTGCCGAGCCGCCGCTTCGCGATTGCGTGCGATCTCCCGCGCCAATGCCGCATCGAGATCGGCGTCCGCCGGAATCTCGATGGTTTCGAGACGCGCGAAACGTCCCGCCGACGCACTGCCCTTGCGTGCATCGAGCGCAACCCGCGTATCGATCGGCGCGCGGCCGAAGCTGTCCGTCACGACCCGATAGCGGCCGTCCGTCACGAACCGCGCGAACGCCTGTTCGTTGCGCCACAGATAAAACGATGCGTAGCCGTTTTCCGTCGCGCCGTGGCGGCCGGCCTCGCGCAGCAGGAAGCCCTTGAACAGCAGGTCCGGCGTGTCGTCCCACAGCCTGCCGCGCTCGCGCACGCGATGGCGGATGATGTCGAGGTCGTAATCCGCCGGCAGGCGGTGCACGTAGTACGCGGTCAGCATGATCGACTCCTGGCGAAAGAAAACGGACGGTATTCCGGACGACATGGAGCCAGCGTAAAAGACCTTGAATCATTTAAAAAGTAGATGGCAGAATATTTCAATGATTCGATTCTGAAATGAAGAAGGATGCGATGAAAACGCTCGACATCGAAGCCGTGCAGGCATTCGTGCTGACCGCCGACCTCAGGAGCTTCACGCGGGCCGCGCAAGCGCTGAACACGACGCAGTCCGCGGTGAGCCTGAAGATCAAGCGGCTGGAAGACGGGCTCGGCCGCCGCCTGCTGGAACGCACGCCGCGGCAGGTTCGCCTGTCGGCCGACGGCACCGCGTTCCTGGAACCGGCGCGCGAACTGGTGGCCGCTCACCATGGTGCGATCAGCGCGTTCGGCACGAGCCAGCGACGGCTCGTGATCGGCGTCAGTCACCATGTCGTCGGCGCCGATCTCCCGATGCTGCTGCGGCGGATGAGCGAAGCGGAGCCGGCGCTCGTGCTGGAGATTCGCGTCGCCACGTCGCGTGACGTGCTCGATGCGTTCGATCGCGGCCAGCTCGATGCGGCCGTCGCATTGCAGCACGACAGCCGGCGGCTCGACGGCGAAACGATCCTGTCGGAGTCGTTCGGCTGGATGGCGGCGGCCGATTTCGAGTACCATCCGCCGCAACCGCTGCGGCTCGCCACGCAGGCCGAACCGTGCAGCGTGCGCCGCATGGCGGTCGGCGCACTGGACGAAGCCGGCGTCGCGTGGACGGAAGTCTTTGTCGGCGGCGGCGTGGCGACGATCGGCGCGGCGGTGTCCGCGGGCCTGGCCGTCGCGGCGCTCGGGCATCGCGTCGCGCCCGCCGGCACCGTCGACGTGGGGATGCGCTACGGGCTCCCGCCGTTGCCGACGCGCGACGTGGTGCTCTACTCGAGCCTGACCGATGCGCGTGCCCGGCAGGCGCTGCGCACGCTGGCCGCGGCGCTGCGCTCGTCGATCGGCATACGTTGATGCCGCGCGTCACCGAAATGCTCCGGCGCGCGCCACGGTAAAATTCCGTCTTCGCCCTCCGCTCATGCAGACGATATCCGTCCGCAGGCCAACGCCAAACGCATCGACCAGCCATCATCGCCTTGATTTCCCTACACTTTCCGCGTCGCGACGCATGAGTTACTCGCTCGCCACCTCTTACGTCCGCGAACTCGAGATCCGCAAGAGCCGTTTCATCGCGTACGCGGTTCCCGTCGACGACCGCGATGCCGCGATGCGGGTACTGCAACGCCTGCGCGACGAGCATCCGGCGGCCACCCACGTGTGCTGGGCGCTGCTGGCCGGCGGCCAGTCGGGCATGTCGGACGACGGCGAGCCGTCCGGCACGGCGGGCCGGCCGATCCTCGAAGTGCTGCGCCATCACGATCTCGACGGCGTGCTCGGCGCGGTCGTGCGTTACTACGGCGGCGTGAAGCTCGGCGCGGGCGGGCTGGTGCGTGCGTACACCGATGCGATCGCATCGGCGCTGCTCGATGCCGAACGCGTCGAGCGCATTCGCCACACGCGGCTCGCGATCGAGATCGGCTACCCGGAAGAGGCGCGCGTGCGCCGCTGGATCGAACAGGCCGGCTACGATCTGGTGGACAGCGCTTACGGGATGACGGTGAAGCTCGTGATCAAGCTGCCGGAAACGGCCGAGGCGGCAGCAAAATCCGAACTGTTCGACCTGACGCAAGGACGCGCGGGCTTCCCCGCACTGTAAGGCGGACAGATTCCCGTGAAAAATCGGATGCGTCCGATAGAAAACCCGCGCGCTGAAACTTAATCTTCCGGTGTTGCCCGCCATGCGTTCTGCCAACGTCTGGTCGGGCGTGCAGACATGCGGCACATCGCACCTCTGCCAATCATCAGAATTCAGCGACGGGGATATCGGACGCATGCAACTGCAAAAACTGCAGGCCCAGCTCGCGGAACTGGATCGGCGCATCCGGGCCGCGCGCCGCCGCGAACGCCAAGCGGCACTGATGCAGGTACGCCAGATCGTGACGGATCATGCGCTGACCGCGCGGGAGGTCTTCGGGCAGGGTTACAGCGGTCGCGCGAAGCTGTTCACCATCGGCGCGAAATATCGCGATCCGGCGACGGGCGCCACCTGGAGCGGACGCGGTCGCACGCCCGCCTGGATCGCCGGCCGCGACCGCGCCGCGTTCCTGATCCGGGAGTAACGCGCGCCGCGCGGCACGGCGCGCCTCCGTGGCCGATCCAGCCGCCCCGAACCGCTCAATAGACGTCCGGCACGATCATGTGGTCCGGCACCGGCCGGCGGATGTAATCCTCGTGATGCTCGCGCTGCGGCAGATCGATCGTCGGGCGCGGCACCTCGTGATACGGCACCTGGCCGAGCAGATGGTGAATGCAATTCAGCCGCGCGCGCTTCTTGTCGACGGCCTGCACGACCCACCACGGCGCCTCCGGAATATGCGTGCGCTGCAGCATCTCTTCCTTCGCGGCCGTATAAGCCTCCCAGCGGCGGCGGCTTTCGAGATCCATCGGGCTCAGCTTCCACTGCTTCAGCGGATCCTCGATCCGGCTCTGGAAGCGCATCTCCTGTTCGCGATCGGTGATCGAGAACCAGTACTTGACGATCTGGATCCCGCTGCGCACGAGCATCTTCTCGAACTCCGGCACCGACCGGAAAAATTCCTCGTACTCGTCGTCGGTGCAGAAATTCATCACGCGCTCGACGCCCGCGCGGTTGTACCAGCTGCGGTCGAACAGCACGATCTCGCCGCCTGCCGGCAGATGCGCGACATAGCGCTGGAAGTACCATTGCGTGCGTTCGCGGTTGTTCGGCGCGGGCAGCGCGGCGACGCGGCACACGCGCGGGTTCAGGCGCTGCGTGATGCGCTTGATCGCACCGCCCTTGCCGGCCGCGTCACGCCCCTCGAAAATCACGACGAGCCGGTGCCCGGTTTCCACGACCCAGTCCTGCAGTTTCACGAGCTCGCCTTGCAAGCGGAACAGCTCGCGGAAATATTCCTTGCGCGCTTCGCGACGCTCGGGCGAGAACAACAGGTCTTCACCGTTGTCGAAGCGGCGGTCGTCGAGCTCCATCTCGAGCTCTTCGTCGTACGCGTCGACGAGATCCTCTTCGAAACGGCGCCGGCGCGCTTCCATCGAGTTCGTATCGGCGCGGTTGTCCTCGGTCTCGCGGGTATCCTTGTCGCCCATGGGGCCTCCTTCCATCGTTGACGCAGCCAAACTCGGCCATTATCCCAGCGTCGCGCGTCAAATTCATGAAAATGGGGGCAACCGCGGATCGCGGGCTTCATCCGAACGACCAGCCAAAAAAATCGGCAGCCGGGTCGACACACCGGCTGCCGAACGGCGTACGCGGCTGCTTTCGCCGACGCGCACGCATCGCTTCACGTCAACGTCACCCTCAACGAATGATCCGCGTCACGCCCCGCCCGCGCGGATCGGCCATCGCTTCCGGCGTCTTGCCGTCGATCTTGATGACCTGGATGTCGCCGCTGAAATCCTGCCCCTTCAGCGTATAGCCGCGCGCCTCGATCTGCTTCGCGAGTTCGCCTTCGATCGGGTGGTACGGCTCCCAGAAGATCGTGTTCGGCGGCAGCAATTGGTGATGGAATCGCATCGCGCCGACCGCTTCCTTCAACGGCATCTTGAAGTCGTAGATATTGTTGATCACCTGGAAGATCGACGTGAAGATGCGCGAGCCGCCCGGCGTGCCGATCACGAGCGACACCTTGCCGTCCTTCGTCATGATCGTCGGCGACATCGACGACAGCGGACGCTTCTTCGGTTCGATCGCGTTCGCGTCGCTGCCGACCACGCCGAACATGTTCGCGACGCCCGGCTTCGCGGAGAAGTCGTCCATCTCGTCGTTCAGCACGATGCCCGTGCCGTCGGCGATCACGCCCGAGCCGAAATAGCCGTTGATCGTGTACGTGTTCGACACCGCGTTGCCCCATTTGTCGACCACCGAGAAGTGCGTCGTTTCGGCCTTCTCCGGCATCGTCGTGCCGAGGCCCGGCTGCACGCTCTTGGTATCCGACGGCTCCTTCGGGTTGACTTCGGCCGCGCGCTTCGCGATGTATGCGTCGTCGGTCAACTGCGCGATCGGCACCTTGTAGAAGTCGGGATCGCCGAGATACTGCGCCCGGTCGGCGAACACGCGCTTCTCGATTTCCGCGACGAGATGGATGTACTGCGGCGAGTTGAGCTTCACGCCCTCGAAGTCCTGCTTGAGATCGGCCTTCATCTTCAGCAACTGCACGAGGCCGATGCCGCCGGAACTCGGGGGCGGCGCGGTGATCACGTCGTAGCCGTTCCACTTCGCCTGCACCGGCTGGCGCCACACCGCGCGGTACTGCGCGAGATCCTCGGTCGTGATCAGCCCGTTGCCGTCGCCGGTCTTCATCGACGCGGCGATCAGCTCGGCCGTCTTGCCCTTGTAGAAACCTTCCGCGCCGCCGTCCGCGATGCGCGTCAGCACGTCGGCGAGATCGGGCTGCTTGAAGTTCGCGCCGGCCTTCAGGCCGGAGAAGTACTTGTCGAAATTGGTCTTGCCGCCGAATTCCTTCGACGCGTCGACACCGCGCTGCGCCAGTTGCTCATCGACGACGAAGCCGTCGCGCGCATAGTGGATCGCCGGCGCGAGCACCTGCTTCCACTTCAGCTTGCCGAAGCGCTTCTGCGCTTCCCACATGCCCGCCACCGTGCCCGGCACGCCGACCGCGCGCGGGCCGTACAGGCTCATGCCCTTGACGACGTTGCCGTCCTTGTCGAGGTACATGTCCTTCGTCGCGGCGAGCGGCGCGCGCTCGCGGTAATCGATGAAGTACGGCTTGCCGTCCTTGTAGATCGTCATGAAGCCGCCGCCGCCGATGTTGCCGGCTTCCGGGTACGTGACGGCGAGCGTAAACGCGATCGCGACGGCCGCGTCGATCGCATTGCCGCCCTCCTTGAAGATCCGCTCCGCGGCATCCGCGCTGTACTTGTCGGCCACCGCCACCGCGGAACTCGTCAGGACCGCGGGCTGCGGCCCTTTCGCGTAGGCCGGCGCGTTCGGCAGGAAGCCGATGCCGGCCACCGTCGCCAACACGGCGGCGGATGATTTGAAGCGATTCAGCGTAGTCATTGCATGTCCCCCATGTGGATCTCCTTCAGGCAGGAAAAGCACCTGATCCGTGGATGGCCGCCAGCGCGCCGACGGCCATATGCCGGCTTCGTAGTATAGGGGGACAAAAAGGGTCGAACACGTGAGGTGCGACGAAAGCGTCGCCGATTGCGTGCGCGCGGTCACGTTGCGGCGCCGCGACGCGCCCGCGAGTCGTTCGGCATCGTCGGCGACGCGCGCCAGCGCGCAACGCACAAAACCGAAAGTTGCGAACCATACGGCCAGCCCCGCGGCGGGTGCGAAAAAATCTGCGAACCAGCCGCCCGCTGCACAGTTCGATCTGCGAAGATAGCGCCCCGCTTGCGCGCCGCATCATCGTTTCGTGCACGCGCCGCTTCACGTTTCTTCGTCTCGCTCCCTATGGCATCACACAATGCGCATCACGCATCCGGCTTCGCAGCCGGCGTCGCCGCCGCCATCCTCGTCGCGCAAACCGGCGCGACCGGCCCGTGGCACTCGGGCATGCTTGCCGCGTTCGCGGCGGGCGTCGCGGGCGGCACCGCGCCCGACTGGCTCGAAGTCGCCTGGTGGACCCGCAAGCGCCGGCTGTGGATCACGCATCGCACCATCACGCACTGGGGCATCGGCTGGATCGCGCTGCTCGCGCTCGGGTGGCACGGGCTCGTCCATCATCCGCATCCGACGTGGGCCGCGCCGCTGTTCGGCTTCGCCTGCGGCGGCGTGATGCATCTGCTCGCCGACTGGCCCAATCCGCTCGGCGTACCGTGGATCTGGCGGCGTCATTCGCTGAACCTGTGGAACAGCGGGCATTGCGACCTGATCGTCGTGGTCGCCGCATGGGGCGGCACGCTGTGGCTCGCGCAGTCGCTGTGGTCGCGTGCGCCGCTGGTCCAACACTGGCTCGGCTGGCTGCATCGCGTCTAGGGACGGTTCGCGCTGGTAACGCACGTTCCGTGTTTCGGAAAATTCAGCCGTGGGGCTCGCCCCCAAGTTGCAATTCGACACAATTCAGCGCGCGCTCGGCGTGCCGACGGGCACGCAACTTTCCGTCCATTGAAAGCGCGGTGCAGCCCCCCATCTGCATTGGAATCGTCGGTACGCATGCCCCGCACGCCCGCGCGGCGTCTGGCACACTGACGATTCGACTCGCGTGCGATGTGTCCGCACGCTCGCACCCTATTTCAACGCTCCGATGGACGTCACAGCTCCCCACCCCGCCGCCCGTGCGCTCGACGTGTTCCACCCGGCCGTCGCCGCGTGGTTCACGCGCACGTTCGCCGCGCCGACCGGCGCGCAGGCGCTCGCGTGGCCGCACATCAAGGCCGGCCGCTCGACGCTCGTCGCCGCGCCGACCGGCTCGGGCAAGACGCTCACCGCGTTCCTGTGCGCGCTCGACGAGCTGGTGCGCGATGCGCTCGCGCACGACGGCACGCTGCCCGACGCGACGCTGGTCGTCTACGTATCGCCGCTGAAGGCGCTGTCGAACGACATCCACGTGAACCTCGACGCGCCGCTCGCCGGCATCGCCGAATCGCTCGCGCAGCTCGGCCTGCCGGTGCCGGCGATCCGCACCGCGGTACGCACCGGCGACACGACGCAGGCCGAGCGCGCCGCGCTGCGCAAGCGCGCGCCGCACATCCTCGTCACGACACCCGAATCGCTGTACGTGCTGCTGTCGTCCACGTCGGGGCGGCAGATGCTGTCGAACGTGCGCTCGGTCATCGTCGACGAAATCCATGCGCTTGCGTCGTCCAAGCGCGGCAGCCATCTCGCGCTGTCGCTCGAGCGCCTCGACGCGCTGGTCGGCCGCGCGCTGCCGCGCATCGGGCTGTCGGCCACGCAAAAGCCGATCCACGCGGTCGCGCGCTTTCTCGTCGGCGGGCCGGCCGACGCGCCGCGCGACTGCGCGATCGTCGACACCGGCCACACGCGCGAGCGCGATCTCGCGCTCGAACTGCCGAACGTGCCGCTCGAACCGGTGATGGCGACCGACGTATGGGAACAGGTGTACGACCGCATCGCCGGGCTCGCGGCCGCGCATCGCACGACGCTGGTGTTCGTCAACACGCGGCGCACGGCCGAGCGCATGGCGCGCCATCTTGCCGACCGGCTCGGCAAGGACGCGATCGCCGCGCATCACGGCAGTCTCGCGAAGGAGCACCGCTTCGACGCCGAGCAGCGCCTGAAGCGCGGCGAACTGAAGCTGCTCGTCGCGACCGCGTCGCTCGAACTCGGCATCGACATCGGTGACGTCGATCTCGTCTGCCAGGTGGGCTCGCCGCGCGGCATCGCGCCGTTCCTGCAGCGCGTCGGCCGCTCGGGGCACCATGTCGGCGGCGTGCCGAAGGGGCGGCTCTTTCCGCTGTCGCGCGACGAACTGGTCGAATGCGCGGCGCTGCTCGACTGCGTGCGACGCGGCGAACTCGATGCGCTGCGGATTCCCGAAGCGCCGCTCGACGTGCTCGCGCAGCAGATCGTCGCCGAAGTCGCGTGCACGGAGTGGCAGGAGGACGCACTGTATGCGAGCTTTACGCGCGCCGCGCCGTATGCGCGGCTGACGCGCGAACGCTTCGACGAAGTGATGAAGATGCTCGCCGAGGGATTCACGAGCCGTCGCGGCGTGCGCGGCGCGTACCTGCACCGCGACGTGGTCGGCGGCACCGTGCGCGGCCGCCGCAACGCGATGATGACCGCGACCACCTCCGGCGGCACGATCCCCGACATGGCCGACTACGCGGTGCTGCTCGAACCGCAGGGCATCCAGGTCGGCACCGTCAACGAGGATTTCGCGGTCGAGAGCCTGGCCGGCGACGTGTTCCAGCTCGGCAATCAGTCGTACCGGATCATTCGCGTGGAAACGGGCCGCGTGCGCGTGGAGGACGCGCACGGGCAATCGCCGGGCATTCCGTTCTGGCTCGGCGAAGGACTCGGGCGCAGCGACGAGCTGTCGGCGGCGGTCGGCCGGCTGCGCGCGCGGCTCGACGCGCTGTTCGCCGAAGGCGACCGGCAGGCCGGCGCCGCCGGGCGCAAGCGCGCGGGCGGCAACACGGTGAGCAATGCGAAAGCGGAAGCCGACGCACAAGCCTCAACCGCCACTGCGCTCGCGCCCAGCGACAGCCGCCTCGCGCCCGCATTGCGCTGGCTCGTCGACGATCTCCGGCTGTCGCCCGACGCCGCGCGCCAGATCGCCGACTACCTCGCCCGCACCCGCGCCGCGCTCGGCGCATTGCCGACGCAGGACACGCTCGTGATGGAGCGCTTCTTCGACGAATCGGGCGGCACGCAGCTCGTGATCCATTCGCCGTTCGGCAGCCGGATCAACCGTGCCTGGGGGCTCGCGTTGCGCAAGCGCTTCTGCCGCAGCTTCAACTTCGAACTGCAGGCCGCCGCGACGGACGACGCGATCATCCTGTCGCTGTCGCTCGCGCACAGCTTCGCGCTCGACGAAGTGTGGCGCTACCTGCGTTCGGCCAGCGCCGAACACGTGCTGATCCAGGCGCTGCTCGACGCGCCGATGTTCGGCGTGCGCTGGCGCTGGAACGCGACCACCGCGCTCGCGCTGCCGCGCTTCACCGGCGGCCGGCGCACCGCGCCGCAACTGCAGCGGATGAAGAGCGACGACCTGCTCGCGACGGTGTTCCCCGATCAGGTCGCGTGCCTCGAGAACATCGTCGGCGAACGCGAGATTCCGCATCACCCGCTCGTCGACCAGACGCTCGACGATTGCCTGCACGACGCGATGGACACCGACGGCTGGCTCGCGCTGCTGCGCCGGATCGAAAGCGGCGCGATCGAGCTCGTCGCGCGCGACTTGCCCGCGCCGTCCCCGCTCGCGGCCGAGATCCTGAACGCGAAGCCCTACGCGTTCCTCGACGATGCGCCGCTCGAGGAACGCCGCACGCAGGCCGTGCAGTCGCGCCGCTGGAGCGATCCCGAATCGACCGACGATCTCGGCGCGCTCGACGCCGACGCGATCGACGCGGTGCGCGACGAAGCGTGGCCGCTCGTGCGCGACGCCGACGAAATGCACGACGCACTGCTCACCCTCGCGTGCGTGGCCGACGGCGAGGCGCACGCGCACGCGGGCTGGCCCGAGCGACTCGCGGAACTCGCGGAACGCCGCCGCGCGACGAAACTCGCGACCCCGGGCGGTGCCGCGCTGTGGGTGCCGGTCGAGCGGCTCGTCTGCCTGCGCGCACTGCATCCCGACGCCCGCACGACACCCGCGCTCAAGGTGCCGGCCGCGTGCGCGCAGCCGTGGGAAGCCGATGCGGCGCTCGTCGACGTGATGCGCGCGCGGCTCACCGGCTTCGGGCCGCTGACGCTCGATGCGATCGCCGCGCCGCTCGGCCTGCCGCCCGCGTCGATCGCGACGGCGCTCGCGGCGCTGGAGCGCGAAGGCTACGTGATGCGCGGCCGCTTCACGCCGGGCGCGACGACCGACGAATGGTGCGAACGCCACCTGCTCGCGCGCATTCATCGCTATACGGTGAAGCGGCTGCGCCGCGAGATCGAGCCGGTCGAACGCGCCGATTTCATGCGTTTCCTGTTCCACTGGCAACATCTGGCACCCGACACGCGCGGCGCCGGCCGCGACGCGCTGGCGGCCGTGGTCGAACAGCTCGAAGGCTACGAGGCGGCGGCGAGCGCGTGGGAAGACGCGCTGCTGCCCGCGCGTCTCACCGACTACACGGCGGGCAGCCTCGACGAGCTGTGCCGCTCGGGCAAGCTGGTGTGGACGCGCATCGGCGCGCCGGCGCGCGCGGCCGGCACGCCCGTGAAGACGACGCCGATCGTGCTGCTGCCGCGCCGCCATCTCTCTGCATGGCAGGCGCTACGCGATCCCGATGCGCAACCGACGCTGTCCGCACGCGCCACGCAAGTGAGCGATGCGCTTGCCGCGCACGGCGCGATGTTCTTCGACGCGCTGCTCGACGAATTGCACATGCTGCCCGTCGAACTCGAACAGGCGCTCGGCGAACTCGTGTCGGCCGGCCTCGTGAATGCGGACAGCTACGCGGGCCTGCGCGCGCTGCTGAAGCCGGCCGTCAAGCGCAGCGCGACTTATGCGCCGCGCACGCGGCGCGGCGGCGCACTGATCGGCGGGATGGACGACGCGGGCCGCTGGGCGCTCGTGCAGCGTCATCCGCGGCCCGACGGCGACGCGCCCGCGGCGAAACGCGGCCTCGCCACGACCGATCCCGACGCGCTCGAACATATCGTATGGACGCTGCTGCGCCGCTACGGCGTCGTGTTCTGGCGATTGCTCGAACGCGAAGCCGACTGGCTGCCGAGCTGGCGCGAACTCGTGCGCGTGCTGCAGCGCCTCGAAGCACGCGGCGAGATTCGCGGCGGACGCTTCGTCGCCGGGCTCGCGGGCGAGCAATTCGCGCTGCCCGAGGCCATCCCGATCCTGCGCGAACTGCGGCGGCAACCGGGCGACGGACAGTACATCTGCGTGACGGGCGCCGATCCGCTGAATCTCGTCGGCACGCTGTTGCCCGGCGACAAGGTACCGGCGCTGGCCGGCAATCGCGTGCTGTTCCGCGACGGCGTGCCCGTCGCATCGCTGGTATCGGGTACGTTCCACTACGCGCCCGACCTGTCGCCCGCCGCGCGCGAGGAGGCACGCTTGCGGCTCGCGCGTTCCTGCTGACATCGGCTGACACGCACGCGGCACCCGACTACTGATCGCCGCGCCGCGCGGGCACCCTCGTTCGGTTAGCATCGAACGATCGACCGCGCGAAGTTCCGCGCGTCACCCACACAAAACAAGACTTCCGGAGACTGCCGCTCATGCGTTCGCATGCCGATTCGCCCGCTGCCCATCACGCGGGTTCGCTGACCATTTTCCAGGGCGCCGCGCTCTATATCGGCGCGGTGCTCGGCACCGGCGTGATCGCGCTCCCCGCGCTCGCCGCCGACGTGGCGGGGCCGGCCTCGCTGCTCGCGTGGGCCGCGCTCGTCGTGCTGTCCGGGCCGCTCGCGGCCACCTTCGCCGCACTCGGCGCCCGCTATCCCGATGCGGGCGGCGTGTCGACCTACGCGCGGCGCGCATTCGGCCCGAAGGCCGCGGCCGTCGTCGGCTGGTGCTTCTACTTCGCGGTGCCGGCCGGCGCGCCGGCCGCGGCAATGTTCGGCGGTGCCTACGTCGCCGCTGTCACGGGCGGCGGACACACGACGATCATCGTCACGGCCGCCGCACTGATCGCCGTCGTATCGGCCGCGAACGCATTCGGCGTTACCGTGTCGGGCCGCATGCAACTCGTGTTGTCGGCGCTGCTCGTCGCGCTGCTGCTCGCAGCGGTGCTCGCATCCGCGCCGCATGCACGCACCGCGAACCTGCATCCGTTCGCCCCGCACGGCTGGCTCGCGGTCGGCCAGGCCGCCGCGCTGCTCGTATGGAGCTTCGCCGGCTGGGAAGCGATCACGCATCTCGCGGCCGAATTCCGCCGGCCCGCGCACGACATGCCGCGTTCGGCCGGCATCGCGGTCGTGGTCGTCGGGTTCCTGTATCTGTCGGTCGCCGCCGCGAGCGTGACGGTGCTCGGGCCTTCCGCGGGCGCATCGGGCGCGCCGCTCGCCGAACTGATCGCGGGCGGCATCGGCGGCCATGCGCAGGTGCTCGCGGCGGCCGCCGCGCTGCTGCTCACGCTGGGCACGATGAACGCGTATTTTGCCGGCGCGGCGAAGCTCGGCGCGGCGCTCGGACGCGACGGCGCGCTGCCTGCGTGGCTCGCACAGGGCAGCCAGGTCGGCGGCGTGCCGCGCCGCAGCCTCGGCGTGATTGCCGTGCTCGCGGCCATCGCGCTGGCCGCCACGACGCTGTCGGACGTCGGGCCGAAGCCGCTCGTGCTCGTGACGTCCGGATGTTTCGTGATGGTGTACGGGCTCGGCGCGGCGGCCGCGCTGAAGCTGCTGCCGCGCGGCGGGATCGCGTATCGCTGCGCGTGGATTTCGCTGATTGCGGTGGCCGGGCTGTTCGTGACGACCGGCTGGTATTTCCTGTGCCCGCTGCTGCTCGCGGGCGGCGCGTTGCTGTATCTGCGGATCACCCGAGCGCGTCGATGACCCGGCATGCGCACGCGGGCCGGCGCTCGACAACTCGCCGCGTGAACGATCGCGTCGATCCGGCCGCGCGCCGTTCGTTCGCGCCGCTCAGGCCGGCACGAGCTCGAAGCTGAGCCGTTTGCCGAGCGCGGCGGCCGCGCTCGCGAGCGTCGCCAGCGTGAGGCTCGTGTCGGTTTCGTCAAGCAGCCGGTTGAGCGCGGCGCGGCTGGTTTTCATCCGCGCGGCCATCGCCGTTTTCGTGATGTGCTGCGCCTTCATTTCCTGCCCGATCTGCCACGCGATCACGCGCTTGATCGCGGTGGCGGTGGCCGCTTCGAGGTTGCCGTCCGCTTCGAGGAAGGCGTCGAAATCGCTGCCGATATACGGATTGTTCGTGGTCGTCATGTCGTACTCCTGGTGCATGGCGTTGCCGGCTGCCCGACCGTCGGAGACGGTGCGTTCCGGCGCAACCGGGGAATTCAAATGGCGCGCGTCAGCGTTTTCAGGCGCGCGACGGTGACGTCGAGATCGTCCGACGGCGTGGCTCGCGACTGCTTGAAGAAGCCGTGCAGCAGCACCATCGTGTCGCCGACGACCGTGAACAGCACGCGTGCGCTTCGCCCCGGCACCGTCACGCGGATCTCCCATAGATCCTTCGCCATCTTCCGGACCAGCGGCATGCCGAGCGGCCAGCCGAGTTGAACGGTCTTGATCTCTTCGCCGATCGCCCTTCGCTCCAGTCGCCCGAGCGCGTTGAGCCATTCGCGCACCGGCTCGTTGCCGCGAGCCGTCCGGAAGAACCGCACGCCGAGCGTGACCTGAATCTGCTGTCTCGCCATCGTCTTGTCGTCCATCGTATCAAAAACGGTACGATATGCCAAGCACCCCGATGACGGCTACTGACCGGATGGCCGATCCCGCGGCAAGAAGAGAGGTCGGGTCCGGCGCATCGTCAGGCCCGATGGATCAACGCTTGTCGCGAGCAGGCTTGCGCGCCGCGCGTGGCGCCCGAGGCGCTCGCGCATCGCCGAACCGCGACCGTGCGATGTCGCGCACCGCATCGATCAGCGTCCGCGCGACGGGCGACGGCTGCGCATCGGTGCGCAGCACGAGCCCGACCGGCTCGTCGGTGCCCGCCGACGGTAGCGGCAGGCGCGCCAGCGCGCCGGCCGACAGATCGTATTCCGCCGCATAGAGCGGCACGAACCAGACCGCGTCGTTCTCGAGCGCCAGCGCGCGCGCGACCGATACCGACAGCACCTCGATGAAGGAATCGAGCGGCGGCGCGCCGCATGCGCCGAGCAGTTGCTCGGCGGACTGGCGGATCAACGTGCCGAACGGCGGCAGCACGACCGGATAGCGTGCGAGCTCGGTGGCCGGCGCCGCGCTCGCGAGCAGCGGATGGCCGGCGCGCACGACCGCGGCGAGCGGCTCGTTGTACAACTGCTCGAACGCGAGCCCGATCATCCGTTCGGGCTCCGACAGCCGCCCGATCGCGCATTCGATCGCCCCGGATTTCAGGCGCTCCAGCAAGTCGGCGTTCGCGGCCGTCGCGATCCGCACGACGATGCGCGGCCAGCGTGCGGTCAGCGCCTTCATCAAGGCCGGCGCGAGCGAGGCCGCGACGGTCGGCAGCATGCCGATTTCCAGCGTCGCGGCGGCGGCCCCGCCCTCGCGTGCCAGCAGCCCGACGCCCTGCCGCAGCGCCAGCACGCACGCGTTCGCGTGCGGCATGAACAGTTGCGCCTCGCGGGTCGGCTGCGCGCCGTGCCGGCCGCGCTCGAACAGCTTCACGCCGAGGATCGTCTCCAGTTCGGCGATCGTCTTCGACACGGCCGGTTGCGTGATCGACAGGCTTTCGGCCGCCTTCTGCACGCCGCCCAGTTGCGCGACCGCGAGAAAACACTGCAGGTGACGGAATTTGACGCGGCCGTCGGCGATACGGTTGTTCATAACGGATGGTTATGCGAATGACGATGAATCGCCATTTTGCATAACTTCCCGGAAAGGCCCAAGCTTTCCGGCGACGTCAGGCATGACGCCGCAGCGCGTGGAATCCGGTCGGCTCCCAGATCCGTTTCGCGATCAGCAGCGCCGTGCCGTGCTTCTGCCCGAGCGGCGCGGACGACGACTCCGCGTGCAGCGCCGCCGCCTTGCTGGCAAGCCGCCGCAGTTCCTGTTCGAGCTCCGCGGCGGCAGCATCCGTCAGCATCCCTTGCAGGAACGTCATCGTCTCGCCCGGGCCGTCGAAGCGGCTGCCGAGAAAGTCGTCGAGCACGTGCGCATGGAAGTAGCGGCGAATCGGCCCGCCCGGCAGCCAGTCGAAATCGCGCGCGACGCGCACGCGAATCCGGTCGCCGGGCAGCAGCGCGATCACGTTCATCCGGTCGAGCATCAGCAGGTATTTCACGCACTCGGCCTGCGTGAGACGGTAGGCCGACACGATGTCCTGCACGGTCCAGTAGTTGATCGCGCAGACGGCGACGAGCAGCAGCTTCTCGTCCGACACGAGCAACGCCTCCTGCTGCTCGGTCAGCACGCGCAGGCGCGGCGCGGACGCCGACGCCTCCTGCACGAGCTCGGCGAGCGTATAGCCGAGCAACTGCGCGATCTCCACGACGCGCTCCAGCGTGAAGCGGCCGCTCGCGAACAGCCGCTTCACGCTCGTCTCGGAGACGTCGAGCGCACGCGCGACGTCCCGGTAAGTCATGCCCTGCGCCTTCAACTGGCGCTTCAGCGTTTCGATGAGTTGGGCGGTCTCGGTCATGGCGGTATCGAAAAATGATGCTCGAGGTCGAATATTAGGCCACTCGCACATCCACATCAGCACTTTGGGTTACTTGTCTGCATAATCCGCTCCGTCCTGTCACGCAACGACGGAGCCGAAATGACCACCCGAATCGACACAGCCGCCTGCGAACCGCACCACACCGCACCGCGCGATGCGCGCGGCACCGATCGCGCGATGCCGCTCGCCACCGTGCGCACGCTGGCCGCCGGCGCGCATGTCGGCGATCTGGTGTTCATCCGCGTGCCGGCCGGTGCGCCGGATGCCGCCGCCGGTGCGAACGGCTCGGTCGAAACATCGGGCACTTGGGCCAATCGCTTCGGCATCGTCGTCGATACGTCGGGCGACGAACCGGTGATCGCCGAGCCGGCGGCGTTCGCGTGGACGAAGCTCACGCCGCTGTCGCGCTTCGTCGCCCGTACCGACGGCGGACGCATCGCACTGGCGCGCCGTGTCGCGGCGGCGTCGGCCGACGCGCAGCGTCACGCGCATGCGCTGGCCGAACAGCGGATCGATGCGCTGCTCGGCAGTCGCTTCAAGCCGCGGGCGCGGCGTGGCTTCTGCACGCGGTACGTGACCGAGGTGCTCGGCGCCGGCCACGCGGCGACACCCGCGGCCCTGCTGCGCAGCGGCACGCTGGCGCTCGAATTCGACGGGATCGTGCTCGATCCCGGCCGTCCATGACGACGGGCACGCTCGGGGAGACCGGATAACAACGAGAACGAACGACAAAAAACAGTGACGGGCTGGCTGGAGGGCCGTGCACGGGGTCGTCGCCGACGACGCGAAGCCCGATCGCTTTTTTCCGCCGGACAGGCTTTCTGTCCGGCGGAATTTTCATTGCGGGCAAAAACATAACGAACTGTTATGCGATTCGCGAAAAAAGGTCATTTTGCATAACTTTCCGGATTGGCTAAAGTCGTGCCATCCACTTCGCGAAAAAACCTGACAGGAGACGCCCGATGGATTCCCCCACGATCCTCACGCCGCGCGACTGGCCGTCGCATCCGGCCTATGTTCACCCCGAGTACCGTTCATCCGTGAAGCGCGGCCCGACCCGCCCGCTGATTCCGCTGAAGGAGAAGCTGCGCGACCAGTACGCGCCCGTCTACGGCGCGGAAGATCTCGGCGCGCTCGACCACGACCTGACGAAGAACGCCGTGAAGAACGGCGAGCCGCTGGGCGAGCGGATGGTCGTCACCGGCCGCGTGCTCGACGAAGGCGGCAAGCCCGTGCGCAACACGCTCGTCGAGGTGTGGCAAGCCAACGCGGCCGGCCGCTACGTGCACAAGGTCGACCAGCACGACGCGCCGCTCGATCCGAACTTCCTCGGCGCCGGCCGCTGCCTGACCGACGACGAAGGCCGCTACCGCTTCCTGACGATCAAGCCCGGCGCATATCCGTGGGGCAACCATCCGAACGCGTGGCGCCCGAATCACATCCACTTCTCGCTGTTCGGCGATTACTTCGGCTCGCGTCTCGTCACGCAGATGTACTTCCCCGGCGATCCGCTGCTCGCGTACGACCCGATCTTCCAGGGCACGCCCGAAGAAGCGCGCGAGCGCCTGATCTCGCGCTTCTCGATGGACATCACAGAAGAAGGCTATGCGCTCGGCTACGAATTCGACATCGTGCTGCGCGGCCGCGACGCCACCCCGATGGAGCGCTGAACCATGACGACGCTGAAGCAAACCCCTTCGCAGACGGTCGGCCCGTACTTCGCGTACGGCCTGTGCCCGCAGCAATACGGCTACGACCTGAAAAGCCTGTTCACGCCGACGATCGCCGCCGCGCACGCCGAAGGCGAGCATGTGCTGCTGGTCGGGCAGGTATTCGACGGCGACGGCAACGTCGTGGGCGACGCGGTGCTCGAATTCACGCAGGTGGACGCCGCCGGCCGCTACCCCGCGTCGCGCGACGACGTCGCGAAATCCGGCTTCACGGGCTTCGCGCGGGTCGGCACGGGCACCGATCCGCAGCAGCGCTTCGTCGTCGAGACGGTGAAGCCGGGCCGCGTCGCCGCGGACGAGGCGCCGCACATCAACGTGACCGTGATGATGCGAGGGATCCTCACCCATGCGTTCACGCGCGTGTACTTCGACGACGAAGCAGCCGCGAACGCGGTCGACCCCGTGCTGAACGCGGTGCCGGCCGAGCGCCGCGCGACGCTCGTCGCGAAACGCGACGCGCAGCCGGGCCGCCCGATCGTCTACCGCTTCGACATCCGCATGCAGGGGCCGGAAGAGACCGTATTCTTCGACGTTTGACGCATGCGGCAGGCTTCGCCTGCCACCGCACCGCCGTGTGGCGCGATACCGACCGGCATCGCGCCACACGGCGTTTCGGGCCACCCTTCGATGGTGCGCCGCGTCGTGATGCACGGCGGCTGCGGACGCCCGGCGTCATTGGCTTCCCGTGCCGATATCGAACGCGCGATCGAAACGCATGCTGCGACAGCACATCAGTCGTATGGGCGACACGATATCGTTTGCGCGTTATGCGGCGTATGCTTCGTTATCCGCCGCGAGCCGACAGAATTGAATCGCACGAAGAGACAATGACAGGGATGATGCGCGACGCTGCCCGGCAGGCGGCCCGCGCATTTTTTCAGACAGAGTGCCTTTAAACGCGTCTGGCCGAAGTTGGCGGACGCGTATTTTTTTGGCGCGTTTTTGGCGCGGCGGCCCACGCAAGCGCTTGGCTCGTGCCGAATCCTGGCGTCTAGCGACGAATCTCCAGATAGCGACTCGGCGTGTCGCCCAGAATGCGGCGAAACGCCGACGTGAACGCGCTCGCGCTCGCATAGCCGAGATCGAGCGCGACGCGCGTCACCGGCTGCCCGTCGGTCAGGCGGGAAATCGCCGCGAGCATGCACACCTGCTGGCGCCACGCGGCGAAACTCACACCCGTCTGCGCACGGAACTGCCGCGTGAACGTGCGCCGGCTCACGCCCGCGTCGGCCGCGACCCGGTCGAGATCGGCCGCGATCGACGGCGCCGCGAACAGGTGCCGGCACACCTTCGCCAGCCGCGCGTCGGCCGGCAGCGGCGCATGCAGCGACAGGCGCGGCATCGTCGCGATTTCCGCAACCAGCAGATCCATCAGCTTGCCCGCGCGACCGTCGACGTCGTACATGGCCGGCAAATCGATCGCATCGTCGATCAGTTGCCGCAGCAGCGGCGACACGCCATACACGCCGCACTGGGTGGGCAGCCCGGCCGCCTGCGCGGCGTCGACGGTCACGAATGCGTTGAGCATCGTGACCGGCCCGGTCATCGTCATTTCGTGCCGCACGCCGGCCGGCACCCAGCACGCGCGCTGCGGCGGCACTAGCCATCGGCCGTGCGGCGTCGACACGCTGATCGTGCCGCGCGACGCGAACGCGAATTGTCCGCGCACGTGCGCGTGCTCCGGAAACGTCATGCCCGCCGCAAAGTCGTTGGCGGTCACGACCACGCTCCGGGGAATGTGTTCGTAAGGATCTAGCCCGAATTCCATCATCAATGACCCGATATCGAAGGCGGGTCGCCTTCGAACGATCTACGATCCGCTCCACCGTTGCGCGACCTCTCGGCCGCAACACCCGCCGGCCGGATCGGCCGGCGGGCAACCTCATCGGAGCGGACATGCCGAATACGTTTCATCGCGTGGGGGACGGCCCCCACCCTGTTCTCGTGCTGCACGGCTGGTTCGGCGACGCCCGCGCGTTCGAACCTCTCGAGGCGTGGCTGTCGCGCGAGCACTTCAGCTATGTCTTCATGGACTACCGAGGCTACGGCCGCATGCGCGACGCCCGCGGCAACTACACGATCGACGAGATCGCCGCCGACACGCTCGCGCTCGCCGACGCGCTCGGCTTCCCGACCTTCAGTCTGGTCGGCCATTCGATGGGCGGCATGGCGATCGAGAAGATCGCCGCCCTCGCGCCCGACCGCGTGCGCGCGCTGGTGCCGATCGCGCCCGTCCCGTGCGGCGGTCTGCCGTTCGACGCCGCGCGACGCGCGCTATTCGAGCGCGCTGCCGACCACCTCGCCGATCGCCGCACCATCATCGACCGCAGCACCGGCAACCGGCTGCCCGCCGCCTGGATCGAGTGGAAAGCCGCGTATTCGGCCGCCTGTTCGTCGGCGCGGGCATTCGGCGCGTACTTCCGCGCGTGGGCCGATACGGATTTCAGCGGAGACATCACGGGCATCCATCCGGTCAAGGTACTGATCGGCGAGCACGATCCGGCGTTCGACGCGGCGCTGATGGCCCGCACCTATCTGCGACGCTATCCGCTCGCCAGCGTCGACGTGCTGCGCAACGCGGGCCACTATCCGATGAACGAAACCCCACTCGCACTGGTCGCGGCGATGGAAGCATTCCTGCTCGCCGCAACGGCCCGCCCCGTCGCGATCGGCTGACCGGCCGCGCGCCGGCGGCATCGTCGCGGCACGCATCAGCGCAGCATGAACGACATCGCCGACAGGCTGTTCAGCGTGCGCACCGCGTGCTCGACCGATGGCCCGTCGAAGCGCAGCGTCACCGCATCGACGCGCTCGAGCGACGGCAGCACGCAGAACAGGTCGGCAAGCGCGGCGGTCTGCACGCGCAACGTGCACGCGGCCGGCGCGGGCCGATGCGCGCCGGCGCGCACGCCGGCCGACAGCGCCCGCGCGACCGTTTCGCGCGCCGCGGCCGCGATGCGCGCGCACGACGCGGACGGCGTGAGCGTCTCGCCGCTCGATGCGCCGCCGGCCGTCTTGACCGTCTCGAAACGCGCGTCCGGAAACAGCGGCTGCGTTTCGTCGGCGAATACGTCGTCGCCGGTCGCGAGCGCGACGTGCGCGCCGTATTCGCGCGCCAGCGCGCCGTACAGCCCGGCTTCGCCGAGCTCGACGCCGTTCAGCCACACCTGCGTGAATGCAAAGCTGTTGATCGTGTGCCCGAGCACGCCGCGCGTCTGCGATTTCGCGTGATAGCCGATCATGAATACGAGATCGGGCTGCTGTTCGAGGCCCGTCATCATGCCGAGCGTACGCGGCTTGCCGAGCACGACACGCGCCCGCGCATCGAGCCCGTCGGGCAGCAGGTTGCGAAAGCCGCCGTGCGAGTCATTGACCCAGACGGCCTGCGCGCCGCCGGCGAACGCGCCTTCGATCGCCGCGTTCGCCTCGGCGGTCATCCAGCGGCGCGCGCGTTCGTATTCCGGATTGCCGGCACGCGTCTGCTCGGCGGCGAATACACCGGCGACACCCTCGATGTCGGTCGAGATCAGGATCTTCATGACTGGGTCGGATGCCCTGCGTTATCTTCGTTGAACAAGCGGTCGAGATCGGGCGCCGCGTCGCGCAGCGATTGCCGCACGTGGCCGTCGCGTCCGGTGACCGTCACCGCCTGCAGCAACGCGTCGGCGATCGCGTGCTCGACGCTTTCGGCCGCGGCCATGAACAGCGGATCGAGCGCCGCATCGGCGACGAGGGCCGGCAGCGCGATCGTCGACGCGTCATGCGCAATCGTGTACGCGGTCGAGAAGGCAAGCGCGATGTCGCCGCTGCCATGCCCGTAGACCGAGCCCGTACGGGCCAGTCCGGCCCCCGCGCGGCGCGCGAGCCGCGACAGTTGCCGCGCGTCGAGCGGCGCATCGGTGGCCAGCAGCAGGATGATCGAGCCCTGCTCGGGCGGCGCAGTGTGCGCGGCTTCGGCCGCGCGCCGTTGTGCGACGATGCGCCCGAGCGGCACACCGCCGAGTGTCAGCATCGACAGCCGGCCGAAATTCGCGAGCACGAGCGCGCCGACCGTATACGGCCGGCCGGCCGCGACGGCCACGCGCGACGCGGAACCGATTCCTCCTTTCAGGTCGAAGCACGACATCCCGCGCCCGGCGCCCACCGCGCCGCGTGCGACGTCCCGCGATGCCGCGCGGCAGGCGTCGTCGTAATGCGCGGCGGTGACCGCGAAGGCCTGGATGTCGTTCAGGTACCCGTCGTTGCACTCGAACACGAGCGGATTGACGGTCGGCCAGTCGCGGCCGATCCGCGGATTCGCCGCGATCGCCGCGCGAATCTGCGCGTGGGCGACCGCGCCGACGCCGAACGTATTGGTCAGCGCGATCGGCGTATCGAGCGTGCCGAGTTCGTCGACCTGCACGAGCCCGACGCTCTTGCCGAAACCGTTGATCACGGCCGCCCCGGCCGGCACCTTGCCGCGGTACACGTCGCCCGGATGCGGCTTCACGACGGTCACGCCCGTCTGCACGCTGCCGGCATCGAGCGTGCAATGGCCGACGGTCACGCCCGGCACGTCGGCGATCGTGCCGCGCGGCCCGGCCGGCAGCGTCGCCGCCCACATCGATGCAGCCCGCATCAACGGCGCTCCAGCTTCGGGTCGAGCGCGTCGCGCAGCCCGTCGCCGAGCAGGTTGAACGCGAGCACGGTGAGGAAAATCGCGAGGCTCGGGAACACCGCGATGTGCGGCGCCGTCACCATGTCCGCGCGCGCCTCGTTGAGCATCGCGCCCCACTCAGGCGTCGGCGGCTGCGCGCCGAGCCCGAGGAACGACAGGCTCGCGGCCGTGATGATCGACGTGCCGATGCGCATCGTGAAATAGACGACGACCGACGACACGGTGCCCGGCAGGATGTGCCGCATGATGATCGTCCAGTCCGACGCGCCGATGCTGCGCGCGGCCTCGACGTAGGTCATGTGCTTGAGCATCAGCGTGTTGCCGCGCACGAGCCGCGCGAACGCCGGGATGCTGAAGATCGCGACCGCGCAGATCACGTTGATCATCCCGTTGCCGAGGATCGCGACCACGCCGATCGCGAGCAGGATGCCCGGGAACGCGAACAGCACGTCGGCCACGCGCATCGTGATGCGGTCCCACCAGCCTTCGTAATAGCCGGCAAGCAGCCCGAAGAACGTGCCGATCACCGCGCCGAGCGCCACCGAAAAGAAGCCGGCGGCCAGCGAAATCCGCGTGCCCGCGACGATCCGGCTGAAGATGTCGCGGCCGAGCGAGTCGACGCCGAACCAGTGCACGGCCGACGGCCCCGCGTTCAGCGCGTCGTAGTCGAAATAGTTTTCCGGATCGAACGGCACGATGTGCGGGCCGACGAACGCGAGCACGACGAGCGCCAGCACAAAGCCGCCCGCGACGAGCGCGATGGTCTGCTTGCGGAACTTGCGCCAGAATTCGCGCCACGGCGTGCGGATCGCGGTCGGTGCGGCCGGCGCCGCGGGCTGGACAGTCGCGTTCATGCGCGCCTCACTTGAACCGGATGGTCGGGTTGATGACCGCGTACAGCACGTCGACGGTCAGGTTGATCAGGATGAATTCCAGCGAGAACAGCAGGACGATCGCCTGGATCACCGGGTAGTCGCGCATCGTCACCGCGTCGACCAGCAGGCGCCCGAGCCCCGGCCAGTTGAACACGGCCTCGACGACGATCGAGCCGCCGAGCAGGAAGCCGAACTGCAGCCCCATCATCGTGACGACCGGGATCATCGCGTTGCGCAGGCAGTGCTTGAGCACGACCATCGGCTCGTGCACGCCCTTCGCGCGTGCGGTGCGCACGAAATCCTCGTTCAGCACCTCGACGAACGACGCGCGCGTGAAGCGCGCCATCACCGCCGCGACCGCGGCGCCGAGCGTCAGCGACGGCAGCACGTAGCTCTTCCACGTGCCGTCCGGCACGACCGGCAGCCAGCCGAGCTTCACCGAGAAGATCTCCATCAGCAGCATGCCGAGCGCGAACGCGGGAAACGAGATGCCCGACACCGCGAGCGTCATCCCGAGTCGGTCGGGCCAGCGATTGCGCCAGACCGCCGACGCAATGCCGATCGCCATGCCGAACAGCGTGGACCACACCATGCTGACGAGCGTGAGCAGCAGCGTCGGCATGAAACGCTCGCCGATCTCGGTCGACACCGGCCGCTTGCTGCGCGTCGACACACCGAAATCGCCGTGCGCGATCTTCGCGAAGAAGCGCGCGAATTGCGCGGGCAGCGGCCGGTCGAGCCCGAGATCGGCGCGCACGAGCGCGACCGTCGCCTCGTCGGCTTCGGGGCCGGCCGCGAGCCGCGCCGGGTCGCCCGGCAGCAGGTGCACGAACAGGAACACCAGCACCGCGACGATCGCGAGCGTGGGCAGCAGGCCGAACAGGCGTTTGACGAGAAAATTCAGCATGGGACACCGATCGAGTCAGCGCACCGGCGGCTTACGCCGCCGGCACTGCGTGGCGGGCAAGCCGCCGTCATTTCACCGAGATCTCGTCGAAGTTGAACGAACCGTCCGGCATCACGTACGCGCCCTGCAGCCGCTTGCTGCGCGCATACACGATCTTCTCCTGCACGAGGAAGATCCACGGCGCATCGGCCCAGATCTGCTTCTGCGCATCGGCGTACAGCTCGGCCTTCTTCGTGCGGTCGACCGTCTCGAGCGCCTTCGTCAGATCGCCGTCGACCGCGTCGTTCTTGTAGTACGCGGTGTTGACGAGCTTCGGCGGCGCCGACGCGCCGGCCAGCAGCGGCGTGATCGCCCAGTTCGCCTCGCCCGTCGACGACGACCAGCCGATGTAGTACATCCGCACCGGCGCCTTCGCCGGATCCGGCGCGCTCTCGACCTTCGCGACGCGTTCGCCGGCTTCCAGCGCCTGCACCTGCACCTTCACGCCGACCTGCGCGAGCTGCTGCTGCACGAACTGGATCGCCTTCTGCGACGTCGAGTTGTTATACGCGGACCACAGCGTCGTCTCGAAGCCGTTCGGATAGCCGGCTTCCTTCAGCAGCGCCCGCGCCTTCGCCGGGTCGTACGGCCAGGGCCCGAGCTTCGTCGCGTAATCGACGCCCTGCGGCACCACGCCGGTCGACGGCGTCGCGAAACCGGAGAATGCGACCTTCGCGAGCGCTTCCTTGTTCACCGCGTAGTTCAGCGCCTGGCGCACCTTCGGGTTGTCGAACGGCTTTTGCAGCATGTTCAGCGACACGTAGCGCTGCACGATCGACGGCCGCTCGACGACGTCGACCTTCGGGTTGCTCTTCAGGTCGGCCGCCTGCTCGAACGGAATGCGGAACGCGAAATCGGCTTCGCCCGTCTTCATCAGCGCCGCGCGCGTGTTGTTGTCGACCACCGGCTTCCAGTCGATCGCGTCGATCTTCGGATAGCCCTTCTTCCAGTAGCCGGCGAACTTCTTCACCTTCAGATCGTCGGTCTGCTTCCACTCGACGAACTCGAACGGGCCGGTGCCGACCGGATGCAGCGCGATGTCGCGGCCCCACTTCTTCAGCGCGGCCGGCGAAATCATCACGGCCGACGGGTGCGCGAGCGTGTTGATGAACGCCGAGAACGGCTCGCGCAGCGTGACCTTCACCGTGGTCGGATCGACGGCCTCGGTCTTCTCGATCACGCGGAACATGTTGTAGCGCTTCAGGTGGTTCGCGGGATCGGTCACGCGGTCGAAGTTCGCCTTCACGGCCGCCGCGTTGAAATCGGTGCCGTCGTGGAACTTCACGCCCGAGCGCAGCTTGATCGTGTATGTCTTCGCGTCGGGGCTGGCTTCGTAGCCGGTCGCGAGCACGTTGACGAGCTTCATGTCCTTGTCGAAGCCGAACAGCCCCTGGTAGAACGACTTGACGACGGCCTGCGACACCGTGTCGTTCGCGTCGTACGGGTCCATCGTCGTGAAGGTCGAATCCACCGCCATCACCGCGGTCTGCTGCGCGAACGCGGGCAGCGCGGCCGACAGCGCGAACGCGCCGGCGAGCGCGACGAAGCATGCGCGCGGACGAAACATCGGAAACGGATGCTGCTTGTTCATTTTGCTGGGCTCCTATCGGTGAATCGGTGACGCCTCACGGGCGTTTCGGTTTCGACTGCCTGCCGGTTCGTGCGCCGTCATCGCAACGCACGACTCCACTACTCAATACGCGCCGCCGACGCGATGCGTCGCGACGTAATGATCGGGGCCGACCGCGACGAGCGGCGCGACGACGGGCTCGTCGCCGACCGCGCGGATCGGGCTCGGAATCTCGTCGGCCGCGAGCTGGCGCGGCGCATGCCGGCGCGCGGGGTCGGCCACCGGCACCGCGCTCATCAGCTTCTTCGTGTACGGATGCTGCGGCGCCTCGAACACCGCGCGGCGCGGGCCGATCTCGACGATCTGGCCGAGATACATCACCGCGACGCGATGGCTGATGCGCTCGACCACCGCCATGTCGTGCGAGATGAACAGGTACGCGACGCCGAGTTCGCGCTGCAGGTCGAGCATCAGGTTGACGATCTGCGCCTGCACCGACACGTCGAGCGCGGACACCGACTCGTCGGCGATCACGACCTTCGGGTTCAGCGCGAGCGCGCGCGCGATCGCGATCCGCTGGCGCTGGCCGCCCGAGAATTCGTGCGGATAGCGGCGCGCGGCTTCCGGCGGCAGGCCGACCTTGTCGAGCAGCCAGTCGACGCGCGCCTGCGCTTCACGGCCGCTCGCGACGCCGTGCACGAGCAGCGGCTCCATGATCGAGAAGCCGACGGTCAGGCGCGGGTTCAGCGACGCGAACGGGTCCTGGAAGATGAACTGGATGTTCCGCCGCAGCGCCTGCAGGTCATGCCCCTTCATTGCGCTGATGTCGCGACCGTCGAATTCGATCGAGCCGCTCTGCGATTCGACGAGGCGCAACAGCGAGCGGCCGGTGGTCGACTTGCCGCAGCCCGATTCGCCGACGAGCGCGAGCGTCTCGCCCGCGCGCAGCTCGAAGCTCACGCGCTCCACCGCATGCACGTACTGCGACACGCGGCCGAACACGCCGCTCTTCACCGGAAAGCGCGTGACGAGATCGCGCACGCGCAGGATCGGCGGCGCGGCGTGATCGACGAGCGGCTGCGCGTCGTTCGCGGCGGACACCGCGGTCGGGGCCGCGGCCGTCGCGCTCGTGCCGTCCACCTTCAGCAGCGGGAATTTCTCCGGCGCGTCGGTGCCCTGCATCGAGCCGAGCCGCGGCACGGCCGCGAGCAGCGCCCGCGTGTAGCGATGCGCGGGCGTCGCGAAGATGCGGTCCGACTCGCCCTCCTCGACCTTCTCGCCGCGATACATCACGAGCACGCGGTCGGCCACTTCGGCCACCACGCCCATGTCGTGCGTGATGAAGATCACGCCCATGTTCATTTCGTCCTGCAGCCCGCGGATCAGTTGCAGGATCTGCGCCTGGATCGTCACGTCGAGCGCGGTCGTCGGCTCGTCGGCGATCAGCAGCGCGGGGCGGCACGACAGCGCCATCGCGATCATCACGCGCTGCCGCATCCCGCCCGACAGTTGGTGCGGATAGCGCGCGAACACGCGGCGCGCTTCCGGGATGCGCACGAGATCGAGCAGCCGCAGCGCTTCCGCGCGGGCTTCGGCCGCGCTCTTCGACTGGTGCAGCGCGATCGCCTCGCTGATCTGGTCGCCGACCGTAAACACCGGGTTCAGCGACGTCATCGGCTCCTGGAAGATCATCGCGATGTCCGCGCCGCGGATGCCGCGCATCGTCGCGGCGCTCGCCTGCGCGAGATCGACCAGCGCGCCGCCACGGCGCCGGAACGCGATCCGTCCGCTCGTGATCTCGCCGCCGCCGTGCTCGACGAGCCGCATCAGCGCGAGCGACGTGACCGACTTGCCGGAGCCCGATTCGCCGACGATCGCGAGCGTCTCGCCGCGATCGACGTGAAACGACACGTTGCGCACCGCGTCGAACGTCGCGCTTTCGCGGCGGAACGTGACCGACAGGTCATCGACGGCCACCACGCGCTGCTCGGGCAGCGCCAGGGCCGACGGGTTACGGCTCGAAGTCATCGCGTATCTCCTCGTGCGATCCGGTTTCAGGCCGCGTCGTCGCGGTAGATGCCGACGACCGGCGCTTCCCCGACGCGCGCGTAGCCGCGGTACATCCCTTCGGTGTTGAACGGCATCGCGACGTTGCCGTGCGCGTCGACCGCGATGATTCCGCCGCGGCCCACCAGGCGCGGCAGCTTGTTCATCACGACGTCGTGCGCGGCGTCGGCGAGCGACGCGCCGCGATATGCGATCTGCGCGGCGACGTCGTGGGCCGTCGCGAGCCGGATGAACATCTCGCCGGTGCCCGTCGACGAGACCGCGCAGGTCGCGTCGTCCGCATAGCAGCCGGCGCCGATGATCGGCGAATCGCCGACGCGCCCCGGCTGCTTGTTCGTGATGCCGCCCGTCGACGTCGCCGCCGCGATATGGCCATGCACGTCGCACGCGACCGCGCCGACCGTGCCGTGCTTGCGGTCCGGATCGAGCGGTTCGGCGGGTTGCGGCTGTGACTGGCCGAACACGAACGTCGCCGCATCGTGATCGAGCATCGCGCCGGCCGCCGCGCGCGCCTTGACCCACTGCGCATGCCGCGCTTCGGTGTCGAAGTAGTCGGGTTCCACGAGCTCGAGCCCCTGCGCGGCCGCGAATGCGTCGGCGCCCGCGCCGGCGAACAGCACGTGTTCGCTCGCCTCCATCACGCGCCGCGCGGCGAGTACCGGATTGCGCACGCGGGTCGCGCAGCAGATCGCGCCGGCGCCGAGCGTCGCGCCGTCCATGACCGCCGCGTCGAGTTCGTGCTTGCCTTCAGCCGTATACACGGCGCCGCGCCCGGCGTTGAACAGCGGGCAATCCTCGAGCATCCGCACCGCGACGGTGACGGCGTCGAGCGCGCTGCCGCCGTCGGCCAGCACCTGTTGCGCGGCCTGCAGGATCGCGGTGAGTTCGGCGCGGTACCGACGTTCGGTGTCGGTATCCATCGCTTCGCGCAGGATCGTGCCTGCGCCGCCGTGAATCGCGACGATCGCGGGTGAAGTCATGATTTTTTCGGACGGGGGGGAAGAAGGGTTGGCGGCCGGCAGCGCCGCTTGCGGCTGCACGAGCCACGGCAGCAGGAATTCGGTCATCTCGGCGGCGGATTTCGCGGACCGGTGCGTGCGCAGCGCGACCGCGTCGATCAGCGCCTCGATCATCGTCAGCACCGCGGCCTCCGACGTGGCCGCGAAGCGCCGCTCGGCCTTGACGTACAGGTTCAGCGACGCGATCGGCGCGAGCGGCGATTGCGGGCCGTCGGAGATGCCGAGCACGCGCGCGCCGCGCGCGGCCGCACGACGGGCCAGCTCGATCGTGTCCTTCACGTAGCGCGGAAACGCGAGCGCGATCACGAGATCGCGCGAATCGGCGGTGTACAGACGTCGCGCCGCATGCGATGGCCCGCCGAGCAGCGCGAGCGACTGCACGCTGTCATGGCAGACGGACAGTCCGTGCTCCATCAATCCGGTCAGAAACGCGCTCGACCCGGCGCCGAGAATCAGCACGCGCCGCGCGCCGACGATCGCCTCGACCGCCGCCTCGACGTCGGCCGCATCCAGTTGCGCGCGCGTGTTCTCGATGTTGGCGACAGCCTGGTCGAACACCGCATCGATCCAGACCGCGCCGCGTACGCCGGGCTCCTGCTCCTGCGCCGAACGCAGCCGCTCGACCGGCCCGAGCGTGGCCTCGAAGCCGCGCACGAGCGCCGCGCGCATCGCCGGATAGCCGTCGAAACCGAGCGCCTTCGCGAAGCGGTTCGCGGTCGCGATCGACGCGTTCACGGCCTGCGCGAGTTCATCGATCCGCATCGTCGCCGCGCGAAACGGGTTCGCCAGCACGAATTCGCCCATGCGCCGGTGAATCGGCGTCATCAACGGCATCGCCGATGCGATCCGCTCGGCGATCGCAGGTTCGTCGTGACTGACATCGGGCGGAACGAGAGGCGTCATGCGAAGGGTTGTTGCAAGGTTCGATGAAAATGAATTTACACAATCTGATGGCCGGAAAAAAATAAATTTTCATCAGGGTTGTCACCCCCGCGCACCTTCGTCAGCCGTCCGCGAAGTCGCCCGCCCGCGCCGCACGGGCCTTCGACGAACGACGCCCTTCCGTCGCGACCCCTGTGTCGGGCGCACCGTCATCGGGAAAACCCCAAGCAAGTTCGTTCGAATGCAGATTCACGTTGACCGGATTCGCATTCGAACATAGGATGTTCGAAAATGATCAGTCGTCAGATAACATTGCAGTGTGATGACGATCAAATGTTCGCTCGAACACCGTGAATTCGATATAAACCGGTACAAACCGGCGGGCAGTAAGATCGGACATCGTACGAACGAAAACGAAACAAGCCATCCCGACGGATGGCCCTCATGGACCGGGCAGGCGCCGCGCGCCCGCCCTGCCTGACAGGAGACAGCAGTGAAGACAGTCAAGGCGTTGCGCTGGTGGATCATCGTGCTCGTGTGTCTCGGCACGATTCTCAACTACCTCGCACGGAATTCCCTCGCGGTGCTCGCGCCCGAGCTCAAGCAGGTGTTCGCGATCTCGACGCAGCAGTACTCGTACATCGTCGGCGCGTTCCAGATCGGCTACACGATCATGCAGCCGGTATGCGGGTTCATCGTCGACCTGATCGGGCTGCGGCTCGGCTTCGCGCTGTTCGCGATGCTGTGGTCGGTGGTCGGCGTCGCGCACGGCTTCGCGTCCGGCTGGCTGTCGCTCGGCATCCTGCGCGGCTTTCTGGGCCTGTTCGAGGCGGCCGCGATTCCGTCGGGGATGAAAGCCGTCGCCGAATGGTTTCCCGACCGCGAGAAATCCGTCGCGGTCGGCTACTTCAACGCGGGCACGTCGCTCGGCGCCGCGATCGCGCCGCCGCTCGTCGTGTTCATCTCGATGCGGTTCGGCTGGCAGGCCGCGTTCATGGTCACCGGCGCGCTCGGCTTCATCTGGGCCGCGCTCTGGTACACGCAGTACCGGTCGCCGGCCGACCATCCGCGCATCACGGCGCGGGAACGCACGCTGATCCGCGACGGCCAGGCCACGATGCCGCCCGTGTCCAGGCGCCGCGTCCGCGACGTCGTCACCGCCCGGCGCTTCTGGGCGATCGCGCTGCCGCGCTTCTTCGCGGAACCCGCGTGGCAGACTTTCAGCTTCTGGATTCCGCTGTATCTCGCGACCGAGCGCCACATGCCGCTCACGCAGATCGCGGTGTTCGCGTGGATGCCGTTTCTCGCGGCCGACCTCGGCGGCATCGCCGGCGGCTACCTGTCGCCCTACCTCGCGAACCGCTTCAAGCTGCCCCTCGTGTGGTCGCGCGTCGCCGGCGTCGCGCTGGGCGCGGTGCTGATGCTCGGGCCGGCGATGATCGGGCTCGTGTCGTCGCCGTACACCGCGATTGCGCTGTTCTGCGTCGGCGGCTTCGCGCACCAGATGATCTCCGCGCTCGTCAACACGCTGTCGGCCGACGTGTTCGATTCCGAGGAGGTCGGCACCGCCAGCGGCTTCGCCGGGATGGCCGCGTGGATCGGCGGCCTCGGCTTCTCGCTGCTGGTCGGCGCGCTCGCCGACAAGATCGGCTATGCGCCGCTGTTCGCGTGCCTCGGCCTGTTCGACATCATCGGCGTCACGCTGCTCGCGGTGCTGATCCGCGGCCAGTCGAAGCAGGAACGCCTGCTCGCGCGGCACGCCTGAGCTCCGTTTTTACCAGGAATCGCCTTATGACTTCGCTCCTTCATCCGCCCGTGTTCCGCGTCGCCAGCCACCACGCGAACCGCGTGCTGCTCGCGTCCGATACGGGCGCCACCCTCGAAATCTTCGTGCTCGAGGACGACATCGTGCGCTTGCGCGTGCTGCCCGACGCGACGGCGCGCACCCCGCGCACGTGGACCATCGCGCCCGGCCTCGACGACGTGCCGCTCGACGGGCGCGACCGGCTCGACCTGAGCGGCTTCGCGCTGCCCCACTACGACTTCGCCGAAGACGACGACGGCGTGCGGATCGAAACCGCGCAGATCCGGCTCGCGGTGCGCCGGCAAGGCGGCCACTGCACGTGGTCGATGCGCGGCGCGGACGGCGCATGGCGCATCGTGCTCGCCGACCGCGCGACGCAGGCGTACAACTTCGGCTGGTGGGACGATCGTGCGTATCACTACGTCGCCCGCGAGCGGAGCGACAAGGTATTCGGTCTCGGCGAACGCGCGGGCGAACTCGACCGCACGGGCGCGCGCTTCGAGATGCGCAACATCGACGCGATGGGCTACAGCGCGAAGCACACCGACCCGCTTTACAAGCACATCCCGTTCTACATCACGTGGTCGCCCGATGCGCGCCAGGGGTTCGGGCTGTTCTACGACACGCTGTCGGACTGCACGTTCGACATGGGCCGCGAACTCGACAACTACCACGGGCTCTATCGCTACTTCGTCGCCGAGCACGGCGATCTCGACTACTACTTCATCGCGTCGCCCGATACGCCGCTCGCGGCCGCGCGGCGTTTCACGTGGCTGACCGGGCGTCCGGCGCGCACGCCGAAATGGGGGCTCGGCTATTCGGGCTCGACGATGAGCTACACCGATGCGCCGGACGCGCAGCAGCAGATGAACCAGTTCGTCGAGCAGTGCGACGCGCACGACATCCTGTGCGATTCGTTCCACCTGTCGTCGGGCTATACGTCGATCGGCGCGAAGCGCTACGTGTTCAACTGGAACCGCGACAAGTTTCCCGACGCGAAGGGTTTCGTGCAGCACTATCGCGACCACGGCATCCGCCTGTGCGCGAACATCAAGCCGTGCCTGCTGCGCGACCATCCGGCCTTCGACGACGCCGCGAAGCGCGGTCTGCTGATCCGCTCGGCCTCCGGCGAGCCCGCGTGGGTGCAGTTCTGGGACGAGGTCGGCGCGTACGTCGACTTCACGCAGCCGGACGCCTACCGCTGGTGGCGCGAGCAAGTCACGTCGGCGCTGCTGGAATACGGGATCGAGTCGACCTGGAACGACAACAACGAATACGAGATCTGGTCGCCCGACGCGATCGCGCACGGCTTCGGCCAGCCGTTTCCGGCGCGCGAGGCGAAGGTCCTGCAGACGATGCTGATGATGCGCGCGTCGCGCGACGCGCAGCGCGCGCATGCGCCGGCGCGGCGGCCGTTCCTCGTGTCGCGCTCCGGCGGCGCAGGCATGCAGCGCTACGTGCAGACGTGGTCCGGCGACAACTACACGTCGTGGGAAACGCTGCGCTACAACCTGAAGATGGGCCTCGGGCTCGCGCTGTCGGGCGTATCGAACATCGGTCACGACATCGGCGGCTTCTCCGGCCCCGCGCCGTCGCCGGAGTTGCTGCTGCGCTGGGTGCAGTTCGGCATCTTCATGCCGCGCTTCAGCATTCATTCGTGGAACGACGACGGCACCGTCAACGAACCGTGGATGTACCCGGAGATCACCGCGCAGATCGCGTCGCTGATCAAGCAGCGCTACCGGCTGCTGCCCTACCTCTATCACCTGCTGTGGCTGTCGACGACGCGCTACGAGCCCGTGCTGCGGCCGACCTTCGCCGACTTCCCGGGCGACGTGCGCTGCTACGACGCGTGCGACGACATGATGCTCGGCGACGCACTGCTGGTCGCGCCGGTCGTCGATCCCGGCCAGTCCGAGCGCACGGTGTATCTGCCGTCGGGCGCACGCTGGACGTGCTGCGCGAGCGCGCAATCGTTCGACGGCGGCGCGAGCGTGACGCTGCCCGCGCCGCTCGACACGCCGGTGATGCCGCTGCGCGAAGGCCGCGTGCTGCCGCTGAACGTCGCGGAACAGCACTTCGGTGCGCGCGCCGACACGCGCGGCTTCCTCGTCGCGCCACGGATCGAGGACGGCGTCGCGTACGGCGAATGCGTCGAGGACGACGGCGAAACGGAAGCGTGGCGCGACGGCGAATACGGACTGTGGCGCATCGAGACCGGCCGCGAGGCGTCCGGCGCGCTCGGCGTGTCGGTCCGCTGGGACGGCCGCCCGGCGCGCCCGGCCGACCGTGTCGAGATCCTGTTGCCCGCGTCGCTGCAAGGCCCGGTGGCCGTGCGCGGTGCGCGCGTCGAGCAGGATACGCGGGACGGCGCATGGCGCCGCCTCGTCGTCGCGTTCGACCACTGAACCGCTGAACCGCTGAGGCCGAAGCCAACCCGATCAGGCGGGCCGTTCGCGCGGCCCGCCGCCTGCCACAGAGGAGGCATTCAACCTCCCGCCCCCCTTGAAAAGATGAAGAGACCCGGAGATCGACAATGACAGCACCCGTCAACCGTTATGCAATCCTCATTTTATCGGCCGCGTCGCTCGGCACGACCGCCGCCCATGCGCAGAGCAGCGTGACGCTGTACGGCGTGGTCGACGATTCGATCGCGTACGTGAACAACCAGCAGGGACACTCGAACGTCTATATGCGCGACGGCAACCTGTATGCGTCGAAGTTCGGGCTGCGCGGCGACGAGGATCTCGGCGGCGGCACGCACGCGATCTTCGACCTGCAGGCCGGCTTCAACCTGAATACGGGCGCGCAGGCCGCCGCCGGCACGATCTTCAACCGCCAGGCCTTCGTCGGCCTGCGCAACGTTCGCTACGGCACGGTCACGGCCGGCCGCCAGTACACGCCGTACTTCCTGTTCGTCGGCCCGTACGCGTCGAGCAGTTGGCTGACCGGCGCCACCGGCGCGCATCCCGGCGACATCGACGGCCTCGACACGACGATCCGCGTGAACAACTCGGTCACCTATACGTCGCCGACCTTCGCCGGACTCACCGCGAGCGCGATGTACGCATTCGGCGGCATCGCCGGCGCGACCGGCAAGGGCAACACGTTCAGCGCCGCGCTGCGCTACGCGAACGGGCCGATCGGGATCGCGGCCGGCTACCTGCGGATCAACAGCTCGGGTTCGTCCGCAGGCTTCCAGAATCCGGCCACCGCGGCGTCGGGCAGCTTCGCGGTATCCGTGCTGAACCAGGGTTATCTGACCGCGAAGGCCGTCGAACAGGTCGCGGCGGCCGGCAACTACACGCTCGGCGACCTGACGATGGGGCTCAACTATTCGAACGTGAAGTACCTGCCCGGCAACGGCTCGGCCTTCACCGACACGGCCGTGTTCAACACCTACGGCGCGCTCGCCGCGTACCGCTTCACGCCGACGTTCTCGGTGGCCGGCGCATTCGCGTACACGCTCGCATCGAAGGCGAACGGCGTCGCGAGCGCGGCCCGCTATCAACAGTACTCGCTGAAGGAGTCGTACAGCCTGTCGAAACGCACGACGCTCTACGCGCTGCAGGCGTACACGCATTCGAGCGGGCAGACGCTCGGCGCACAAGGCGCCGGGCACATCGTCGACGCGGCGCCGATCGTCGGCGATTCGCAGCAGCTCACGCCGTCGACGACGCGCGGCCAGTTCGTCGGCATGGCGGGGATCGCCGTCACGTTCTGAACCCGACGGGCGGCCCCTCGGCACGCTCTCCACGCCCCGGACGATGCGCACCCTGCATGCGCCGTCCGGGCGCCCCATAGACGTTCTCCACGACGTTTCCCCGTCCCGCCACCAGCCCGGCCGGCGCAGCGCGCCGGTTTTCCCGATCGCCCCGATACCTTACAATTCGTCAGGTTCGATTCCCTCTGCATACCCGTTCTTGCAGTCCTGACACCGCGGTACACTCGACGCATGCCGTATCAGGGTCCGACGCGCGACGTGCGCGCCGGGCGGCGTTGCGCGTCGTTGCGCCCACAACTGGATACCCGCCATGCCGGATCTCCGTCCCTCGCCTCGCACGACATTCAAGCCGCAGGTCGTCCTGCCCGCGCTCGCCGTGATCGGCGCGCTGCTCGTCGTGTGCGCGCTGCACCCGAGCGAAGCCGGCGCGCTGTTCCTCGCCGGCCAGCAATGGGTCATCGCACGTTTCGACTGGTTCTACGTGCTCGCCGTCACCGGCTTCCTCGTGTTTCTCATGCTGATCGCCGCCAGCGACTTCGGGAAGATCCGGCTCGGCCCCGACGATGCCGAACCCGAATTCAGCTTCGTGTCGTGGACGGCGATGCTGTTCGCGGCCGGCATGGGCATCGGGCTGATGTACTTCGGCGTCGGCGAGCCGATGCAGCATTTCCTGAAGCCGCCGACGGTCGACCCCGGCACGCCCGACGCCGCGCGCGAGGCGATGCTGATGACCTTCTTCCACTGGGGCTTCCATGCGTGGGCCATCTACGGGCTGATGGGGCTCGTGCTCGCGTACTTCGGCTTCCGCTACAACCTGCCGCTGACGCTGCGCTCGGGGCTGTATCCGGTGCTGCGCGAGCGCATCGACGGCTGGATCGGCCACACGGTCGATGCGTTCGCGCTGGTCGGCACGGTCGCCGGCATCGCGACGACGCTCGGCTACGGCGTGATGCAGCTGAGCGCGGGCCTGCATACGGTCGCCGGCTGGGACACGGGCAGCAATACGTTTCGCCTCGGGCTCGTCGCGCTCGTCGTGATCCTCGCGGGGCTGTCGGCCGCGAGCGGCCTCGACAAGGGCGTGCGCAGGCTGTCCGAGCTGAACCTGCTGCTCGCGTTCCTGCTGCTCGCGTTCGTGGCCATCGCGGGCCCGACGGCGTTCCTGCTGCGCGCGCTCGCCGACAACATCGGTCAGTACCTGTCGAGCCTCGTCGACCTGTCGTTCCGCACCTATGCATACGCGCCGCCGCGCGAGGAAGGCTGGTTCGGCGGCTGGACGATCCTCTACTGGGCGTGGTGGGTGTCGTGGTCGCCGTTCGTCGGCATGTTCATCGCGCGCATCTCGCGCGGCCGCACGATCCGCCAGTTCGTGATCGGCGTGCTGCTCGTGCCGACGGCGTTCAACCTCGTGTGGATGACGGTGTTCGGCAACAGCGCGATCTGGCTCGATACGCACGGCGCGGCCGGCGCGCTCGCGCAGACGGCGACCAGCGTCGATGCGCTGCTGTTCCGCTTCTTCGATTTCCTGCCGTTGCCGCAACTGCTGTCGATCGTCGCGATCGTGCTGATCGCGGTGTTCTTCGTCACGTCCGCGGATTCGGGCGCGTTCGTGATCGACCAGATCGCGACGCGCGGCAGCGCGCATTCGCCGGTCTGGCAGCGGCTGTTCTGGGCCGCGCTGCTCGGCGTGACGGCCGCGGTGCTGCTCGTCGCGGGCGGGCTCGGCGCATTGCAGGCGATGACGCTGATCGCCGCGCTGCCGGTTGCCCTCATCATGCTCGCGCTCTGCTACGGGCTGTGGCGCGGGCTCGCGGCCGACCGCGCGCACTATTCGCAGGACGTCGCGCCGGCGACGAGCTTCTGGACCGGGCAGCACTGGCGCCACCGCCTGACGCACATCCTGCGGCAGACGACCGAAGCCGAGGCGCGCCAGTTCGTCGCGGAAACGGTCGAGCCCGCGCTGCGCAAGGTCGCCGACGAGCTGCGCGCGAGCGGCGTCGATGCGCACGTGCAGCGCGACAGCGACGATGCGGTGCGGCTCACCGTGCCGACCGCCGACCATCGCGATTTCGTGTACGGCGTGCGCGTCACCGCAAAATCCGCGGCCGCGTTCCTGGTGCGCGAGGCGGCCGAGCCGGACGCGTCGCGTGCGCACGTGTATGGCATCGTCACGTTCTTCGAGGACGGCCGGCTCGGCTACGACGTCGAATACCTGCGCGGCGACGAAGTGATTGCCGACGTGCTGCGCCAGTACGAACGCTACGTGTCGCTCGCGGCGGACACGCGCACGCATCTGCTGAGCCGCGCGCCGGGGCACGCGACGGAGGCCGAATGAGCGGGCTGCTGCACAGCCGCGCCGCCGACATCATCGCGCTCGCCACGCTCGCCGTGCTGTACCTCGGCGGCGGCGCCATCGCGCTGTGGCGAATCCGCGCGGCGCCGCCGCGCGGCAAGATCTACTGGATCGTCTGCGCGGCGCTGCTCGCCGGCGGCGCAATCGCAATGGCCGGCAACCTGGCGCCGGTGCCGAACAGCGGCGAAATGCCGCCCGGTTTCGCGCTCGGCGTGGAGGCCGTCCTGCTCGGTCTCGTGCTGGCGGCCGGTGGTTGCGCGTGGTTGATGCTGCGCGCGCGCCAACGCTGACGCACGCACGTCGCGCGGCCCTGCTTCGTCACACGGGTGCGCGTCATCCCGGCGCGGACGGGCGGCCAGGGCTTCCCTGATCCGCTTCCGCGGCTTTCACGCGACACGTCAGGCAGACGGCGCGCGCGCCGTCACCAGCCAGCACGCCGCATCGAACCGCACCTCGGCGCCATGCACGTACGGCTCGAACGCCGCGCGCGTCGTGTCGATCACGCGCTGCCGCGTTGCTTCGTCCGTCTTCAGCAATGCGAGGCCGACGGGGCCCAGCCGGGCGATGTAGTCGTCCAGCGCGGACGCCGGCAGCACACACGCGCGGTCGACCGGCTCGATCGCGACGTCGGCCCAGCCGCTGTCCGACAGCACCGACGCGATCCGCTGCCGGTCGCCGAACGCGAACTGCCCCGGCGCGCCGGGCTGGCGCGCGGGCAGGTTCGGCAACAGCGGCGCGGCCGCCCGCTCGGCCGTCGTCATGAACGGGTTGTCGGCCGCGCCGCGCCACGCGACGAACCGCATCCGCGCGCCGGGCCGCGCCGCATGCCGCAGGTTCGCGAACGCCCGCACCGGGTCCTCGAAGAACATCACGCCGAGGCGCGACACGATCAAGTCGACGCTGGCGGGCTCGAACGCATGCGTCTGCCCGTCCGCGCACACGAACCGGGCGCGCACGCCGCTGCGTTCGGCACGCGTGCGGGCAGCGTCGATCATCGGCGCCGAAATGTCGATGCCCGTGCACTGCGCGCCCGCGCCGAGCCGCCGCGCGATCGCGAGCGTGACCGCGCCCGTGCCGCAGCCGACATCGAGCACGTGCATTGCGGACGACGCTGCCGCGGCATCCGCCAGCAGCGTTTCGAACGGCTCGAACATCCGGTCCATCAGTGCCTGCGCATCGACCCATGCGCGCCCCGACGGACCGTTCCAGAGCGCGGATTGCGCTTCGTTGGGCCGGTTGGCTTCCATCGTCGATTCCCTTCCGATTCGTTGATGACGAACCGGACTGTACTGCTTCAAGCCGGCTTGAAGTCAAGGCCGATTGCCCCGTTCATGCGCGCTGTCGCACCGCGCTTTTCACATTTCTTACATTCGCGCTGCGTATCGTTGACGGCTTTCCTACGGCGCTTCCCCTTCCCATGCGACGAATCCTCTCGCGCGCGCTGCTCGTGCGCTGCGCCCCGCTTGTTGCCCTCGCCGCGCTGTCCGCGTGCTCGAATCACATCGATACGCCGGACGATCCGGCCAGCGCGTCGGCCAACGTCCAGGCCGCATGGGTCGAGATCGGCGATGCGAACCAGGCGATCGCGCGCGTCATCACAAACTACACGCCCGCGTCGGCCGGCGATCCGATATGCCCGCAACTGACCGTCGACGGCAAGCTGTCGCGCATGGCGCTGCGCGCGGGCGCCGCGACCGTCGCCCAGCGGCCGACCGCCAGCGACCCGGCCGATTCGAAACCGTCGAGCTTCCCGGTATCCGTCTGCGAGGCCACGCTACCCGCCGGCGCGCAGGCGGCAAGCGTCGCGGGCCGCACGCTGCCGCTGCCGAAAGCGCAGCCGCGGCGCATCGCGATCATCGCCGACACGGGCTGCCGGATGAAGAAGGCCGACAATGCATGGCAGGCGTGCAACGACGCCGCGGTCTGGCCGCTCGGCACGATCGCGGCCAGCGTCGCGAAGCTGTCGCCCGATCTCGTGCTGCACGTCGGCGACTACCACTACCGCGAGAACGCATGCCCGCCGGACATCGCCGGCTGCAAGGACAGCCCGTGGGGCTACGGCTGGGATACGTGGCAGGCCGACCTGTTCCGCCCGGCCGCGCCGCTGCTCGCGAAGGCGCCGTGGGTGGTCGTGCGCGGCAACCACGAGGAATGCGCGCGGGCGGGCCAGGGGTGGTTCCGCTTCCTCGACCCGCGCCCGTACTCGGCCGCCCGCTCGTGCGACGATCCGGCCAACGACAACGACGCAAACTATTCGGAACCCTATGCGGTGTCGCTCGGCGACGGCTCGCAGGTGATCGTGTTCGACACCGCGAAGGTCGGCCGCACGCCGCTCAAGACCACCGACGCGCAATTCGGCATCTACCAGAAGCAGTTCCAGACGGTCGCATCGCTCGCGTCGAAGCCCGGCATGACGACGACGATCTTCACGAACCATCATCCGATTCTCGCATTCGCGCCGATCGCCGGCAGCACGCCCGCGCCGGGCAACCTCGCGCTGCAGTCGGTGATGTCGAGCCTCAACGCGCAGGCGTACTACCCGCCGGGCGTGCACGTCGCGCTGCATGGCCACGTGCACGATTTCCAGGCGATCAACTTCTCGTCGGGGCACCCGGCGACGATCGTGTCCGGCAACGGCGGCGACAACCTCGACGTCGCACTGCCCGACCCGTTCCCGGCCGGCCTGACACCCGCGCCGGGCGCCGTGATCGAGCGGCTATCGCACAACAACAGCTTCGGTTTCCTGATCATGGAGCGCAACGCCGCCCCGGCGACGGGCTGGGTGTTCCATGCGTATTCGGCGGCCGGCAAGCTCCTGGCGTCGTGCAATCAGTCGGGCAGGACGCTCGCCTGCGACAAGACGGGGTTCATCGCGCCGTGAGTGACGAAGTTCGACGTGACGGGCCGGGCGTACGTGGTCTGCACACGCTTGCCGCCACCCTGCTCGCCGGCCTGACGCTCGCGACCCACGCCGCGCCGGCCGAAACGGTCCTGCTGCCCGGCGCGCCGCCGTCGCGCGTCGTCGACACGATCGGCAACGGCACGCCGCAGGTGACGGGCAAGATCGATGCGGCCACCGCGCGCTTCGCGCCCGACCCGACGCTCGTCGCGCTCGGCCGCCGGATCTTCTTCGACGCACGGCTGTCCGAGCCGCGCGGCATGTCCTGCGCGGGCTGCCACGATCCGGGCCGCGCGTTCGCGCCGACGCTGTCGGCCGCGTCGCTTGCCGGGCCCGGCGTGCCGGAAGGCAGCCGGCCCGGGCGCTTCAGCCAGCGCAATGCGCCGTCGCTGCTGTACGTGCGCTACGTGCCGCGCCGCCACTTCTATCAGGACGACGATGCGCCCGCGCCGTCGCCGTTCGGCGGCCTGTTCAGCGACGGCCGCGCGGATACGCTCGCCGAACAGATCCGCGGGCCGCTGTTCGATCCGAACGAGATGAACAACCGGTCGCCGGCCGCGCTGCTGCGCAAGGTGAATGCGACCGAACTCGCGACCGATCTCGCCGCGCGCTTCGGCGCACCGGTGCGGCGCGACCCCGAGCGCCTGGTGCGCGCGCTCGGTGCGGCCGTCGAAGCCTATCTGCACAGCGACGAGATGGCGCCGTTCACGTCGCGCTTCGATGCGTTCCTGCGCACGCGCAAGCCGCTCGCGCCGGCCGAGATGCGCGGGCTCGCGCTGTTCCGGAATCCGGACAAGGGCAATTGCATGACCTGCCATACGCTGTCGGACACGTCGAGCCGCCCGGAGCGCTCGCTGTTCACCGATTTCGGCTACGACGCGATCGCGGTGCCGCGCAACCGTGCGCTGCCGGCGAACCGCGATCCGCGCCACTTCGACAACGGACTGTGCGACACCGCGCGGCGGCTGCGCTGGCCCGAACCGACGCAGTGGTGCGGCTACCTGCGCACGCCGGGGCTGCGCAACGTCGCGGTCAAGCAGACGTTCATGCACAACGGCGTGTTCACGACGCTGCGCGACGCGGTCGCGTTCTACAACACGCGCTCGACCGATCCGGGCTTCTGGTATCACGGCGCCCGAACGTTCGACGACGTGCCGGCCGCCTATCGCGGCAACATCAACGTCAACTCGACGCCGATGAACCGCCGGCCCGGTACGCCGCCCGCGCTGACCGACGCGGAAATCGACGACATCGTCGCATTTCTCGGCACGCTGACCGATGCGCGCTATACGGGCATCGCCGCACCGGCAGCGGCCGCTGCCCGGCTCGCGCGCACCGCCGCGCCGGCGCGCTGACCCTGGCGAAACGGCCAGCCGACGCGCCGCCGCTTGCGGTTCTCGCAAACACTGGTTATATTTACAGTACTGTATTTATGAACAGTGAGGCGCGCGATGGAACATCTGGTCCGTATCGTCAACGACACCGATCGCCAAGTGCTGGCGTGGCTTCGTGCCCAGGTCGGCGATGCCCGCGTCGAACGCGCGGCGCGTCAGCTCGGGCATACGCGCAAGCCCTTTCCGTCGGCCGTGTGCCGGTATCTGGGCATGAGCGCGCCGGCCACGCTGCGGCCGGCCGCCGCCCGGCCGCGCGCGGCACGCGATTTCTCGGTCGGCGATCGTTACCTGTCGCTGATTCGCCAGCACCTCGCCACGCACGCGGTCGGCCGATGAAATGGCGGAGGCTTGCCGCTTCGATACCGCGCCCGGCCGGCGCACTCGCGTATGCGGAAGTCCGACCGGCCGGCGCCGTCGCGCTTACCCGGCCGCCATGGCTTCCCGTACGAGGCGGCCGAGTGTGTCGAACGCCGCCTCGTGCGCCGCATCGAATACGCGCGCGCAGCCGGGCCGGATATAGCCGTCGAAACGGCCCGCATTCGAGAAGATCGAACCGGGCGCGATCTTGACACCATGCGCGAGCGCGGCGTCGAACAACACATCGGAGCGCACGCCTTCCGCCAACGCGATCCACAGCATCCCGCCGGGCGGCTGGCTCATCGCGGCGATGGACGAACGCACGACGTGACGGGCGCCCTCTTCCAGCGCAGCCGCCGCACCAGCCTCACGGCCCATTCCGCCGTCGCTCGATCCATTCGAACAACGCCATTCCGGCCAGCATCGCGACGACGAACCCGATTCCCTTGGCCACCCCGAAGCCGATCGACACGATCGCAGGCCCGGGACAAAACCCGGCAATCCCCCAGCCGATGCCGAATACCGCGCTTCCCGCGACGAGGCGCACGGTAATCGCCCGCTGCGCCGGCAACTGCATCGGCAGGCCGAGCCACGACCGTGTACGGCGCTTCGCCCACGCGAACCCGAACACCGCAACGCCGATCGCGCCGGCCATCACGAATGCAAGCGACGGATCCCAGCGGCCCGCCAGGTCGAGAAAACCGAGCACCTTCCGCGGATCGGCCATACCCGACACGATGAGGCCGACGCCGAACAGCAGCCCTGCCAGAAACGCGAATCCTGCCTGCATGTCAGCCCCCCGCAACGTGCAGCCGCACGAACACGGTCGCGAAGCCGGCGACCATGAAGGTCGCCGTCGCGACCGCCGAGCGCAGCGCCCCGCGCGAAATTCCGCATACACCATGGCCGCTTGTGCAGCCGCCCGCGTACCGTGTGCCGATGCCGACCAGCAGCCCGGCCACCATCACGTCAAGCCAGCTGGCGTCGACTTGCGGCATCGAGTTGCTCCCGGCGAAACGCATGACGACGGGTGCGACGATCATCCCGGCGACGAACGCCGCGCGCCAGCCGCGCTCTGCACGGCCCGCCGTCAGCAGGCCGCCGACGATCCCGCTGATACCGGCGATCCGGCCGTTGAACGCGACCAGCCACACGGCCGCGCCCCCGATCAGCACGCCGCCGATGAGCGACAGCCACGGCGTGAAATGAAGCGCATCAATCTGCATCGCGTACTTCCTTCACGGTCGCCCCGCAAAACTGTTCGTACAGCACGCCCATCACCGCGATCGCGGCCGGACTGTCGAGCGAATAGTGAATCGCCTTGCCTTCGCGGCGCGTACGAACCAGCGCGTTGTCCCGCAATACACCGAGCTGCTGCGACAGCGTCGGTTGATGGATGTCCAGGCGCGCCTCGAGATCGCTCACGCAGCGCTCGCCCTGCGACAGTTCGCACAGCAACAGCAGCCGGTCGGGATTCGACATCGCCTTCAGGAGCGCACAGGCCGATCCGGCGGCGGCGCGCATCTGGTCGGGGCCGGGCGGCCCGGCCGGGAAATCGTCGTTCATCGGCGGAGGGACATGATTAAAGAATCAATATTATATTATTTTGTATATTGTCGTTTGTCCCGCTGCGTGCCGGATCGGCAATTCGGTTGATCACCCTCAATCAAACCTCCTTGCCTACCGTCACGCGGGCCCCGCCGCGCGGCGCTTCATGCAGTTGAACTGCGATCGCATCCTGCCGATGGAGCTCGACGGCGCGGGCACTGTGTCGATGAACTGGCACCGCGACAGAAGGAGCCGCCACCCGTACCCATGCCCACGACGCTCGATCGCCTGCGCGCTCGTGGCGGGCCCAGGCCGGCGGCCAGGAAAAGTGAAGGTGAAATAAAGATGGAAGGAGCGGCACGGCCCGGCGCAAACCGGGGCCGCTTCATCACAGTCCGCCAGCGTCACGCATCATGCGCTGTCGCAGGCCCCCGTGCCGTCGAGCATCAGCGTGCCGACCCGCGCGGGCACGAGCGGCGTGCGCGGCGGGGGCGCCGTCCAGCCGAACAGCGCCTGCGCGGCCGCGCCGCACACACGGCCCTGGCACGCGCCCATCCCGCAACGCGACTGCAGCTTGGCGGCCGTCCAGCCCGGTTCCCGCGCGACCGCGTCGAACCGTACGTCTTCGCAGCGACACAGCAGCGTGTCGGGCCGCGCGAGCCGGCGGATCGGTTCGCGGATCGCGAAGCGCTCACGGACGGCATCCGCGAAAGCCTGCCAGTGCGCGCGCCGCGCGACGAGCGCGGCCAGTCGAGCGGTCTGCCCGGTCGCCGCATAGCCGGCGATCTCGCCTTCGACCATCGCCAGCTCGCTGCCGCCGACGCCCGTGCACTCGCCCGCCGCGAAATACCCGTCGCGGCTCGTGCGCTGGTGCGCGTCGACGGCCACCGCGTCGTTCTCGATCCGGCAGCCGAGATGCCGCGGCAGCACGGTATTCGGCACGAGGCCGAAGCCGCATGCGAGGCGGTCGCAGTCGACGTCGAATTCGCGATCGCCGTGCCGGATCCGCACGCGCTCGAGCCGCTCGTCGCCGAATGCCTCGACGACGTACGCAGCGGGCCGATACGCGGTCGTGACGAGCTTCGCGGCCTGCGCGAGCTTCGACGGCCAGCGCCACAGCCCCGTACCGAAGCCGGCCACGTCGCGCCAAGCGGCCTGTTCGAGCACGTGCGATACGCGCGCGCCGGCCTGCCGGGCCGTCGCCGCGCTCGCCAGCAGCAGCGGCCCGCTGCCTGCGATCACCGTGCGCTGCCCGCGCACGTCGAGCCCGTACTTGATCAGTGCCTGCAAGCCGCCCGCGCCGGTCACGCCCGGCAGCGTCCAGCCCGGAAACGGCAGCAGCAGCTCGCGCGCGCCGCAGCAGAGAATCAGCGTCCGGAAATCGAGCAGCCGCCCGCGTTCGTCGTCTTCGAGCAGCAGCGTGCCCGGCTGCGTTTCGGCGACGATGCGCGTCGCCGCGAGATGCGTGACGTTCGGCTGGCGCAGCACGGCGAGGCGTGCGGCAGCGGCCGGCGTCGGTGCGACTGCTGCCGGCTGCCGCCAGATCTGCCCGCCCGCGCGCGGGTTGTCGTCCACGATCGCAACCGTCGCGCCGCTTCGGGCGGCGGCCCCCGCGGCCGACAGCCCGGCCGGGCCCGCGCCGACGATCGCGACGTCGACGCTCAATCGTTCCTGTCGTTCCTGTTTCATCGCGTGCGCTCCACCTGCATGCCGTCGCGGCACAGCGTCTGGCACGCGAGCCGGCGCCGGCCGTCGATCGTCATCCGGCACTCCTGACAGATACCCATCCCGCAAAACGGCGCACGCGCCGCGCCCGTGCACGACACGCGCGTCGTGTCGTCGCCGCTCGCCGCGACGGCGGCCGCGACGGTCGCGCCATCGGCCACCGTCATCGCGCGGCCGTCCAGATGAATGATCATGTCAGCCTCCGCCGGGCCGCCCCAAGGCGGCTGACCGCCCTCGCGGGGGACGCCTTGCATGGGACCGACGCCAGCGCCGAAGCGCCAACTCCGGTCGACAGCGGACGAAGTGAACGTGGGGGTCGTTTCATGTCAGCGCTCCGGCTACGCGGGACGCGCTCAAGAAGCGTCCCGGCAAATACGGTTCGATATCGATGGGCGGCCGCTCGCCGGCCATCAGCGCGGCGACGATCCGCGCACTGCCCGGCGCGGTTGTCACACCGAGCCCTTCGTGCCCGACCGCGAGCCACACGCCCGGGCGCGACGGATGCTCGCCGAGCAGCGGCAGGCCGTCGGGGCTCGCGGAGCGGAAGCCGGTCCATGCGCGGATGCCGTTGAGCTCGGCCAGATCCGGCAGGTAACCGACCGCGCGGCGCAGCATGCGCGCGAGCACGGGCGGCTCGACCTGCGAATCCTCGGTGTCGAACTGGCGCGACGAGCCGATCAGCAACTGACCGGTTGGCCGCGGCTGCACGTTGAACGCGACCGACGTGCCGTCGCTCGCGTGCGCGCTCGCCGCATAGCCGAGCTCGACGAGCTGGTGCGACACGTGGCCCGGATAGCGGTCGGTGATCAGCAGATGGCCCTTTTTCGGGCGCAGCGGCAGTTCGGGCAGCAGTGTGCGCGCCGCCACGCCGTTCGCGACGACCACACGCTCCGCGCGCAGCACGTCGCCGCTCGCGAGCATCACGCTCGGGCCATCGACCGCGACGGCCCGCTCGCGGCGCAACGTGATGCGCGGCGCCCGCTGCAACAGCCAGTTCGCGGTGACGGGCGCGTAGAGGATCGCGTCGCCGGGAATCTTCAGCGCGCCGCCGAGGCCCGCGCGCAGCATCGGCTCCAGTCGCGCGAGCGCTGCCGCATCGATCAGCTCGCCGGCCACGCCGTGCGCGGCCAGCGTCGCCTGTTTCGCGCGCGCCAGATCCATCTCGTTCGCATCGGCCGCGAGCCACAGCGTGCCGCAAGTGCGGTATGCGCAGCCGTCGGGCATCTCGCCGCTCAACTCGCGCCAGAGTTCGATCGAGTAATGGCTCAGCGCGAGTTCGGCCGCGTTGTCGTCCATCGCGACGAGGTGCCCCATGCCCGCGCCGGTCGCGCCGCCGCTCGCGTCGTCGACGACGAGCACGCGCAGCCCGCGCCGCGCGAGTTCGTGCGCGCACGCCGCGCCGACGATGCCGGCGCCGATCACGACGACGTCGGTCTTCGTTTCGCTCACGACCCGATGCCCCACCCGAACGGATCGTCTTCCTCGATCAGCAGCGTCGCTTCCGCGCTCAGATGCGCGCTGCCGCGAATCGTCGGCACGATGCCGCCGTCGGCCAGCTCGTAGCTCGCGTGGAACACGCTGCCGATCACGCTCGCCTGCCGCCACACCGCGCCCGGCGCGAGCTTGTCGTCGGCCGCGAGGCACGCGAGTTTCGCGCTGGTGCCGGTGCCGCACGGCGAACGGTCGTAAGCGAGCCCCGGGCACAGCACGAAGCTGCGGCTGTCGTGCGCGGGATCGTCGGCGAACAGCTCGATGTGGTCGATCTCGCCGCCGTTGGCGCCGGTGATGCCCGCGCGTTCGAGCCCTGCGCGCACGGCCGACGCATACGCGGTAAGCGCCGCGACGTTGTCGCCGGCGATGCGCTGCCCGTGGTCGCTGATCAGGAAGAACCAGTTGCCGCCCCACGCGATGTCGCCCTTCACGGGGCCGTATCCCGGCACGTCGACTTCGACGGCCTGCGCGTGGCGATACGCGGGCACGTTGCGCACGCTGACCGACAGGTCGTCGTGCAGCGTCGCCTCGACGGTGCCGACCGGCGTCTCGATCCGGTGCACGCCCGGCGCGATGCGGCCCATGTGATGCAGCGTGCGCACGACGCCGATCGTGCCGTGCCCGCACATGCCCAGGTAGCCGCTATTGTTGAAGAAGATCACGCCGGCCGCCGCGTCGGGCGAGACGGGCTCGCACAGCAGCGCGCCGACCAGCACGTCGCTGCCGCGCGGCTCCAGGATGCACGCGGCGCGGTAGCGATCGTACTCGCGCGCGAGCACGTCGCGGCGCTCGGCCATCGTGCCATTGCCGAGCGACGGAAAGCCGGACACGACGAGCCGTGTGGGTTCGCCGCCCGTGTGCGAATCGATGATCTGGATGCGCTTCATCATGAGCCGTCCGAAGTGGGGAAAGGAGCATAGCTTCCTCCGTCGCGCGTCCGTCCGCTTGTGGCTTTTCGATGAGGACGACGACGAAATCGGCATAGTGCAACGCGCCCCCGGCGCCCCTGCCGGCCGCTGTGCCGATTTCGTCATTTTGCTCCGCGATACGACTCAAGCGTGATGGGCGTTTGCGCGGCGATACTGGTTGCCACACCGACACCTGTCGGCCGACCGATACGAACACGTAGGAGATTTCAGTGAGCCGAAACGCCATTCAGTGGACCGGGGTTTTCCCGGCCGTCAGCACCCAGTTCAAGCCGGACTTTTCCCTCGACATCGACGCCACGCACCGCGTGGTCAAGAACCTGGTGAACGACGGCGTGTCGGGCCTCGTGGTCTGCGGCACGGTCGGCGAAAACACGTCGCTGTCGACGAGCGAGAAGCTCCAGGTGATCGAAGCCGCACGCGACGCGGCCGGCGGCAAGGTTCCCGTGATCGCCGGCATCGCCGAATTCACGACCGAATTCGCGCGCAACACGGTGCGCGAAGCGCAGCGCGTCGGCGTCGACGGCGTGATGGTGATGCCCGCGCTCGTCTACTCGGCAAAACCGCACGAAACCGCCGCGCACTTTCGCGCGGTCGCGACGAGCACCGACCTGCCGGTGATGGTCTACAACAACCCGCCGATCTACAAGAACGACGTGACGCCCGACGTGCTGATCGCGCTGCAGGATTGCGAGAACATCGTCTGCTTCAAGGATTCGTCGGGCGATACGCGCCGCTTCATCGACCTGCGCAACGCGGTCGGCGATCGCTTCGTGCTGTTCGCGGGCCTCGACGACGTCGTGGTCGAGAGCATCGCGGTCGGCGCCGAAGGCTGGGTGTCGGGCATGTCGAACGCATTTCCGAAGGAAGGCGAGACGCTGTTCCGCCTCGCGAAGCAGAAGCGCTTCGACGAAGCGCTCGCGCTGTATCGCTGGTTCATGCCGCTGCTGCACCTCGACGCACGCCCGGACCTTGTGCAGTGCATCAAGCTGTGCGAAGAGCTGGTCGGCCGCGGCAGCGCGATCACGCGTCCGCCGCGCCTCGCGCTGCAAGGCGACACGCTCGCGGAAGTGAAGGCGATCGTCGCGAAGGCGCTGGAAACGCGCCCGGTGCTGCCCGACGTCGGTCTCTGATCGACGCCCCCGGCGGCGGCGCGCGGGCTTGCCCCGCTACGCGCCGCCGTCCCCGGTCCGGCATGGCCTGCGGGCCGTTCACGCCAACCCCGGCGTCGCGCCGCGCGTGAACGGGCCGCGGCCCGCCCCGGTCGTTCGAACCGGGCGACGCCGGCCTGCAGGCGAGCGCCACTGCTCCGTCGGAGCGCGGCGCACATCGAGCCTGTGCCGATATTCCCTCCAGGAGACAAGCCCATGCCAGGCCAAGGCAACGCACACCCGTCCGTCCCGCTTTCCCGTTCCGCGCACCCCGACGCGGGTCACGGCAAGTTCAAGAAACAGCTGTCGCTGACCGATCTCACGTTCATCGGTCTCGGCGCCATTTTCGGTTCGGGGTGGCTGTTCGCCGCGAGTCACGTATCGACGATCGCGGGCCCGGCCGGTATCTTCTCGTGGCTGCTCGGCGGCTTCGCGGTGCTGCTGCTCGGCATCGTCTACTGCGAACTCGGCGCCGCGCTGCCGCGCGCGGGCGGCGTGGTGCGCTACCCGGTGTTCTCGCACGGCCCGCTGCTCGGCTACCTGATGGGCTTCATCACGCTGATCGCGTTCTCGAGCCTGATCGCGATCGAAGTGGTCGCCGCGCGCCAGTACGCGGCCGCGTGGTTTCCGGGCCTGACGATCGAAGGATCGAGCGACCCGACCACACTCGGCTGGCTCGTGCAGGCCGCGCTGCTCTGCTTCTTCTTTTACCTGAACTATTCGAGCGTGAAGACGTTCGCGAAGGCGAACAACATCATCAGCGTCTTCAAGTTCATCGTGCCGCTTGCGGTGATCGGCGTGCTGTTCACGTTCTTCAAGCCCGCGAACCTGACCGTGCACGGCTTCGCGCCGTTCGGCATGCCGGGCATCGAGATGGCCGTGTCCGCGGGCGGCATCATCTTCGCGTATCTCGGGCTCACGCCGATCGTGTCGGTCGCGAGCGAGGTGCGCAATCCGCAGCGCACGATCCCGATCGCGCTGATCCTGTCGATCCTGCTGTCGACGCTGATCTACGTGCTGCTGCAACTCGCGTTCATCGGCAGCATCCCGACGGCCATGCTCGCCGCCGGCTGGCACGACGTGAGCAAGGCGTTCTCACTGCCGTACCGCGACATCGCGCTCGCGCTCGGCGTCGGCTGGCTCGCGGTGATGGTCGTCGCCGACGCGATGATCTCGCCGAGCGGCTGCGGCAACATCTATATGAACGCGACGCCGCGGGTCGTCTACGGCTGGGCGAAGACGGGCACGTTCTTCAAGGTGTTCACGCGCGTCGACGAAGCGTCCGGCATCCCGCGCGCGGGCCTGTGGCTCACGTTCGGCCTCGCGATCTTCTGGACGCTGCCGTTCCCGTCGTGGGAAGCGCTGATCAACATCGTGTCGGCCGCGCTGGTGTTGAGCTATGCGGTCGCGCCCGTGTCGGTCGCCGCACTGCGCCGCACCGCGCCCGACCTGCCGCGACCGTTCCGCGCCAGCGCGTTCGGCGTCACCGGCCCCGCGTCGTTCGTGATCGCCGCGCTGATCGTCTACTGGTCGGGCTGGAGCACGGTGTCCTGGCTGCTCGGGCTGCAGATCGTGATGTTCGTCATCTATCTCGCATGCCGCCGCTGGGTGCCGACCGCACACCTGAGCCTCGCCGAGCAGGTGCGTTCGTCCGCGTGGCTGATCGCGTTCTATGCGGCGATGATCGTGCTGTCGTATCTCGGCGGCTTCGGCGGCACGGGCCGGCTCGCGCATCCGTACGACACGGTCGTCGTCGCGGCCGTCGCGCTCGTCATCTACTACTGGGGCGCAAACACCGGCGTGCGCGCCGACAAGCTGCAACTCGACGACGACGAGGACTGACGCGCCCGCGCCCTTTTTCAGCCCTTTTCCCCTTCCAACGGCCGGGCGCAGTACGCCCGGCCCTGCCTTTTCCGAGGAAAACCATGCAACTCACAGGTCAGCTCCTGATCGGCCCGTCGGCCGTCACCGGACAGAACGGCACCCTCCACGCGCTCGCCGCCACCACCGGCGAACCGCTCGAACCGGCGTTCGGCGGCGCGAGCCTGCACGACCTCGAAACGGCGTGCGCGCTCGCCGACGACGCGTTCGACACCTATCGCGAAACGTCGCCCGACGCGCGCGCCGCGTTCCTCGACGCAATCGGCCGCCACATCATGGCGCTCGGCGACGACCTGATCGAGCGCTGCGTCGTCGAAACCGGGCTGCCGCGCACACGCATCGAAGGCGAACGCGGCCGCACGGTCGGGCAGCTCGCGCTGTTCGCGTCGCTCGTCCGGGACGGCGGCTTTCTCGACGCGCGGATCGATCCGGCGCGTCCCGAGCGCAAGCCGCTGCCGCGCGTCGATCTGCGCCTGCGCAACGTCGCGATCGGGCCCGTTGTCGTGTTCGGCGCGTCGAACTTCCCGCTCGCGTTCTCGGTGGCCGGCGGCGACACGGCGTCAGCGCTCGCGGCCGGCTGCCCGGTGATCGTCAAGGCGCATTCCGCGCATCCGGGCACGTCGGAACTCGTCGGCCGCGCGATCCAGCAGGCCGTGCGCGAATGCGGGATGCCGGCCGGCGTGTTCTCGCTGCTGTTCGACGCATCGCGCGAGATCGGTCAGGCGCTCGTCGCCGATCCGCGCATCAAGGCGGTCGGCTTCACTGGCTCGCGCCGCGGCGGCGTCGCGCTGATGCATATCGCGGCCGCGCGAGCCGAGCCGATTCCCGTCTATGCTGAAATGAGCTCGATCAATCCCGTGCTGCTGTGTCCCGCCGCGCTCGACGCCCGTCACGACACCATCGCAGCGCAATTCGTCGCGTCGCTCACGCTCGGCGCCGGCCAGTTCTGCACGAATCCAGGCCTCGTGCTCGCGGTGGACGGCCCCGCGCTGCGCGCATTCGAAGCCGCGGCGGCCGATGCCGTGCGTGCCGTCGCCGCGCAGACGATGCTGACACCGGCCATCCACGCGAGCTACGCGCAAGGCGTCGCGGCGCTGCGCGATCACGATGCGGTCGAGCTGCTGGCCGAAGGCGCGGAAGGCGGCCGTCACCAGGCCCGCGCGGCGCTGTTCGCGACGTCCGCCGATGCGTTCGTCGCGCACCGCGAATTACGCGACGAAGTGTTCGGCCCCGCATCGCTGATCGTGCGCTGCCCGGATGCCGGCACGCTGCATCGCGTGCTGAAGTCGCTCGAAGGTCAGTTGACGATCGCCGCGCATCTCGCCGACGGCGACGCGGCACTCTTCGCCGCGCTGCGCCCGACGCTCGAACGCAAGGCCGGCCGCATTCTCGTCAACGGTTTCGGCACGGGCGTCGAGGTCGGCCACGCGATGGTGCACGGCGGCCCGTTCCCGGCGACGTCCGACACGCGCACGACGTCCGTCGGCGCACGCGCGATCGAGCGCTTCCTGCGCCCCGTGTCGTACCAGGACGTGCCGGACGCGTTGCTGCCGGACGCGATTCGCAGCGGCAATCCGCTGCACGTGCCGCAACGCATCGACGGCGTGCCCGCCCCGCGCGAGGTGAACCATGGCTGAGCGCGCAACCGAAGTCGTCCTGTCGCTCGATGAAGTGCGCGCACTCGCGCTGCGCGTGCTGACGCACAACGGGATGTCGGACGCGCATGCGCACGCCATCGCCAACGTGATCACGCAGGGCCAGCGCGACGAGTGCCATTCGCACGGCGTGTACCGGCTGCTCGTCTGCGTGCGCTCGCTGAAGAAAGGCAAGGTCGATCCGCAAGCCGTGCCGACGCTGCGCCGGCTGTCGTCATCGATCGTCGCGGTCGACGCGCATCGCGGCTTCTCGCTGCTGAGCTTCGAGACCGGGCTGCCCGTCCTCGTCGAGATGGCGAAGCAGCACGGCATCGCCGCGATGACGATCAACCACTGCTATCACTTCTCCGCGCTGTGGCCCGAGGTCGAGGCGATCGCCGCCGAAGGGCTGGTCGGCATCGCGATGAACCCGAGCCATAGCTGGGTCGCGCCGGAAGGCGGCCGCGAGCCGGTGTTCGGCACCAACCCGATCGCGTTCGCATGGCCGCGCCCGGGCGGCGAGCCGTTCGTGTTCGACTTCGCGACCAGCGCGATCGCGCGCGGCGACATCGAGCTGCACGCGAAACAGGGCAAGGCGATTCCGTCGCACTGGGCGATCGACGCGGATGGCCAGCCGACCACCGATCCGAAAGCCGCGCTGCAGGGCGCGATGCGCACGTTCGGCGGGCACAAGGGCTCGGCGCTCGCGGCGATGGTCGAGCTGCTCGGCGGCGCGCTGATCGGCGACATGACGAGCCGGGAATCGATGGATTTCGACGAAGGCGTCGGCGCGACGCCGTGCCACGGCGAACTCGTGATCGCGTTCGATCCGAAGGTGTTTCTCGGTGACGAGCTCGACGCGGGGCTTGCGCGCGGCGAGCGGATGTTCGAATCGATCGTCGCGCAAGGCGCGCGGCTGCCGTCGCAACGGCGCTTCGACGCTCGCGCGCGCAGCATCGCGAACGGCGTGCGAATTCCGAAGGCGCTGTACGACGAGATCCTGACGCTGCTCGATTGACGCGCGATCGAGCCGCACGGCGCGGCTTCACCATCGGCAGAACGGGCGGTGAAGCCGCGCGCCGGTTGCGCCGGCAATGACCTGCGTCGGGCTGCGTGCCGGCGAGCCCGGGCGCGCCGGGGGAGCATGGCCGCTGTCCGGCGCGCCGCTCGCCCGCTCCCGCCGGCGCCACGGGCCCGGCGGCTGTGGGATAATCGCGAAGTTTGCCCAGGGCGCAGCTCAAGAGGTTGTTCGCACGGGCGCGAGAGAGGCCTTTATTCCCGAGCCTCCACCCTTTTCCCGCGATATTTCTTCAGCTTTCACCATGCCCACTTACCGTTCCAAAACCTCCACCGCCGGCCGCAACATGGCAGGTGCGCGCTCGCTGTGGCGCGCCACCGGCATGAAAGACGACGATTTCTCGAAACCGATCATCGCGGTCGTCAACTCGTTCACCCAGTTCGTTCCCGGGCACGTGCACCTGAAGGATCTCGGCCAGCTCGTCGCGCGCGAGATCGAAGCCGCGGGCGGCGTCGCGAAGGAATTCAACACGATCGCGGTCGACGACGGCATCGCGATGGGCCACGACGGCATGCTGCACTCGCTGCCGAGCCGCGACATCATCGCCGACTCGGTCGAATACATGGTGAACGCGCACTGCGCGGACGCGATGGTATGCATCTCGAACTGCGACAAGATCACGCCGGGGATGCTGATGGCCGCGATGCGCCTGAACATTCCGGTGATCTTCGTGTCGGGCGGCCCGATGGAAGCCGGCAAGACGCGCCTCGCGAACCCGGTCACCAAAGCCATCGAACTGAAGAAGCTCGACCTCGTCGACGCGATGGTGATCGCGGCCGACCAGTCGTATTCGGATGCCGACGTCGCCGAAGTCGAACGCTCGGCGTGCCCGACCTGCGGCTCGTGCTCGGGCATGTTCACCGCGAACTCGATGAACTGCCTGACCGAAGCGCTCGGCCTGTCGCTGCCCGGCAACGGCACGGTCGTCGCCACGCACGCCGATCGCGAACAGCTGTTCAAGCGCGCCGGCCGCCGCATCGTCGAACTGACGCGCCAGCACTACGAGCAGGACGACGAACGCGTGCTGCCGCGCTCGGTCGGCTTCAAGGCGTTCGAGAACGCGATGACGCTCGACATCGCGATGGGCGGCTCGACCAACACGATCCTGCACCTGCTCGCGATCGCACAGGAAGCCGGCATCGACTTCACGATGAAGGACATCGACCGCCTGTCGCGCACCGTGCCGCAGCTGTGCAAGGTCGCGCCGAACACGAACAAGTACCACATCGAGGACGTGCACCGCGCAGGCGGCATCATGGCGATCCTCGGCGAGCTCGAGCGCGCCGGCAAGCTGCACACCGACGTGCCGACCGTCCACGCACCGACGCTGAAGGACGCGCTCGATCAGTGGGACATCGTGCGCACGCAGGACGAAGCGGTCCGCACGTTCTACCTGGCCGGCCCGGCCGGCATTCCGACGCAGGTCGCGTTCAGCCAAAACACGCGCTGGCCGAGCCTCGACCTCGACCGCGCCGAAGGCTGCATCCGCTCGTACGAGCATGCGTTCTCGAAGGAAGGCGGCCTCGCCGTGCTGACCGGCAACATCGCGCTCGACGGCTGCGTGGTGAAGACGGCCGGCGTCGACGAGAGCATCCTCGTGTTCGAAGGCTCGGCTCACGTGACCGAATCGCAGGACGAAGCGGTCGAGAACATCCTGAACGACAAGGTCAAGGCCGGCGACGTCGTGATCGTGCGCTACGAAGGCCCGAAGGGCGGCCCGGGCATGCAGGAAATGCTCTACCCGACCAGCTACATCAAGTCGAAGGGCCTCGGCAAGGCATGCGCGCTGCTGACGGACGGCCGTTTCTCGGGCGGTACGTCGGGCCTGTCGATCGGCCACTGCTCGCCGGAAGCGGCAGCGGGCGGCGCGATCGGCCTCGTGCGCGACGGCGACCGCATCCGCATCGACATCCCGAACCGCACGATCGACGTGCTGGTGTCGGACGAGGAACTGGCGCGCCGCCGCGAGGAGCAGAACGCGAAGGGCTGGAAGCCCGCCCAGCCGCGTCCGCGCAAGGTGTCCGCGGCGCTGAAGGCATACGCGAAGCTGGTGATGTCGGCCGACAAGGGTGCGGTACGCGACCTGTCCCTGCTCGACGACTGATGCGACGCGCTACAGGCGGCGGGTAGCGGCTTGCCGCTTCCCGTTCGCCCGATCCGAAAGCCGCTCTTCGGAGCGGCTTTTTTTCGTCCGGTGCCCGGAGAAGCCGCGGCACCGGCGCCCTCAGTGACGGAATTCGTCGGGGCCACCGCCTGCGCCGCGATTACCGCCGCCATTTCCGCCGCCTTGCGGCCGCGCATAACCGCCGCCTCCCTGCCGCACCGGCGGCGGTATCATGTGGCCCTCGCCGCCCGGCATGGGCGATGACGGGCGCGGCACGGCCGGCGGCGGGCTGGCCGGACGTGCATTACCCACCCCACCCGGCATCGGGGTCGGCGCTGGCGGGCTGGCCGGGCGCGCATTACCCACTCCACCCGGCATCGGTGTCGGTGCAGGAGCAGGCGCAGCCGGTGGCGGCACGCGGTTCGCGCCGTTCCAGCCGCCGCGCGTGGCCGATGGCCGCGTGTCATGCACGGGCGGCGGGCCGGCCGGCGCGACCTGCATCGGTGCGCCCGGCCGCGGCCGCCCTTGCCCCGGCGGCATGCCGCCGGGGCCGAGCCGCGGCTCCGCACGGCGCGCCCAGCGATCGCGGTCGGGATACCACGGGCGGTGCCGGTAATAGCGGTCCCAGTACGCGCCGATCGCGAATCCGGTCACCGGCACACCGATGATCGCGCCGTACTCGAGCAGCGGCACATAGTTGCCCTGGTACGGATAGTCGAGCAACTGCGCATCGATCCAGCCGCGCACGCCCGGCAACGCGACGTCGCACCACGTGTAGTCGCTCAGGCAGCCGAATACGTCCAGCGCGGTGCCGGGCGGAATCTGCGCGACCACCGGATAATCGGGCGCCGGCCCCGCAAACAGCTCGGCCGGCGAATTCGTGTAAGCGCTGCTCTGCGCATCGGCGACGCCCGGCACGGCCGCGAGGCCGGCCACGACGACGCACAGACTTCGGACAATCGTGTTCAACATGATGCTCTCCCGCGCCGCCGCGCGCCCGTCAGTGCCGATGGCCGCCGCCCCAATGGCCGCCGCCCCCATGGCCGCCACCCCATGGACGATGCCAGTACCCGCCGCGCCCGCCCCAGTATCCGCCGCCGCCCCAGCGGCCCCAGAAGCCGATCGTCACGGGCGGCCCGTACCAGCCTGAGTAGTACGCCGGGTAGTAATACGGATACGGCGCCGGCACGTAGGCCGGGGCGACATACACGGGCACCGCCGTGCCGGCGTCGACCTGCGCTTGCGGGACGGTCGACGGGGCCGGACCAGGCGTGGCCGGTGCGGCCGGAATCTCGCGCTGCGTCACCGTGGCGGGCACGGGTGCGTAATAAGGTGCATAGCCGTACGGGCTCGTGTAGTAGCAGCCGCCAAGCATCAGTGCGGCCAGCGCGACGACGGCCGGCCTCGCGGCGGGAATCGGGTTCATCTCGTACTCCGGCAGAATCCGTGCGCCACCGCCAGGCGGCGCGCGTGACTCTAGCTTACGTCCCCTGCGGATTTCCGCGCGTATGATCGGTTACTTTTTGTTTCCTGCTCCGGCGCGCCGCGCGGGCACGCCGCGTGCTGGCCCGTCCGCGGCGCCGGCGTTGAAGTTGGCGCAAATGCCCTCAACTTGAACGATGTCGGGCTGACCGGCGCGGACGGGCGTCCGCGATCCACCGGCAACCGCAAACCGGCGGGCTTCGGCCCGCCCAGACAGGAACGCGGCTCGCGCCGCCATCGACATGACTACGCCACGCCCCACTCTCCGGGCGGACACACCGCTCGATCCGATCATCCAGTTGCTGGCGCTCGCCGGCGAGCAGGGTTATCTGACGCACGCCGACCTCGTCGACGCGCTGCCGCCCGAAAGCGACAGCCCCGACGCGCTCGACGTCGTGCGCGCCGCGCTCGCCGACATCGGCATCGCGGTACTCGACGAGCCGGCCGCGCCCGCACCGTTCGCCGGCGCGGCGCCGGTCGAGGTCGATCGCGACGCGCTCGACGAAGGCAGGGCCATGCTCGGCGACCTCGCACGCGGCACGAGCGCGTCGACCGATCCGCTCGCGCTCTACATGCGGCGCATGCAAGCGGTGCCGCTGCTCACGCGCGAAGGCGAAATCGCGCTCGCCCGCGAAATCGAGACGGGCCGTCATCAGGTACTGCATGCGATCGCCGGCTATCCGCCCGCGGTCGACGTGCTGCTCGAGCGTCATCGCACGGCAGGCGCGACCGGGTCGGCCGACGGCGACGACGATACGCCGGCGCCCGCCCGCTACGATGCGCTGCACACGGCGGTCTCGGCGCTGCGCGGCGCGCTGCATGCGCATGGCAGCCGTTCGGACGAATATCGCGACGCGCGCAACCACGTGGCCGCCCTGCTCGGCTCGCTCGCGTGGGTCGCGCCGGCCGTCGACGACGCAAGCCGTACCGTACGCGCACTCGCGAGCGCACCGCACGATCCGTCGGCGGTCGATGCAGCGCACTTCGATGCGGTCGCACGGCGCGCGCTCGCGGCGGCGCTGAGCGACGGCCAGCAAAAGGTGCGCGATGCAACGCGCGCGATGCTCGAGGCGAACCTGCGGCTCGTGCTGTCGATCGCGCGCAAGTACCTGAACCGCGGCGTCGACCTGTCCGACCTCGTGCAGGACGGTTGCCTCGGCCTGATGCGCGCGATCGAGAAATTCGAATACCGGCGCGGGTTCAAGTTCTCGACCTATGCGACGTGGTGGATCCGCCAGGCGATCGCACGGGCGGTCGCGGATCGCTCCCGCACGATCCGCGTGCCGGTGCACGTCGGCGACCAGTATCAACGCGTGCAGCGGCATGTGCTGCGCTTTCGCCAGCGCACGGGCCGTCGGGCCACGCCGGCCGAACTCGCGGCCGAAACCGGCCTCGACGAAGACAAGCTGCGAGCGGTGCTCGCGCTGCCGGCCGAGCCGGTTTCGCTCGACACGCCGCTGCCCGACGCGGATACCGGCCTCGTGGAATTGATCGAGGATCGGGCATCGGCCAGCCCGTTCGAGCAACTGGCCGACACGCGCATGCGCGAATGCGTGCTGTCGCTGCTGCGGTCGGTCACGCCGACCGAGGCCGACGTGCTGCGCCGGCGGTTCGGCCTCGGCGGCGCCGAGCCCGACACCTACGACGCGATCGCGCAGGATGCGGGAATGTCGCGCGAGCGCGTGCGGCAAATCGAGAAACGGGCGCTCGCCGCGCTGCGCACGGCCGCCGAGGCCGAGAACGCGCAGTCGTTTCTCGACGCGTAACCGCATCGCGCGCCGCGCACGGTCGTGCCGAAATGCTGCATGACCGTGCACGGCGCGCCTGTGCTACGTTTGCCATTGACGCACATCAAGTTTTCTTCATCGCGCGTCACGACAATGGTTGAAAGCCGACCGGCGCATCGCTCGCCGCAGCCATTCCGTTTGTGCTTTTCGGGTCCCTCGCCATGCAGTCGACCGTCAGCCAGACGTACGAGGAAAACCGGCCTATCGCGGCCTGCCTGCGCGAGGCCGCGCAACGGCTCGTCGACCAGGGCGCGAATCCGTACCGGGTCGCCGCGTACCGCGCGGCGGCCGACACGGTCGACGCGCTCGACCGCGACGTCCGCACCGTGTTCGAAACCGGCGGCGTCGAGGCGCTCGGCGCGCTGCCCGACATCGGTGCGGGCGTCGCGCAGGCGATCGCCGAGCTGCTGGTGACCGGGCGCTGGCGCCAGCTCGACCGCCTGCGCGGCGACGCGGAACGCGCGTCCGCATTCGAAGCCGTGCCGGGCATCGGTCACGCGCTCGCGCTGCGCATTCATGACGCGCTGCACATCGATACGCTGGAGGAACTCGAACGCGCGGCCCGCAACGGCCAGCTCGAAACGATCGCGGGCGTCGGCCCGCGGCGCGCGGTCGGCATCCGCGCCGCGCTCGACGACGTGCTGAGCCGCCGCCGACGCTGGCAAGGTCACATGCGAAACGCCGGCCCCGGCACGGAGCCGCCGGTCGAACTGCTGCTTTACATCGATCGCCAGTACCGCAACAAGGCGGCCGCCGGCGTGCTGCCGACGCTCACGCACCGGCGCCTGAACGCGGACGGTTACGTGCCGCCGCCCGTGATGCACATGACCAAGGGCGGCTGGCATTTCACGGCGCTGAGCCAGCAGGCCGCCATGCGCACGCCGGAAGCCGGGCGCCCGACCGACTGGGTCTCGCTCTACTTCTACGACGCCGTGCAGTGCGAGCACCAGCGCACCGTGTTCACCGAAACGTACGGCGCACTCATCGGCAAGCGGATCGTGCGCGGGCGCGAAATGGAATGCCGCGTGTATTACGCGGGATGAGCAGGCGCGGCTGTTTCGCGGACGCCGAAGCCGGCACGGACGACGTCGCCTCGTCGCATTCGGCACGTCGAACCCGTGACGTCGCCACGTAGCCGTCCTTCCGTCGAACGGCTATCGCGGCGCATCCTGCCTCGCGCGGGCTCGCTGCCTACGCACCTTCCGGCTTCGCGCGGCGCGCCGGATGACGATGCGCGGCAATGCGCAGCAGCTTCTGGAACGACGGGCATTCGAGATGGTTCGCCGCCGGGCATACGGCCGCATGCCGCAGCGCATCGCGCACCGCGCCGAGACGGCGAATCGTGCGGTCGAGCTCGTCGGCCTTGTCATCGAGTTTCGCGCGGTCGATCGCCGGCCGGCCCTCGGTGCCGACCATCGTGAGGATGTCATCGAGCGAGAAACCGGCCTCGCGGCCGAGCGCGATCAACGCCAGACGCTCCAGCACCGACTCGTCGTATTGCCGCCGCAGCCCATGCCGGCCGATCGGGACGATCAGCCCCTTTTCCTCGTAATAACGCAGCGTCGATGCAGGCAGTCCCGTGCGCCGCGCTACGTCCGCAATGTCCAGTCGGCTCATGCTTGACCTCAAGTTCGCTTGAGGTTGCAAGATAGTCGCTCGACTCCATCAAGACAAGTCCGGGCCCCCATGAAACCGTTGGCCCCGCGTCGTATCCCGCCGCGCCGCCGCACCATCGCCGTCCGCGGCCGAGGTGCGCGACGAGCACGCCCGGCAGCCCGCTCAAACTGCTGTGATCGACGCGGGCGCCACGCTCGCGATGGAGCTGTCGACGCTGTTCCTGCGGCGGGTGCCCGGCATTCCGTCGCTCGACTGCGACGGGCGCGCGCCCGCCGCGGGCCCGCTCGTCAGGCCTTCATCGTCCCGGTGCGCACGTAGCGCTCGTGCCACGACAGCGCCTCGGCCAGCAGATGCGGCGTGTGCTTGCCGAAGCTTTCGCGCGACGCGCGCTCGAAGTAATCCTCGAGCATCGGGCGGTAGTCCGGGTGCGCGCAGGTCGCGATGATCTTGCGCGCGCGCTGCTTCGGCGACAGGCCGCGCAGGTCGGCCAGCCCCTGCTCGGTGACGACCACCGCGACGTCGTGCTCGGTATGGTCGACGTGGCTCGCCATCGGCACGATCCGCGAGATCGCCCCGCCCTTCGCGGTGCTCGCGGACATGAAGCACGACAGATAGCCGTTGCGCGCGAAGTCGCCCGAGCCGCCGATGCCGTTCTGGATCTTCGTGCCCATCACGTGCGTCGAATTCACGTTGCCGTAGATGTCGGCCTCGATCATCCCGTTCATCGCGATGCAACCGAGGCGGCGCACGAGTTCCGGATGGTTGCTGATCTCCTGCGGGCGCAGCACGATCTTCTCGCGGAACGTCGCGATGTCGTCGGCGAAACGCTGCACCGCGGCCGGGCTCAGCGACAGCGCGGTAGCCGACGCGAAGCTCAGCGTGCCGTCGTCGAGCAGGTCGAGCATGCCGTCCTGGATCACCTCGGTGTAGGCCGTCAGGTTCGAGAAGCCGGCCGAACTCAGTTCCGCGAGCACCGCGTTCGTGATGTTGCCGACGCCCGACTGCAGCGGCAGCAGGTTTTCCGGCAGGCGGCCGCGCTTCACTTCGTGGCGCAGGAAGTCGATCAGTTGCAGCGCGATCTGCTTGGAAGTCGCGTCGGGCGCGGTGAACGCATTGCTGCGGTCCGGCGCGTCGGTTTCGACGATCGCGACGATCTTGTCGGCCGGGCAGCGCAGGTACGGCTCGCCGATCCGGTCGTCGCTCTTCGTCAGTGGAATCGGCTTGCGGTGCGGCGGCAGCGCGGTGCCGTAGTAGATGTCGTGCATCCCGTCGAGGCCGAGCGGCTGGCGCGCATTCACTTCGAGGATCACGTGCTTCGCGCGCTCGAGCCAGGTCTTGTTGTTGCCGATCGACGCGGACGGAATCAGCAGCCCGTCCTCGCGGATGCCCGCGACTTCGACGATCGCGACGTCGAGATCGCCGTACAGCCCGAACCATGCGTATTGCGCGACGTGGCTCAGGTGGACGTCCTGGTAATCGACTTCGCCGCCGTTGATCTTGTCGCGCAACGTCGGGTCGGACTGGTACGGCAGCCGCATCGAGATGCCGTCGGTGCGGGCGAGCGCGCCGTCGAGTTCCGGTGCGGTCGACGCGCCCGTCAGCACGTTGATCCGGAAGTCCTCGCCGCGCGCGTGCGCCGCGTCGATGTGGGCGGCCAGCGCGGCCGGCACGGCCTTCGGATAGCCCGACCCGGTGAAGCCGCTCATGGCGACGGTCATGCCGGGGCGAATCAGCGCGGCGGCTTCGTCGGCGGTGCGGACGAGCGAACGGAGGGCGGGAGCGAGGATGCGTGATGAAGACATGGCTGGTTATCTGACGCTTTGGTCTGTCGTTGACGTCGCGGGGGGTGTCTCCTGAGCGACGCGAAGCCCTTGGGGCCGCGAGGGGCGGCCCGGCACCACGGGCACGGTCGGAGTATCGCAGAGGCGATCGCCGCGAAATGTCCGCTGGATGCAAAAGATCCTTGCCGGATTTGCCGGGTATCGAACGACCGTTCCGTGACAGGCGATCGGCCTGCCCGATGCGCGCGAAAGGTACGTGAAAGCATCGGGGGCGAATCGCCGGTTCGCGATCGTCGGCCGTCGCGCATCAATCGACGGACGCCCCTCGACATTGACGGCCTTTGGTTCGGCAACGGACGACACCCGTCCGGCGTGGCCGATTGTCGCCCGCTGCGCTCTTTCCCGGCCTGACGGAGGTCAAGCTCCGGTCCATCGCGCACCGCCGGCCGGCCGGCGCGAGAAGCGCCGCCGCGCCGGCCCGCGAAGCCCCTGCGGCCTTGACAGCCGCGCGATGCGGACCACACTGGAAAGTGGGTCCGGCCGCCCGGTCGGCGGCCTCGTTCGCAGGTGCGTTTTCGAACCGGCCGATGCCTGCAAGACGCGGTAACACTCCCGCATGTCAGGACATTGATCGAATAAAAAGCAACAAATTACAATTCCGTATATATTTCGCCGATGGACCAAAGAAAAACCGCCACACACCCCGAACCGCCCCTGCCACGCACGTGGGATGCGCGGCTCGCGCGCTCGCTTGTCCGACCGCTCGTCGATACGCCGGTCACCCCGAATCACCTCACTACCCTTCGTCTGCTGATCGGCCTCGCCGGCGCCTGGTGCCTCGCGCACGGCGGCTTCGGCTGGAGCAATGCGGGCGCGTTCCTGATCGTGCTGTCGAACTTCGTCGACCATACCGACGGCGAGCTCGCGCGCATCAGCGGCAAGTCCAGCAAGATCGGTCATTTTTACGACCTCGCGGCCGATGCGCTCGTCACGGTCGCGCTGTTCGTCAGCATGGGCGTCGGCATCGTCGCCCAGGGCGGCCAGATGGCCGCGTCGCCGGTGCTGCTCGGCGCCGTGGCCGGCGCGGCCGTCGCGCTGATCTTCTTCCTGCGCATGCGGATCGAATCGATCGCCGGCAAGGCCGGCACCAAGCAGGCGTTCGCCGGCGGCTTCGAGACCGAGGACGTGCTGTACCTGCTGCCGATCGTGACGCTCGTCGACGGCGTGCAGCCGTTCCTGCTCGCGGCGTCGATCGGCGCCCCGCTGTTCGCCGCCTGGGTCGTGATCGACTGGTGGCGCGTCGTGCGGCGCGGCAACCGCGGCGACCTTTCGCAGAATTCAACCGAAATCCAGGCTTCCAAATGACTCCTAGCACGCGCGACGATTCCGTGCTGAGCCCGGCACGCCCCGCGCCCGTGCGCGCGACGGCGGCCGATCCCGATCGCACCGTGGCCGACTGCGTCGGCCGGCTCGACCTCGAGCGCCTGCGCGGCGACTACACGCGCCAGGGCTCGTTCCTCTATCTCGACGCATTCCTGCCGGCCGACGCGCACGCGAAGCTGGCGGATGCCGCGCGCGCGATGCAGGCCGGCCTGAACCGCAATTACCTGCCCGGCCACAAGCAGGGCGGCAGCGTGAGCCGCCATACGATCGACGAGCAGGCGCCGTACATCGCCGAGCTGTATCGCTCGAAGGCGCTGATCGGCTTCCTCGAGAAAATCACCGGCGACAAGCTGATGCTGTCGCCGGACGACGATCCGCACGCGTACGCGCTCTACTACTACACGAAACCCGGCGACCACATCGGCTGGCACTACGATACGTCGTACTACGACGGCCGCCGCTACACGCTGCTGATCGGCGTGATCGACGAATCGTCGTGCCGACTCGACTACGAGCTGCATACGCGCAACCCGGACGTGCCCGACGAACCGGGCTCCGTGCAGATCGCCGACGGCGGCATCGTGCTGTTCGACGGCGACAAGCTGCGCCACCGCATCACGCCGCTCGGCCAGAACGAGATGCGCGTGTCGCTCACGTTCGAATACGTGACGAACCCCGGCATGCGGCCGTGGAAGCGCTTCATCTCGAACATGAAGGACGCGATCGCGTATTTCGGTTTCCGCCAGGTCTTCAAGCAGTTGGCGACGCGACGCACGAGCGGGTCATGACACGCGCGGGCCTCATCCTGCTGTCCCTCGGGACCGCACTCTTCATCGCCCTGCTGGCCTGGCAAGGCGTCGGCGCGGTGGCGTCCACGTTCCTCGCGGCCGGCTGGGGCCTCGCGCTCGTCGCGGCGTTCCACGCCGTGCCGCTCGTGATCGACGCGGTAGCCATTACGGTCATGTTCCGCCGCGGGCAGCCGGGCGCCGAACTCGGCAATGCGCTGCGCGCGCGCTGGGTCGGCGAATCGGTGAACAGCCTGCTGCCCGCCGGGCAGATCGGCGGCCCCGTGCTGATGGTGCGCCACCTCGCGCAGCGCGGCACGCGGATGGCCGACGCGGCCGCCGCCGTGACCGTCGGCACGACGATGCAGGCGCTCTCGCAGATGGCCTTCGCGCTGATCGGCATCGCCGCGTTCAGCCTGTATGCGACGCACGAGTCGGTCGCGCACCTGCGCACGCCCGCGCTGATCGCCACCGGCGTGCTCGGCGCGCTCGCGGTGATGTTCTATCTGGCGCAGCGGCGCGGCCTGTTCGGCCGCGGCCTGCGCCTCGCGTCGAAGCTGCTCGGCCCGCGCGACTGGTCGTCGCTCGCCACGCGCGCCGACGCGATCGACGGCGCCGTCGGCGCGCTGTACCGCGATCGCGCGAAAGTCGCGAAGACCTTCGCGTTGAGCCTCGTCGGCTGGATCGTCGGCACCGCGGAAGTGTGGCTCGCGCTGCACTTCCTCGGGCATCCAGTGAGCTGGCTCGACGCGCTGCTGCTGGAAAGCGTCGGCCAGGCGATTCGCGGCGCGGCCTTCGCGATCCCGGGCTCGCTCGGCGCGCAGGAAGGCGGCTACCTGCTGCTCGCGCCGCTGGTCGGCTTGCCGCCCGACGCGGCGCTCGCGCTGTCGCTCGCGAAGCGTGCGCGCGAACTCGCGCTCGGCCTGCCCGGCCTGCTCTATCTGCATTTCAGTGAAAGAAACTGGCAGCGGCGCCGTGCGCCGCAGCCGCTCGCCGACTGATCGTTCAGATCGCCGGCTTTTTGGTTGGAGAACCCATGCGAGCCATCATTCTTGCGGCAGGCCTCGGCTTGCGCCTGCAACAACCGCCCGAAGCGCAGTTTCCGAAGTGCCTGCTGCGCTTCGACGACGTGTCGCTGCTCGAGCGCCATCTGCGCGTGCTCGACGCCGCGGGCGTCGACGAGATCGTGCTCGGGCTCGGCTTTCAGCACGAGAAGGTCGAGCAGGAACTGAAGCGCCTCGGCCGCACCGCCGAGATCGTGATCAACGACCGCTACGACCTCGGCAGCGTGCTGACCGTGCATACCGTCGCCGAGGCGATGACGCGCGGCGGCGACGTGCTGCTGATGGACGCGGACGTGCTGTACGACGAGAACATCCTGCATGCGCTAGTGGCCGATTCCGACCGCGCGGTCGACCGCCTGCTGATCGACCGCGACTTCGAAGCCGGCGACGAACCCGTCAAGCTGTGCCTGAAGAACGGCGTGCCGGTCGAGCTGCGCAAGCAGCTCGCGGTCGACCTCGACTACGACACGATCGGCGAATCCGTCGGCTTCTTCCGCTTCACCGAAGGCACCGCGCGCCGCCTCGCGACGATCGTCGCGGGCTACGTCGACAGCGGCCGCGCGAACATGCCGCACGAGGAAGCCGTGCGCGACCTGCTGCTCGAAGGCGGCCATTCGTTCGACGTCGCCGACGTCACCGGCTCGCCGTGGATCGAGATCGATTTCCCGAACGACGTCGCACGCGCGACGCAAGACATTCTTCCCCTGATTCAACGCACTACCGCCGGAGCCGCACGATGAACGCACGCGAACCCAACTTCACCGAATCGCGCAGCGCGCGCCTGCGCCGCATGCTCGTCAGCAGCGATCTCGAATTCCTGATGGAAGCGCACAACGGCCTGTCCGCGCGGATCGTCCGCGAGGCCGGCTTCAAGGGCATCTGGGCCTCGGGCCTCGCGATCTCCGCGCAGTTCGGCGTGCGCGACAACAACGAAGCGAGCTGGACGCAGGTCGTCGACGTGCTCGAATTCATGGCCGACGCGAGCGACCTGCCGATCCTGCTCGACGGCGACACCGGCTACGGCAACTTCAACAACGTGCGCCGCCTCGTGAAGAAGCTCGAGCAGCGCGGCATCGCCGGCGTGTGCATCGAGGACAAGCAGTTTCCGAAGACCAACAGCTTCATCGGCGGCGAACGCCAGCCGCTCGCCGAGATCGACGAATTCTGCGGCAAGATCAAGGCCGGCAAGGATTCGCAGACCGACCCCGACTTCTCGATCGTCGCGCGCGTCGAAGCGCTGATCGCGGGCTGGGGGATGGACGAGGCGCTGCGCCGCGCGAACGCGTACGCGGAAGCCGGCGCCGACGCGATCCTGATCCACAGCAAGCTGTCGCGTCCCGACGAAATCCTGCAGTTCGCACGCGAATGGAGCGGCAAGGCGCCGCTCGTGATCGTGCCGACCAAGTACTACAGCACGCCGACCGACGTGTTCCGCCAGGCCGGCATCAGCACCGTGATCTGGGCGAACCACCTGATCCGGGCGTCGGCATCCGCGATGCAGGCGACCGCGCGCGAGATCCACGAGAGCCAAACGCTGATCAACGTCGAGGACCGCGTCGCATCGGTCAACGAGATCTTCCGCCTGCAGGACGCCGACGAGTACTCGGCTGCCGAGCGTATCTACCTGTCTTCGTCGTCGCGCGCGTCGAATGCGGCGATCGTGCTCGCCGCGAGCCGCGGCAAGGGCCTCGAAGCCGTCACCGAAGATAAACCCAAGGTCATGCTGCCGGTCGCCGGCAAGCCGCTGCTGCGCTGGCTCGTCGACGGCTTCAAGACGCACGGCGTGAACGACATCACCGTGGTCGGCGGCTATCGCGCCGATGCGATCGACACGTCGGGCATCAAGCTCGTCGTCAACGAGCGCCATGCGCAGACGGGCGAGCTCGCATCGCTCGCCTGCGCGGCCGACCGCCTGACCGGCGACACCGTGATCTCGTACGGCGACCTGCTGTTCCGCAGCTACATCGTGCGCGACCTCGCGGAGAGCGAGGCCGAGTTCAGCGTGGTGGTCGATTCGTCGCTCACCGAGACCAACCAGAGCGTGCGCGACTTCGCCCTCTGCTCGGCGGCCGACGATCGCGGCCTGTTCGGTCAGAAGACCTACCTGCAGCGCGTGTCGAGCGACGTCGCCGCGGGCACGCCGCACGGCCGCTGGATCGGCCTGCTGAACGTGCGCGGCGCCGGCGTCGAGCGCCTGAAGGCGATGCTCGCGACGCTGCAGGCGCGTCCTGATTTCGACACGCTCGACATCCCGTCGCTGCTGAACGAACTGATCGCCGCCGGCGAGAAGATCGAAGTGCAGTACGTGCACGGCCACTGGCGCGGCGTCAACGACCTCGAAGACTTCCGCCGCGCGGGCGATTTCGCACACGGCCAGACGCCGCTGTCCGAGCCGGGCACCGCCAACGGGGGCGCGCAATGATCGAAGCGGCCCAGTTCGTCGAGGCCGCGCGCGAACGCGGTTTCGACTGGTACGCGGGCGTGCCCTGCTCGTACCTGACGCCGTTCATCAATTACGTGTTGCAGGACCCGACGCTGCATTACGTGTCGGCCGCGAACGAAGGCGACGCGGTCGCACTGATCGCCGGCGCGACGCTCGGCGGCAAGCGCGGGATCGCGATGATGCAGAACTCGGGGCTCGGCAACGCGGTGAGCCCGCTCACGTCGCTCACCTGGACGTTCCGCCTGCCGCAGTTGCTGATCGTCACGTGGCGCGGCCAGCCGGGCGTGGCCGACGAGCCGCAGCACGCGCTGATGGGCCCGATCACGCCCGCGATGCTCGACACGATGGAGATTCCGTGGGAGACGTTCCCGACCGACCCGGAACAGGTCGGCCCGGCACTCGACCGCGCGATCGCGCACATGGACGCGACGGGCCGCCCGTACGCGCTCGTGATGCAGAAAGGCAGCGTCGCGCCGTATGAACTGAAGGCGAACCCGGCCGCGACGCCGCGCGCGCACGTCGCCGCGCAATCGTCGGCGCGCGCCGCGTCGGCCGATGCATGGCCGACCCGTCACGACGCGCTGCAGCGCGTGATCGCGCATACGCCGGTCGATTCGACCGTCGTGCTCGCGTCGACCGGTTTCTGCGGCCGCGAACTCTACGCGCTCGACGATCGCCCGAACCAGCTTTACATGGTCGGCTCGATGGGCTGCGTGACGCCGCTCGCGCTCGGCCTCGCGCTCGCACGGCCCGACCTGCGCGTGGTGGCCGTCGACGGCGATGGCGCCGCGCTGATGCGCATGGGCGTGTTCGCGACGCTCGGCACCTACGGCCCGGCCAACCTCACGCACGTGCTGCTCGACAACGGCGCGCACGAATCGACGGGCGGCCAGGCGACGGTGTCGCAGCATGTGTCGTTCGCGGGTGTCGCCGCTTCGTGCGGTTATGCGTCGGCGGTCGAAGGCGATACGCTTGACGTGCTCGATGCGGCGCTGGCTGCCACGGGCGACGGTGCACAGTTCGTGCGCATTGCGATCCGCACCGGCGTGCCCGACGGCCTGCCGCGCCCGACCGTCACGCCGGTCGAGGTCAAGACCCGTCTGATGCGGCACATCGGCGCCGCGCAGACCGAAGCCCACGTCGAAGGAGCCCATTGATGCTGCTGCTGAACCCCGGCCCGGTCACGCTCTCCGAACGCGTGCGCCGCAGCCTGCTGCAACCCGACCTGTGCCATCGCGAAGGCGAATTCTTCGACTTGCAGGATGAAGCGCGCGCGCGGCTCGTTGCCGCGTATGAACTCGACCCGGCCGAATGGGCCGCCGTGCTGATGACCAGTTCGGGCACCGCCGCCGTCGAAAGCATGATCGCCGCGCTCGTGCCGCAGGACGGCAAGCTGCTCGTGATCGAGAACGGCGTGTACGGCGAGCGGATCACGCAGATCGCCACGCAGTACGGCATCGCGCACGATGTGCTGAAGCACGAGTGGATGCAGGCGCCGGATGTCGCGCAGATTGGCGCTCGCCTCGACGCGGGCCGCTACTCGCATGTCGCGGTGATCCATCATGAAACGACGACCGGCCGGCTGAACGACCTCGGCGCCATCGCCGAGGTGTGCCGTGCGCGCGGCGTGAAGATGCTCGTGGACGGCGTCAGCAGCTTCGGCGCGGAAGCGATCGATTTTGCAGGTGGCGACATCGATGCGGTTGCCGCGACCGCGAACAAGTGCCTGCATGGTGTGCCGGGTGCCGCGTTCGTGATCGTGCGCCGTAGTGCGCTCGCGAAGGCCGCGAGCCGCACGTACTACCTCGATCTCGGGCGGCTTGCGAAGCTGCAGGATCAGCGGAATACGCCGTTTACGCCGTCCGTGCATGCGTATTACGCGCTGGTCGAGGCGCTGCGCGAGTTCGATGAGGCCGGCGGCTGGCGTGCTCGGCATGCGCATTACAAGGCGCTTGCCGATCAGGCGCAGGCGGGGCTTGTTGCACGCGGGATGCCGCTGGTGCTGCCGGAAGGCGAGTCGTCAGTGGTTTTGCGTGCGTACAGGCTGCCGCAGGGTGTGACGTACGAAACCCTGCACGACGGGCTGAAGGCGCGCGGCTTCGTGATCTACGCCGGGCAAGGCGGGCTGTCGAAGGAACTGTTCCGGATCTCGACGATGGGGGCGATTCAGGCGGCCGATGTCGAACGGTTGCTGGATGGTTTTACCCAGTTGACGCGGTAAGCGCTGCCCTCACCTTCGTCCACGAAAGGCCCGCAAGGGCCTTTTTTCTTGTCCTTCACAATCGTGGACGTGACGCATGGGTGTCGGCAATGCCCTATCCCCTGGGGTGTTTCATTTCCTCGGCCTCCACCGCGGCGAGCCGTTCTTCGCTGGCGGAAACAGATCCCATGGCTTCGTCGATCGATGCCAATGCAAACTCGCATGCCAGTCTCGTTTCTTCAACGGTGGGCTCCGGCTTCTCGTCGTCGCCCGGCGGAGGCGCAAGCATGTCGCCGAGCATCATTGCCAGTTCCTGGGTATCCCATTGCTCGCCCCTTTGCTCCTTCCTCTTTATGTAATGCCGGATTTCCGCGTCTTGCTCCGGCGAGAGCGGGAGATGTCGAAACGTGTTGCTTGGGCTGGCGTCAATCATGATGTTGCTCCTGAATTTGAAATCGGCTTGCTCGAGCTGCCCCCCCGGTTACGCGTGCAGCCGCGGAATAACAACGGTGGCGGAACAGAGGCCTATTTGCCGCAGCGCGGAACTTGAATTCCGTCGATGCGCCCTAAAAGCTCGTCCACCTGGAGCTCGAGGATCCTGTTTCGGTTGGATTGCTTGCGGAGTTTGTTGAGCCTGATCCGCCAATACGAAGGATCACTTACGGACGATTTGTTGACGAAGGCGTGTTGGGCTTGTTCAAGCAGCCCGATCGATCGCCTGATATGTACCAATTCGCGCTCCACATCGCAGTACCAGCTCATGTTCGCCGCCTTTGATTAATATTTGCATCTTGAATCGATGCCCAGCGAGAACACCAGGGTTCGCTCGAACGGCGGCACGGGAGCCGGTTCCGACGGATGCATGCCGCACGGCACCGCGGGTCGAAGAGACGGAAATACCGTGCGCAAGCCAGGGGTGCGGCCCAGGCTGGAAGGGGGAGCCATCGATACGCATGCGGCTCGGATGAAACCATCATACGCGTATCGCCGGACAGGCAACCACTTTATTTCGGCTGGCCGCGACGAGTGCGGATGCGCGCCTCGTCATCCGCGTCACCCCGCCCCAACCGTTCCGTGTATAGTGGGCTTCCCCTTATGGAGCAACCAACATGCCAACCTATCCGTTTCTTCTCTATAAGGGGTACGAACTTCATCCCCTTGTCTTCTCCCGCACGTTCCATCGCTTTGACAGGCATTCCCGTTACGCCGAAGGGTATGACATCGCCGTGCGCATATCTCGCCCGGCCTCGATGGCAAGCGCGCCTTCAAGCCGTGTTTTCCGACTGAACCAGCCCCACACGTTCTCCGACTTTGGAGTGGCGAGGCGGGCGGCCCGGCAGCAAGGCAAGGATATCGTCGACGGGAAGGTGAACGGCGCGTCAGTTGTCGATCTATGAAAGCGCCGTCCGTCGGTATCGGCCGTGCACATCGACCGGGACGGAATGCCTCATTACCATGTGCTGCGTCGTGCCGCGAGCCGACGAGTGTGCCGAATGCCGAGCGCCGTGTTCGCGCCGCGAAGCAAGCCGTCTCGTGCACCTGTCGACGGTAACCTCCGTGCACCCGCTTCGATCGCGAACGACGCATGCCCGCCATCCTGAACGACCGATGGTCCGTCAATGCCGAACGTCAATCCTGTTGGAATCGACCGACGGAAGTGGGTCGGGAGGCAACGCCCACGAATACCGATGAAGACACATTTGATCGCGACAATGAGAATCTTGCGCTTCGCCCCAATGCTGACGCTCGTCGCCTCCCCCGTCGTTCACGCTGCCGACAGCCAGTCTTGCAGCGACGCAGTCGTCGCAGCCGTCGCCCGCTGGGCCGGTGTCGCGAGCGCGCGCATCGCCACGCGCGACGCGGACCGGCTCGTCGTCGCATCGTCATGCAAGGCGATGCCGAACGCGCCGGAAACGACGATCGCCGCCGTCGCGTTCGATTCGCTGCCGAAGAGCAAGCATCCCGATGAAAGCAAAAAGCTTCAGGTCGTCGCGCTCGTCGAGGGCGGCAAGGTCGTGGCGGCCGATCGATCGGTGGTCGAAGAGGATGCGGCAACGGAAATCGGCGAGAACAGCTACCGCATCGACACGGCGCCCTACCGGCTGTCGCCCGACGTACGGGCGTTCGGCGTCGTGTTTACCAGCAGCGCACGCGGGCCAAGTTGCCCCGACGCGAATGCGAGCGAAGAACTGACGCTGTGGATTCGCGAAGGCAACCGAATCCGCCCGGTGTTCGGCACCAACCTCTACGGATGGATCAGCGTCGAAGGCGATGCCTGCGGCCCTGGCGTCGGCGATGCGCGCAGTGAAGAGGCCCGTATGACGATCGCCGTCGAGAAAACATCTAGCCACGGCTTTGCCGACCTGTCGATCACGGCGCACATCACGACGACGCAGCGCAAGAACGGTGATTACTCGGATACGGGCAAGCGCACGGTGCGCACGGTCGTCCACTACGACGGCAAGTCCTATGGAATCGACATGTTCCGGAACTTCTGGTATTCGCCCGCCGCAATGAAGCGCTTCCAGTAAGACCGCAGTGAATCGCGGCGCTACCCCACCTACTCCACCACCTTCGCCCCGATCGCCTCGGTCGGCGCCGGCATCCGCAACGCGTCATCCCGCACACGCCGCCCCTCGCGCGCCGTATAGCGATCCTTCAGCCGCAGGAACGGTTTTTCGACGAGAAAGTAACTGGCCGTCGCGGCCGCCAGCGCCCACACGATGCCGAGCGGAAACGCATGCGCGACCGGCAGATGCGGGTTCGCGAACGGCTGCTGCCACAGATAAAGACTGAACGAGATCGTACCCACGAACACGACCGGCCGCGTACGCAACCACCGCGCACACCAGAACTCGCCGCGAAAATTCAGCACGACGATCACGATCGCGATCAGCGCGGCTTCGAGCGTCACGCCGTACGTCGCATTCCAGAAGCCGCCGAGCCGGTGCTCGGCGAGCGGCATGCCGATCAGCACGACGAAGACGAGCGCCGTCACGATGTGCGCCTCGCCGCGCCACGAGCCGATCCACGCTTCGAGCCGTTCGCGGTTGAGCGACGCATAGCAGCCGATCAGGATCGGATCGACACCCGTGTGCAGCATCATCCCGAGCTGCCCGCGCAGCGCCGGCGCAACGAAATACGTGACGGTGCGCACCAGCGGCACGACCAGGATCAGCGCGGCCAGCCAGCGCGTGCCGGCGCGGCGGATGCCGAGCACGAACAGCAACGGCCAGAACCAGTAGAACTGCTCCTCGAGCGCGAGCGACCAGAAATGGCCGAGATACCACGCGCCGTCGGGGTGCAGCGCGTTGTCGCCGGTCAGCCCGAACCACGCCGAGTAATTCCACAGGTGCAGCGCCGCATAGAGCCACTGCCGACGATCGACGTCGACCCCGCCGGTAAACGCGACGATCGCAACGGCCGCGAGATACACGTAGCAGGCCGGCCAGATCCGCAGCGCCCGGCGCACGTAGAACGACGTCAGCGCGATGCTGCCCGTGCGCGCGAACTCGGCGCGCAGCACATTGGTGATCAGGAAACCGCTCAGCACGAAGAAGATCAGCACGCCGAGCCGGCCGTCGGCGATCAGCCGCAACGGCGCGTACCAGCCCGTATAGCCGCCGGGCAGCACATGCTCTGCGTGACCGACGACGACCATCGCGACCGCGACGGCGCGCAACCCGGTCAACTGCGTGACGCGATGGTTCATCGGCTGGTTTCCGTTGGCACGGTAAAGGAACAGGAATCGGCCGGCGCCCGACCGGCCCGCCGACATGTCGCCGGGATTTTGTATGAAAAATATCGGAATGAAATTGCTTCAAAAATCCGCGTGGCACATGCCGCCGACGAGGCGACGCCGCGCCACGGCGCGCCCACGCCCTGCGCGACGAATGGGCATAATGACAAGCCTTGTCCGGCGGCGGCCGGTCCGATGCCTACGCAACGAATTTTGCGGCGCAGCAACATCCGCTCGACCGTACCCGTCCGCACATCGGCCCGCGCCTCGTCCGCCTCCTGTCGACCTCACCGGAGCCTGTCTGTGTACCCACCGATCGAACCCTACGCCCACGGCCATCTCGACACCGGCGACGGCCACCGCATCTACTGGGAACGCTGCGGCAACCCGGCCGGCAAGCCCGCCGTGTTCCTGCACGGCGGCCCCGGCGCCGGCTGCGACCCGGACCACCGCCGCCTGTTCGATCCCGAGCGCTACGACATCCTGCTGTTCGACCAGCGCGGCTGCGGGCGCTCGACGCCGCATGCGAGCCTCGAGAACAACACGACGTGGGATCTGGTCGCCGATATCGAACGCCTGCGCGAAATGGTCGGCGCCGAACAATGGCTGGTGTTCGGCGGCTCGTGGGGCAGCGCGCTGGCGATCGCGTACGCGGAGACCCACCCCGAACGCGTGAGCGCGCTGATCGTGCGCGGCATCTTCACGATGCGTCGTGCGGAACTGCTGTGGTACTACCAGGAAGGCGCGTCGTGGCTGTTTCCCGATCACTGGGAAGACTTCCTCGCACCGATTCCGGAAGCCGAGCGCGGCGATCTGATGGCCGCCTACCATCGCCGGCTGACCGGCGACGACGAAGCCGCGAAACTCGAAGCCGCGCGCGCGTGGAGCATCTGGGAAGGCCGGACGATCACGCTGCTGCCCGATCCCGCGCTCGCCGCGCATTTCGGGGACGGCCACTATGCGCTCGCGTTCGCGCGGATCGAAAACCACTACTTCGTGAACAAGGGTTTCGTCGAGGAAGGCCAGTTGCTGCGCGACGCGCATCGGCTCGCCGGCATTCCGGGCGTGATCGTGCAGGGCCGCTATGACATCGCGACCCCGGCCCGCACCGCGTGGGAGTTGTCGAAGGCGTGGCCGGATGCGACGTTCGAGATCGTGCCCGGCGCGGGGCATGCGTACAACGAGCCGGGGATTCTGGAGGCGCTCGTCGCGGCGACGGACCGGTTCGCTGCGTGATCGACGGAATGCGGCGCGTGTCTCCGTGCCTACGGGCACGCTTACGCGCCGCCGGTCACAACGCGGCTTCGACGATCGTCCGGCCGCTGATCGCCCGTTCGACGAGCTGTTCGTCGCCGACCTTGCGGATCGCGTCGTCGAGCAGCCCTTCCGGTTCCTCGGTCGCCACCTTCAGCAAGCCCGATAGCCCGCGCGCATCGAGCACCACGAGCGTTTCCATCGAATCCGCGCGGCTCACGAGCACGCGCCGAAACGCCGGTCCCGCGCCGAAGCTCGCACAAAGCTCGATCGTCTCGTTGCCGAGCGTGTAGTCGAAGTGCTTGATCATGTCCGCCGCCGTTGCATGGAAATGGCGACGCGCGACGGCGCGGCGCCGTGACGTCGACGCACCCGCGCGTGCCGCCGGCGCGCCGGACCTGAGTCCGGACCGTTCGCCAGCACCACCATGCTAGGCGTGCAGTATTAACGAAGACTTAAAGGGTGCGAGCCCCGCCCGGCAGTACCGTCAAGCCGCATCGAGCGGCTCGACCGTCACGCCGACCTTCAGCTCCTGATCCGCGCCGCCGCCGCGGATCACGCCGCGCAGCGGCGTCACGTCGGCATAGTCGCGCCCGACCGACAGCATCACGTAGTCGTCGCCCGGCGCGCGATCGTTGGTCGGATCGAGTTGCAGCCAGCCGCCATCCTCGGGCCACGCCGGATCGTACACGTCGACCCACGCATGCGACGCGTCGGCGCCGATCAGCCGCGGCTGCCCGGGCGGCGGCTGCGTGAGCAGGTAGCCGCTGACGTAACGCGCGGCCAGCCCGAGCGAGCGCAGCGCGCCGATCATCACGTGCGCGAAATCCTGGCACACGCCCTTGCGCAACCGCAGCGCATCGAGTGCCGACGTCGTGATGTCGGTGCTGTTCGGCGTGTACGCGAAATCGGCATGCACGCGCCGCATCAGGTCCCACGCCGCCTGCACGAGCGGCCGTTGCGGTGTGAAGCTGGCAACCGCGTACGCGGCGAGTTCGGGATCGCACGCCACGTGCGGCGACGCGAACACGAACTCGCTCGCCGGGTCGTAAGGCTGCCCCGCGCGGAACCGCAAGCGGTCGCGCACGGCCTCCCATGCGGTGGCATGCGCGGCGTCCGGATTCGCGATCGACGGCGGCGGCTCGCCGCGGGCGCCAAGCGACCACATCGGCGGCGTCACGCGCACCGTGCTGCGGCTGCGCACGAGCAGCGCGTCGTGCGGCTGGTTCAGTGCGAACGACGCGCGCGCGTTGCCGAACGCGTCGATCTCGGTGCAGACCGATTCCGGCGCGGGCTCGATGTCGAGCGAGAATGACAGCACCTGCTGGCGCGGCGTCGCGAGCGGTTGCAGGCGAGCCTGGTGCTGCGCGGATTCGACACGCGCCGCGTAACGGTATTCGGTGTCGTGCGTGACGCGCAGCAACCGCCCCGGCGCGACGGCGGCCGGCGCACCCGTTGCGGCCGGAGCCGCGGCCGGTTGCTGCCGTGTGTTGCCGGCACCAGATGGCGTTCTCGGTGCGCCTTTCGTCGTCACCATAGCGTCCTGCCCGCCTCGCGCACGTGGCTGAAATAGCGCTCGCCGATTCGATTCGACAGTTCCCACACCGCCTTCACCGTCGTGTCGAGCGCGGCGAGCAGCTTGTCGTGCCGACCGCCTTCGGCGGTCTCGCACAGCTCGTGGAGCGACCACGCGGGTATGTCCGGAACCGTCTCGGCCAGCTCGGACAGCGCGTAGCCTTCGCTGCGCTCGACCTTCGTCAGCCGGCCGCGCAGCGCCTGCACGACCCAGCCGAGCGAGCGCGGATTGTCGGTATCGAGCACGACGAGCGACAGCAGCGGCGCGACGTCGAAGCCGCGCTGGAACCGCGAACGGAACGTGATCGTGCTGTCGAACAGTTCCAGCACGAGTTCGAAGCCGTCCTGCCGATGCACGGCCCCTTCGTCGAACGCGAACTTCAGCACGCTGCACAGGAAGTCGAGCCGGTCGATCTGTCGGCCGATCGACAGCAATCGCCAGCCGTCGTCGCGCGTCATGTTGTCGGTCTGCGCGCCGGTGATCGCGCCGAGCAGCAGCCCGAGGCGCTCCAGCAACTGCAGCGCGTCGTTGCCGATCTGCTCCTCGGCTTCCGGCTGCCCTGCGCTGTCCGCGAACAGTTGGGTCGCGTCGTCGATCAGCCGCCACTGATCGCTCGACAGCCGTTCGCGGATCGCGGCCGCCGCACCGCGCATGCCGAACAGGCACGACGCGATGCCCGACGTGCGATCCCCGCCGCGCGTGAGCGACGTCGCCAGCGCGTACTGAAATGCCTGCGGCGCATCGACGGCGTGCGGCGCGTCGGCCGCGACCAGCCCGGTGTCGCGGCACAGCGTGTCGATCAGTTCCAGATGCGCGGGGCTGTCGACGTCGTCTTCGCCGCGCAGCCGTTCGAGCGCGGCGCGCGCGAGGCGCATCAGGTTGGTCGCGCGCTCGGTGTAGCGGCCGAGCCAGAACAGGTTCTCGGCCGCGCGGCTCGCGATCGCGCGCGGCCGCTCGACGAGATCGTCGGGGCCGAGGTGCGTCTGCAGCAGCGTCGTCGAATCGACGATGCCTTCGGTCATCACCCACGTATCGACGGTGCTGCCGCCGCGCGGCATCGGCGCGTTGAACAGCGCGTCGCGCGTGCCGACCCGCGACAGCCCGCCCGGCAGGAGCCGCCAGCGCCGCGCGCCGTCCGCAAGCGCGAACACGCGCAGCAACAGCGGCTTCGGCACGATCCGTGCGCTGCCGTTGCCGTCGGGCGCGTCGGGCCGCGGCCAGGTCGGCGCCTGCGACAGCGGCAGGTCGGCCTGCACCGTGTAGTGTTCGGGCCGCGCGAGAATCCGCGCGCGCCATTCCGCCAGTTGCGCCTGCGTGAGCCGCGCGCCGATCACCGGTTCGAACGCCCCGCCTTCCTGCACGTCGGGCGGATAGGATGCCTTGACGATGCTGCGCGCGAGCTGCGGCAGCGCGTCGTCGCACGCGGCCGCCTCGCCGCACCACCACGAATGCACGGCCGGCAGCGTCAGCGTTTCGCCGAGCAGCGCTTCCGCGAGACGCGGCATGAAGCCGAGCATCGCCGGCGATTCGAGGAAACCCGAGCCCGGCGCGTTCGCGAGCAGCACGTTGCCCGCGCGCACGGCCTGCAACAGCCCCGGCACGCCGAGCATCGAATCGGGCCGCAGTTCGAGCGGATCGAGCCAGGCATCGTCGACTCGCCGCAGGATGCCATGCACCGGCTCGAGCCCGCTGAGCGTCTTCAGGAATACGCGGTTGTCGCGCGCGGTCAGGTCGCCGCCTTCCACGAGCGTGAGACCGAGATAGCGCGCGAGATACGCATGCTCGAAATAGGTCGCGCTGTGCGGCCCCGGCGTCAGCAGCACGATCCGCGAATTCTTCGCGGCGGGGCTGAGCGACTGCATGCTTTGCAGCAGCGCGCGATACGCGGATGCGAGGCGCTGCACGCGCAGCCCACGAAACCCGCGCGGAAAGAGCCGCGACACGATCAGCCGGTTTTCGAGCAGGTAGCCGAGCCCGGCCGCGCCCTGCGTGTGCTGCGCGACGATCCGCCATTGGCCGTCGGGGCCGCGCGCGAGATCGAACGCGACGACGTGCAGCCACGTATCGCCCGGCACGCGTGCGCCGCGCATCGCGCGCAGATAGCCGGGATGGCCGGTGACGAGCGCGGGCGGCAGCAGCCCGCGTTGCAGGATCGTCTGCGGCCCGTACAGGTCGGCCAGCGTCGCGTTGAGCAGCCGCACGCGCTGCAGCACGCCGCGCTCGATCCCGACCCAATCCTCCGGTGTGACGATCAGTGGCAGCAGGTCGAGCGACCACGGGCCGACCGCGCCGTCGCCGGCGCGCTGCTCGTGCAACTGGTAGAACAGGCCGTTCTCGCGCATGCGCCGGTGCAATGCATCGGCGCGGCGGTCGAGGTCGGCCACGCCGTCGCTGCCGATCGAGGTGAAGAAACTGCGCCATGCGGGCGCAAGCGCGGGCGCGTGCAGGCCGGCCGCGCTGCCGCGCAGTTCGTCGTAACGGCCGGCGGCGGCCGGCGCCGCGAGCGCGGCGGCCAGTTCGGCGGCGTCCGGCTGGGCGCCGGTATCGAAAAGCGTGGGCATCGCGTCGAGGGCGGCGAGATGATCGAGGTCAATGGGCGGCACGATGTCGTTCCGTCGTCAGGGTGCGGCCGCGCACGCGCGCCGCCAGTCGGGCGGCAAGCCGCAGCGCGGAACCGCAATCTGCCCGCATCCTAGCACTCCGGGGGCGTCGCGACCGACCGGCGGGCCCGGAGGTCGCGATCCGCGCATCGTCGTCCTCCCTGTCATCGATCGATCACGGCCGCCGCAAGTCGAGCGTGAACGGAAATTCGCGGCTCGGCGCGGCGGCCGCGACCTCCATCCGCCCCGGCGTGTGGCCGATCTCGACGAAGCGCGCGAGCCGGCGGCTCTCGGCTTCGTATGCATTGATCGGGAACGTCGCGTAGTTGCGCCCGCCCGGATGCGCGACGTGATACCGGCAGCCGCCGAGCGAGCGTTGCAGCCACGTATCGACGATGTCAAACGTGAGCGGCGCGTGCACGCCGATGGTCGGATGCAGCGCCGACGGCGGCGCCCATGCCTTGTAGCGCACGCCCGCGACGTATTCGCCGACGGTGCCGGTCGGCTGCAGCGGCAGCGCGCGGCCGTTGACGGTCACGACGTGCCGGTTGTCGTTCAGCCCCGTCACACGCACTTCGAGCCGTTCGACCGACGAATCGACGTAGCGCACCGTGCCGCCGGGCGCGCCCTCCTCGCCCATCACGTGCCACGGTTCCAGCGCGCCGCGCAGCGACAGCTGCATCCCGTTCACCGCGATCTGGCCGAACAGCGGAAAACGGAATTCGAAGTGCGGCGCGAACCACGCCGGATCGAACGCGAAGCCGGCGTCGCGCAGCTCGGCCAGCACGTCGTCGAAATCCATCCGAAGAAATTCCGGCAGCATGAAGCGGTCGTGCAGCGCGGTACCCCAGCGCGTGAGCGGCGTCGTATACGGCGCGGCCCAGAAGCGCGCGACCAGCGCGCGCAGCAGCAGTTGCTGCACGATGCTCATCCGCGCATGCGGCGGCATCTCGAACGCACGCAGTTCGAGCAGGCCGAGCCGGCCGGTGGACGAATCGGGCGAATACAGCTTGTCGATGCAGAACTCGCTGCGGTGCGTGTTGCCCGTCACGTCGATCAGCAGGTTGCGCAGCACGCGATCGACGAGCCACGGCGGCATGTCCTGCCCGAACAGCAGCTTGTTGCGCTGGATTTCCGCGAACGCGATGTCGAGCTCGTAGAGCTGGTCGTTGCGCGCCTCGTCGACGCGCGGCGCCTGGCTCGTCGGCCCGATGAAGAGCCCCGAGAACAGGTACGACAGCGACGGATGGTTGTGCCAGTACGCGATCAGGCTCGCGAGCAGGTCCGGGCGGCGCAGGAACGGGCTGTCGGCCGGCGTCGCGCCGCCGAGCACGAAGTGGTTGCCGCCGCCCGTGCCGACGTGCCGCCCGTCGACCATGAACTTCTCGCTGCACAGCCGCGACTGCCACGCGGCGTCATACAGGAATTCGGTGTGGTCGACGAGTTCGTCGAAGCTCGCGGCCGGGTGGATGTTCACCTCGATCACGCCGGGATCGGGCGTCACCTGCAGCAGCTTCAGCCGTGCGTCGCGCGGCGGCGGATAGCCTTCGAGCACGAGTTTCACGCCGAGCGTGTGCGCGGTCAGCTCGATCGCGCCGAGCAGGTCGAGATAATCCTCGAGCGCGGCGAGCGGCGGCATGAACAGGTACAGGATGCCGTTGCGCACTTCGACGCACAGCGCGGTGCGCGTGATCCACGCGGCCGATTCGAAACGCTCGGGCCGGCGATGCGGGTCCACGGCGCCCGCACGAGCGCTCGCGGCCGTGCCGTCGTCGCGCCACTGCATCACGGTCGGCGCGGACGCTTCGCGATGCACGCCGGCCAGATAGCGCGGCGCGTCGGCCGGGCCCGCGTAGCGGGCGCGCATGGCGGCGGCGTCCGGCAGTGCGTCGCGCGGTGCGAACGGATCGCGCTCGACGAGGTACGGATAGTCGGCGCGGGCCGTCCACGGCAGCGAGTCGAGCGGCAGTCGATAGCCCATCGGCGAATCGCCCGGCACGAGGTACATCCGCTCGTCGCGGAAGAACCACGGCCCCGTCTGCCAGCGCGGCCCGTCGAGACCCGGCGTGTCATCCACCCGCTTCACCGGCAGCACGTAGCCGACCACGCTGTCGAGCTGCTGCTCGAACACCTTGCGCAGCCGCGCGCGCTCGAGTTCGTCGTCGAGGCGCGCGTCGAACGGATCGACGTTGACGGGCAGCCGGCGCTCGCGCCACAGGTAGTACCACACGTCCTCATAGCCGGGCCGGATGAATTCGCCGGTCAGGTTCAGCCGCGCGGCGAGCGCATCGATGAAGCGCTTCGCGTCGTCGGTGGTGTACGAGGACGGCTCGCGCTCGTCGGCGAACAGCGAAGGATCCTGCCACACGGGCTGGCCGTCCGCGCGCCAGAAAATCGACAGCGCCCAGCGCGGTAGTTGCTCGCCCGGGTACCACTTGCCCTGCCCGAAATGCAGGAAGCCGCCGTCGCCGTATTCGGCGCGCAGCCGCTGCACGAGTTCGGTCGCGTAGCCGCGCTTGGTCGGGCCGAGCGCATCGGTGTTCCACTCGGCGCCGTCGCGATCGTCGATCGACACGAAGGTCGGTTCGCCGCCCTGCGTGAGCCGCACGTCGCCGGCGGCCAGCGCGCCGTCGACCTGCGAGCCGAGCGCGAGCACGGCATCCCACTGCGAGTCCGTATACGGCTTGGTCACGCGCGGCGATTCGTACACGCGCGTCACGCTCATCTCGTGCTCGAACGACACCTCGCATTCGTCGATCAGCCCTTCGACGGGTGCCGCGCTCGTCGGCTGCGGCGTACACGCGAGCGGAATATGCCCTTCCCCGGCGAGCAGGCCCGACGTCGGATCGAAGCCGATCCAGCCGGCGCCCGGCAGGTAGACCTCGCACCACGCGTGCAGATCGGTGAAATCGACCGACGTGCCGCTCGGGCCGTCGAGCGATTTGACGTCCGGCGTGAGCTGGATCAGGTAGCCCGACACGAAGCGCGCGGCGATGCCGAGATGGCGGCACAGCTGCACGAGCAGCCACGCGCTGTCGCGGCACGAGCCGGACGCGAGCTCGAGCGTCTGCGCGGGCGTCTGCACGCCGGGCTCCATCCGCACGAGATAGCCGATGTCGCGCTGAAGCTGCTGGTTCAGCGCGACGAGGAAGTTCACGGTGCCGGCCGGCGTGCGGTCCACACCGTCGAGATACGCGCGAAACAGCGGCGCGGCGCTCGTCTGCGGATCGCACGCGAGATACGGCGCGAGCTCGGTCTTCAGCGCGTCGTCATAGCTGAACGGATATTGCTCCGCGCTCGCTTCGAGGAAGAAGTCGAACGGGTTGTACACCGACATCTCGGCGACGAGATCGATGGTGATCTCGAAGTGCTCGGTGCGCTCCGGAAACACGAGGCGCGCCAGATAGTTCGAGAACGGGTCCTGCTGCCAGTTGATGAAGTGCTGCGCGGGCTCGACCGTCATCGAGTACGCGAGGATCGGTGTCCGGCAATGCGGCGCGGGCCGCAGCCGCACGACCTGCGGGCCGAGGTTGACGAGCCGGTCGTAGCGATAGCGGGTGGTGTGATGCAGCGCGACGTGGATGGACATGGGAGCTCGGGTCGGGTTGGGCCGGCCGCGCACACCGCGTCGCTTGCGACGCGGCGGCCCGGCATGGCTGTTTCGGCGAAAGCGCGCCGCGGGTCAGACGAGTTCCGGCGACTGCACGACGCTGATCTCGACGGCGACGGCCGTCGCACCGAGCCCCGTCACCGGCTGCGCGTCGCGATGGTCGAGGCCGACCGCGATGCGCACGTAGCGTTCGTCCGGGCAACGGTTCATGAACGGGTCGAAGCCGACCCAGCCGAGCCCTTCGACATAGGCCTCGGCCCATGCATGGCCGGCCGGTTGCTGCGTCAGCGACGCGGCTTGCGGCTGCGCGCCGAGCGCCGCCTGCGGCTGCCCCTGGGATTGCGACTGCGACTGCGATTGCCCTTGCGATTGCGATTGCGCGGCATGCGACGCGCCGAGCGCCTGCTGCATGCCGTCGCCGCTCTGCAGCGCGAGCGCCGCCTCCTCCTCGACGTCGCCCGCATGCTGCTTCGAATCGGCGATGCGCTGCATCGCGCTGTCGGCCAACACGTAGCCCGAGATGTAGCGCGCGGGGATCTTCAGCACGCGTGCGGCCGCGATGAACGCGTGCGCATGGTCGCGGCTCGTGCCCTCGCCGCTTTGCAGCGCGGTTTCCGCATCGACGGGCGCATCGGCCGCCAGGTTCGGCGCGTATGCGATGCGGCCGTGCACTTCCGTCATCAGCCAGTGCAGTGCGTCGAGACCGTGCGGCTCGATCGGCAGCGCGTCCGTGAGCGCGCGCACGGTGTCGCCCGCCTTCGTGAGCGCGGTCTCGCGCTCGAAGATCCACGGCGGCGCATAGCCTTCGGAATTGCCGAGAATGCCCGCGCGGTCCTGCGTCTCGACGACGCCGGCCGCCACGACCACGATCTCGTCCTTCGCGCCGCGATCGTGGCGCACGAGGTCGATCCGGTTGCCGAGCCCGTCGGCATACGACAGCGTCGGCTCGACGCCGTCGATCGTGACCTGCCACGCGCGCACCGTCTGCCCGGGGCCGGATTGCGGGCGCAGCCGCAGCCGTTGCAGCGCATGGCTGGCTTGATCGTCGAACCGATAACGCGAAATGTGTCGAATGGCGAGTCGCATGGCAAGCCTCAGTCGAAGTTGTAAGCCTGGGCGATTTCGAGCCCGAGGCTGTTGTTGCGGCCGATGAAGTCGGTCAGGAATTCGTGCAGGCCGCTCTTGAAGATCCGCTCGACCGAGGTATCGGACAGCAGTTGCAGGATCTTCGTGGCCGTGTCGTGACACGGGTGTGTCACGCCGTAATCCTTCGCGAGCAGGTTCAGGCTCGACACGACGCGCCCGTAGCAATAGCGCAGCGAACGCGGCATGCGGCCGTTCAGGATCAGGTAGTCCGCGATGTTGAGCGGCTTGTACTGCACGTCGTACACCCAGCGGTACGAACGATGCGCGGCCACGCAGCGCAGGATCGTCTCCCACTGGTAGTTGTCGAGGATCGTGCCCACGTGCGACACCGACGGCAGCAGCAGGTGGTACTTCACGTCGATGATCCGCGCGGTGTTGTCGGCGCGCTCGATGAATGCGCCGATCTGCGCGAAATCGAAGATCTCGTTGCGCAGCATCGTGCTGTAGAAGCTGCCGAGGATCAGCGCGGTTTCGCGCTTCACTTCGTCGAGCACGGCCGGCAGCTCGCTTTCAGGCACCGGCTGCGCGAGCGCGCGGCGCAGCGCGAGCCACGCGCCGTTCACGCTTTCCCACGCCTCGCGCGTGAGCGCCGTGCGCACCATCCGCGCGTTCGAGCGCGCGGCCTCGATGCACGACAGCACGCTCGACGGGTTGTCGCGGTCGCGCAGCAGGTAGTCGGTCACGGTATCGGCCGCGTACGCGTCGTATTTCTGCCGATAGCCGTCGTCGGCGCCCGAGCTGACGAGCACCGACGACCATTCGGCCGGCGCGTCGGCCGTGCGCGTGAGCGCCATCCGCAGCCCGGCATCGACGATGCGCGCGATGTTCTCCGCGCGTTCGATATAGCGGTACATCCAGTAGAGCCCGCTTGCAGTACGTCCCAGAAGCATCTCGTGTCCACTCCGTCTTCGTTCGGTTCGCGCGCCGGCTCCGGCGCGCGCGGTCGCGTCCGGCTCAGTCGGCCAGCACCCAGGTGTCCTTGGTGCCGCCGCCCTGGCTCGAGTTGACGACGAGCGATCCCTCCTTCAGCGCGACGCGCGTGAGCCCGCCCGGCGTGATGCGGATCCGGTCCGACACCAGCACGAACGGCCGCAGGTCGACGTGGCGCGGCGCGAGGCCCGCGTCGGTCAGGATCGGCGTCGTGGACAACGCGAGCGTCGGTTGCGCGATGTAGTTCGCGGGACGGGCGCGCAGCTTCGCGGAAAACGCGTCGAGTTCGGCCTTCGACGCGCACGGCCCGACCAGCATCCCGTAGCCGCCCGAGCCGTGCACTTCCTTCACGACCAGTTCGTCCAGATGCTCGAGCACGTATTTCAGGCTGTCGGCCTCGCCGCAGCGCCAGGTCGGCACGTTCTCCAGCAGCGCCTTGCGACCCGTGTAGAACTCGACGATCTCCGGCATGTACGAGTAGATCGCCTTGTCGTCGGCGATGCCGGTGCCGGGCGCGTTCGCGATCGTGATGTTGCCCGCGCGGTACACGTCCATGATGCCGGCCACGCCGAGCACCGAATCGGGGCGGAACGTGAGCGGATCGAGGAACGCGTCGTCGACGCGGCGATACAGTACGTCGATCGGCTGGAAGCCTTCGGTCGTGCGCATCGCGACGCGGCCGTCGATCACCTGCAGGTCGCTGCCCTCGACGAGGTGCACGCCCATCTGGTCGGCGAGGAACGAATGTTCGTAGTACGCGGAATTGTGGATGCCCGGCGTGAGCACCGCGACGGTCGGGTTGTCGGTGTTGCCGCCCGGCGGGCACACGGCCGCGAGCGACTGGCGCAGCATCTGCGGATAGGTTTCGACCGGGCGCACCTTCACCTGCTGGAACAGCTCCGGAAAGAGCTGCATCATCGTTTCGCGGTTTTCCAGCATGTACGACACGCCGGACGGCGTGCGCGCGTTGTCCTCCAGCACGTAGAACTCGTTCTCGCCGGTGCGCACGATGTCGACGCCGATGATGTGCGTGTAAACGTTTCCGGGCGGCCGGAAGTCGATCATCTCCGGGATGAACGCGTCGTTGTGCGCGATCAGGTGCTTCGGCACGATGCCGGCGCGCACGATTTCCTGGCGGTGGTAGATGTCGTCGAGGAACGCGTTGAGCGCCATCACGCGCTGCTCGATGCCGAGCGACAGCCGGCTCCACTCCGCCCCCGAGATGATGCGTGGGACGATGTCGAACGGAATCAGCCGCTCGGCGGCCTCCGCGTCGCCGTAGACGGCGAACGTGATGCCCGTCTTGCGGAACACGCCTTCCGCATCGTGGGCCTTCTGGGCGAGGCTCGCGGGATTCTGCGTGTCGAGCCATTGCTTCAGGCGCGCGTAAGGCGCCCTTACCATGTCGCCGGATTGCAGCATTTCGTCGAATGGCTTCATCGATTTTTTCTCCATCGATCGTTTTCCCCGGCATTGCGCATGCCGGACCGGCGTAACCAATGCTTTGCAAGGAACGTGCCGTGTTCGCTCCCGTCGATATCCCCCTGTTTTTGCGCCGCGCCGGGCACGCCCGCGCCACGTTTCGCACCACAACGGTGCATCGCCGATGCGGCGCGCACTCGCGGTGCGCCGCCGACGCGCATGGCCGATGCTGCGCCGCATCCGACGAACATAGTTCTCCCGCGTGTCACGGATGTGCAATCTGCACTGCACCAAAAGCGACGAGGCGGGCACCGGCCCGAACGGGCGGGCCGGCACGCACACGGCGCAGCCGGCCCGGGGGAAGCGCCGTCCGGGCGGGCCGGACAGTCCGACGCGATGAACTGTCCGGTTAACTCGGTCCGGCCCCTCAACGCTATGTAGCCGTAATCCCGCCGACAACGCCCATGCATATTTCGACTGACACCGATCGAAAAAAAACATCGGCCCGACCGACGCGATGCGCGGTACGCTAGAACGTTTGCGCAGCAGACGGCGCCCCCTTTCAGGCGCCCGACTATAAAAAGCGAAGATCGAAATGGAAGCAAAGTGGCTGGAAGATTTCCTGAGCCTGGCGGATACCAAGAGCTTTTCCCGGGCCGCGCGTCATCGGCACCTGACGCAATCGGCGTTCAGTAGACGAATCGCCGCCCTCGAAACCTGGATGGACGCGAAGCTGGTGGACCGGAGCATCAATCCGATCGCACTGACGCCGGCCGGCCAGATGTTCCGCGGGCTCGCCGCGGACATCCTGCGCAGCATGTATGCGGCGCGCAATCTCGTGAACGGCTACGACCAGTTCGCGGCCAGCGACCAGGTCGTGCGCTTCGCCGTCGCGCATACGCTCGTGTTCACGCTGTTTCCGGAATGGCTCAAGCAGCTCAACAGCGAGGTCGGCCACGTGACCGCGCGCGTCAATGCGGTGAACGTGCCGGAAGGCGTGCAGCAGCTCGTCGAAGGCGAATGCGACCTGTTGCTCGGCTATCACCATCCGCAGTTGCCGATCGTGCTCGATCCGAACCACTTTCCGTTCGTCAGCCTCGGCGTCGAACGGATCCTGCCCGTGTCGTCGCCCGATGCACGCGGCAAGCCGGTGTTCCAGCTGCCCGGCACGCCCGATGCGCCGCTGCCGCTGCTCGCGTATTCGTCGGGCGCCTTTCTCGGCAACATCGTCGAGATGCTGCTGCTGAACGCGACCGAGCCGTATGTGCTGCACCGGTGTTTCGAGACGCACATGTCCGAGGCGCTGAAAGGCATGGTCGTGGCCGGGCACGGCATCGGCTGGCTGCCGGAAAGCTGCGTCGCGAAAGAGCTCGCGGACGGCACGCTCGTCTGCGCCGGCACCGGCGACTGGATCACCGAACTCGAAATCCGCCTGTATCGATCGGCGCGCAAGCGCGGGCTCGCGGCCGAGCAGCTGTGGGCCTACATCATGAACCGGCCGCGCACGGCCCTCGACGCGGCGATCGGCACCGAAGAGGCGGCCGCGCCGGCAATGCGCGGCGCGCGACGAAGCGCGGGCGGCAGTCGCTGAACGCTGTGTCCGCGCCGTGGATATCCATGGCGCGCATGCGTATTCTTTCGACGGCAATCGATAATCCGCCGGATTCCATAAAATCCCTCACCTGCCCCAATCCGCCGCCATTAAAACGCAAACGTTTGCGAATCCGTGTCGTACTTTTTACTGCTTCCCGTATTAAGTAAGAATATTCGGACTGATTTTCCAGACAGAAATACCTTGTTACACAAGTTTCTATTTACCTGTAACAGCCGGAATGATCAAAAACGTCGCACCCTCATTTCTCGACATGCGGTCTGTATCCGAACATTCATCGATTCTTCTCGAATACAGGCGCAACAGTTTCTTTTATCAGTCGTTATTTTTCGGCACGAACGTCGATACCTCCGACGTGATTCAAAGCGTGCTCGATCATCGCTACCGGTGAGCAATTTTCATGTCCGGGAATATCGACTTTATTCAGAATTAAGACATCCTTACCAATCCATCCTTATCCTATTTAGATAGGATCTTTCGCTCCCGTCCCATTCGGGTCACACGCGGTTGTTGGTTCAAAAGCCATCGTGTATCAATAGCGTGTCGCAAAAAGAACGTTGGCAAATTCGACTCCGAGTCGATGCGCGTCATCGATTCCGGACGGGAGATTGCAATGTCACCTTCGCTTCGACAGCAGGCTCGCCCTTTCCTGAGCGTCGTGCTCTCCACGCTCTGCATGAACGCCATGGCCCAGACATCGGCGGCCCCGCCGCCGGCGTCCGGTCCGGGGGCAAACCGGTACGTGATTTCGTATATCTGCGGCGATGCGCGGATCGACGGCACCGCGCCGCTTCCCCCTGACGGGCGCCCGTACAACCTGGGCGTGTCGTTCGTGTCGGGGAGCACCGGCCAGCCCCTCTCCAACGTGCAGGTGCGCCTGCGCCGGCATGGGCGCGTGCTCGTCGAATTCAATGCATCGGGATCGCGCTGCCTGTTCAGCGTGCCGGACGCGAGCTACCGGGTCGAAGGGACCTATCAGGGAGCAACCCAGTTCGCGATCGTCGAGACGGGTGCGCTCACGACGCAGTTGCGATGGTGAAACGTCGCACCGCCCCGCTCCGATCGCGTCATTCATGGAACGCATCGAATCCAGGAGACTTGAATGCCCCGTCCAGAACGACCGGACGACTCGCCCGACCGTCAGCCGAAACCCTCGTGGGGTCCGGGAAAGAATGCGGCGCTCAGCGTCGCTGCATTTGCCGCGATCTTCGGCGCGTTCGCGTACGTCGAGCGAGACACGAGGATCGGCCACGCGAGCGTGACGCACGATATCGCCGGCGTGATCGGCAACGTCGTCGGCAAGTACCGCCAGCTCATCGTCGCGGCGACGGGCGGCTCGTCCCACACAACGGCGCCCGCCGGCTCGACGTCGACGGTCGCGCAGGCCGGGCCGGCTCCGCCGTCCGCCTCGACGGCGCCCGCCGTGTCGGCTCCGGCCGAACCGGCCGTGCCGCCTCAAGCGACGGCCCGCTCCGACACGAGCCCACCGCGCGCCGCGCACGTGCCGCCGACGAAGCTCGCGGCGAACCCGCACGCGGCGTCGACCGGCAGTCGCTCGGCGCGCGCCGGCGATGCGCACCGGACGTCACGCTCGCAGGCGCTGGCACGCACGAGAAAACGCCCCGACCCCGCGACGGAACGGCAGCCGCAGTCGAGCCTCGCCGGCACGCCGCACATGGAGACCGCCCGCGTCACGCACGATGAGCTGGAAGGCGCCCGCGCTCTGGCCAAGGCGCGCCGGTGCGCAGAGATCGACGAATGGAGCTGCGTGGAGCAGAACGCGAGCCGAGCACTCGCCATCGACCCGACGAACAGCGAATCGCGCGCACTGCTGGGGCAGGCGATTCGCAACCGCCTGTGAACCGGCCCTCGGGCGTGCAATCGACGTGATCGTTTCAAAGTGAGGAGACACCGTGGCCAACAATCGTCACCAACAATGCACCACCGTCGCTCCGCCGACCCGGCGGATCCTCCTGCATGCGCCGCTGCTGTGCCTGCTCGTCGCGTCCGGCCCGTGTCTTTCCGCCGAAGGCGACGCGGAACCGCGCGGCGCGAGCGAAATCGCCGGATCCCGCGGTGCGCCGGATGCGCTGCCCCCCGACCTGCGGCCAACGGGCGCGTCGACGCAGGCCGCGCAGGGTTCGGGCACGCAGCCCCCGCTTGCGCCCACGCCGATCGCGCGGGCCTCGGACGCGTCGCTGCAGATCGCGCAGGCGCCGAACCCGGCGATGCCGACCACGGTCGTGGTGGACCCCGATGCTGCGCAGCCGAGCGCACCGGCGCCGGTCGCAGCATCGCCGAACGCATCGATGCTGCTTGCGCAGGCATTCGACACCCCGCCGCCGGATACGTCGGCGCCGCGCGCGCGAACGTCGGATGCACCGCCGCAGCCCGCCCACCCCCTGACCACCGCACCGCCGGTTGCGCCGACCATGCCGACGCTCACCGCGCAGGCATCCGGCACACCGATGCCGAACTCGCCCACGCCTGCGACCGAGACGCCCGGCGCGCAACTGCCGTCGTCCCAGCCGCCGAATTCACAGACGCCCGGCGCCCAGCTCCCCGGCGAGCCGACCCAGCGATCGCAGGGGCCCGACGTCGAAGCGCCGAATGCGCGGGCGCCGAATCTCCGCACCGCCGACGTCGAGACGGTACGCAACGACGTGTTCGGCCTCGCGGCGAGCGGCGGCGCGGTCAAAGCGCTCGACGAAGCGAAGGCCCGGCCCGATGCGTTCTCCGCCGTCGACATCGCGCAACTGGAGGAGCTGTCGATTCGCCAGCAGGTGCGCGGCGGACGCGACAAGTCGCGCTCGATGACGAGTTCGGACCGCTTCGACGGAATCGACGACGCGCTGCGCGCGGCGGACGACCTCGACAAGCGGATACCCGCGACACCCGAGTACACCCCGGTCCGCACCGCACTCGCGGGCGACCGGGTCGTCGCCCTTGCCGCACGCGGCGAGATGAAAACGGCCGTCGCGACGTTCGAGACGATTCCGTCCAGCGCGGAAATCTCGATCGACGCGTTGGCGGCCGTCGGCGACGCATACCTGTACCTGAGCGAGCCGGCCAAGGCGAACGCCGTGTACGCGCGCGCGCTGAAACAGGCCACCGCCTCGCCGACCGATCGCGCGACCCGCGGCTTCCAGTACGGCTCCCGCACGCGACCGATCGAGCTGCAGGAAGGGCTGTTCTGGTCGTACGTCGACCAGGCACGCGCGCCGGAAGCGAAGCAGGTGCTCGACGACATGGAGAAGTCGCTACCGCCGGCCAGGCAGGTGACCAACGTCGGCCCGGGAGAAAGCGACTATCTGCGCTACTACCGGCTGCGCGCGCAATATCTGATCTTCACGGGTCACGTGAACGAAGGGATCGCCGCGCTCGAACAGCTCGAGAAAGAGGTGCCGTTCAACGCTGAGGTGCGCGCCGCGCATGCCGACGCCGTGTCGGGCCAATCGCATCCGCGCCAGGCGATCTCGATGTATCGCGCGTCGCTGACCGATCACCCGGACAGCGTCGAGATGCTCGCGGGCCTCGGCCGCGCATCGCTCACGGCGGACGATTACGCGACCGCGAAAACCGTCGACCAGACCCTCGGCAACACGTTCCCGGACAGCGGTGCGGTGCGCAGCTTCAAGCGCGACTACAACGCATACCGCAGCCCGGTGTTCACGACCGACCTGAGCTTCGAGCACGGCAACAGCGCGCTGGCCAACAACAGCTTCACGTCGGACAGCTATGTGTATTCGCAACCGTTCGGCGACAACTGGCGCGTGTTTTCGCACACGTTCTATGGTTTCGCGCAGACCGACGACGGCAACCTCAGCCGCACGCGCACCGGCATCGGCGGCGACTACCGGCACGGGCCGCTCACCGTGCTCGGCGAAGTCACGCGCTCGATGGGCGGGGACGGCCGAACCGGCGGCCGCGGGACGATCGCGTACGCGTTGAACGACTACTGGACGGTCAGCGCCGGGCTCGACACCAACGACAACTCGCTGCCGTGGAAAGCGTATGCCGCGCACATCTGGGGCCGCTCCGCGAACGTCGAGGTCGTGTATCGCCAGAACGACCGGCGCGAAGTCAAGCTCAGCTACGGCGTGAGCCGCTACAGCGATTCGAACCTGCACCAGGAGATCGCGGCGACCGCCACGCAGCGCGTGTATACGTCCGCGAACCAGCTCGTCAACGTCTCGCTGAACCTGGGCACGGACAGCAACACGCGGCGGGACGCGCCCTACTTCAGCCCCGGTCGCGACTACGCGGCCGCGGCGACCGTCATGCATCAACTGACGCTGTGGAAGAAGGGCGACCTCGGGCTGCGACAGCGCGTGTCGGTGTCGGGCGGCGCGTACAACGAGCGCGGCTTCGGCACCAGCCCGTTGTGGAGTGCGCGCATCGAGCACGCGTGGACGTTCAAGCGCGACATCACGCTGAGCTACGGCGTCGAGGTCAGCAGCCACGCGTACGACGGCCAGCGCGAGCGCTCCGAAACCGGCTTCCTGTCGCTCAACCTGCCGTTTTAGAAAGGAGCCCTGAATGCAATCCAGACGGACCTTCATGTGCGGATGCCTCGGCACGTTTGCCGCCTGTTCGCTGTTCCCGGGCGTGAGCGGCGCCAAGATGATCGACCTGCTGCCGCCGTCCGACCCGGCCGACGGCAAGACGTTTCGCGTGATCTGCCTGCACGACGTGCGCGACAACCTGATGGCGTCGTTTTCGTCGCCGACCGCGATCATCGATCCGTTCTCGGTCGATACCGGTACGCTGACCGCGATCTTCTCGTGGCTGCAGACCAACAACTACCACACCATCACGGTCAAGCAGATCGAGGCGTCGCGGCGCGGCGGCAAGCCGCTGCCGCCGCGCTCGGTGCTGCTCACGTTCGACGATGGCTTTCGCAGCCACTACACGAAGGTGCTGCCGCTGCTGGAGCGCTTCAAGTATCCGGCCGTGATGGGCCTCGTCACCGCGTGGATCGACACGCCGCCGGATACGCCGATCCGCATCAGCGACAAGGTTCAGGTGCCGCGCGACTACTTCCTGTCGTGGGACGAGGTGAAGAAGCTCGGGCAGTCGGAATTCGTCGAGCTCGGCTGCCACACCCACAATCTGCATCATGGCGCGATCGCGAATCCGCAAGGCAACGAATTGCCGGCGACCACGTCGCACCTGTACCTGCAAGACCAGAAGCGCTATGAAACCGACGCCGAATTCCACGCCCGCGTGCACGACGACCTGCAGACTTGCGTGCGGCAGATCCGCGAACGCACCGGCATCGTCGCGCGCTCGATGGTGTGGCCGTACGGTGCGGAAAACCAGCCCGTGCGCCAGATCTCGACATCGCTCGGCATGGACATCCAGTTCAGCCTCGATGCCGGCCCGAATACGCCGGACGTGCCGCTCGACCGGCTCAGACGAATTCTGATGATGTACGACGTCGATATCGGCGGGTTCGAGCGCTCGATGCGCGAGCCGGCGTCGAACCGCGGCGACGTCGACATGCCCGAGCGTACCGTGCAGGTCGATCTCGACCAGGTCTACGACCCCGATCCCGCGCGGCAGGAAGCGAATCTCGGCAAGCTGATCGAGCGCATCTACCGGATGCAGCCGAAATCGGTGTACCTGCAGGCGTATGCGGACCCGAAGGGCACGGGCGTGGCCGAAGCGGTGTATTTCCCGAACCGGCATCTGCCGATGCGTTCCGACCTGTTCTCGCGTGCCGCGTGGCAGCTCAACACGCGGTCCAACGTGCAGGTATACGCGTGGATGCCGGTGCTCGCGTTCCGGCCGCCGGCCGACAAGCTCCGCGCGCTCGAAGCCGTCAGCGCCTACGGCGGCGCGCCGGCCCGCGAGAACGGCGCGCGCGTGTTCCGGCTGAGCCCGTTCGATCCCGATGCGCGGCTGATGATCCAGCAGGTCTACGAGGATCTCAGCAAGCACGCGTCGTTCAGCGGCATCCTGTTCGGCGACGACGCCGTGCTCGACGACTACGAGGATGCGGGCCGGCATGCGCTGCGCACCTATTCGCAATGGGGGCTGCCGGCCGACGTCGGCAAGATCCGCGAGAACCCCGACCTGATGAAGCGCTGGACGCGCCAGAAGACGCGCTACCTGATCGACATGACCCGGCAGCTCGAACAGATCGTGCTGGCCCACCAGAACGCCGGCGACGTGCTGACCGCGCGCAACATCTTCGCGATGCCGGTGCTCAAGCCCGAATCGGAAGCGTGGTATGCGCAGAACTACGACGATTTCCTCGCCGCCTACGACTACGTCGCGCTGATGGCGATGCCGTACATGGAACAGGCGAAGGACCCGGAAGGCTGGCTCGACCAGCTCGTGAAGGCGGTGCGCGCGAAGCAGCGCGGGCTGCAGCGCACCGTGTTCGAACTGCAGTCGTACGACTGGCACGGGCAGAAGGCGGTGCCGGCCAGCACGCTGCTCGCGCAGATGCGGCGGCTGCGCAGCGAGGGCGCCGTGAATTTCGGCTACTACCCCGACAACTTCCTGACCGGCCAGCCGGAGCTCGACGCGATGCGCGACGTGATGTCGCTGAAGTCGCGCCTCGACCCAACCTCCATCAACGCGCTGATGCAGATGCAGCAATCGCGGGGAACCAAGACGCCATGACCTCCCATAGCCTGATCCAGCGCCTGCAGGATTTCGTCTTCTACTATCCGTTCTTCATGTCGTATCTGTGGATGATCGGCGGCGTCGTGCACTACTTCCTGCTCGAGGAAGGCCGCGAGCTGTCGACACGCACGATCGCGTCGAGCGGCATCCCGAAGGTGTCGATCGTCGTGCCCTGCTTCAACGAAGCCGCGAACGCGCGCAGCGTGATCGCCCATCTGAACGGGATGCAGTATCCGAACTACGACATCATCGCGGTCAACGACGGCAGCAAGGATCGCACGGGCGAGATCCTCAACGAGCTGGCCGTCGAGATCCCGCGGCTGCTCGTGATCCATCACGCGCGCAACGAAGGCAAGGCGGTCGGGCTCACGACCGCGGCCGCGGTATCCAACGCGGAATACCTGCTCTGTATCGACGGCGACGCGCTGCTCGCGCACGACGCGATCGGCTGGATGCTCGAACATTTCCTGACCGACCCGGGCGTGGGCGCGGTGACCGGCAACCCGCGCATCCGCACGCGCACGTCGCTGCTCGGCCGCATGCAGGTCGGCGAATTCTCGTCGATCGTCGGGCTCATCAAGCGCACGCAGCAGGTGTACGGCCGCATCTTCACGGTATCGGGCGTGATCACGATGTTCCGCAAGACCGCGCTCGCCGACGTCGGCTACTGGAGCTCGGACATGCTGACCGAGGACATCGACATCAGCTGGAAGCTGCAGTGCCGCGACTGGCGCGTCGTGTACGAGCCGCACGCGCTCAGCTGGATCCTGATGCCCGAGACGCTCAAGGGGCTCTACCGGCAGCGGCTGCGCTGGTCCAAGGGCGGCATCCAGGTGTTGCTCAAGTACGCGGGCACGCTGATGCGGCCCACGCAGATGATGATGTGGCCGCTGTTCGTCGAGTACCTGATCGGCATCGCGTGGGCGTACTCGATGTCGTTCATCCTGCTGCTCGCGCTGATCGACGTCGTCTACCCGCTTCCGCCGAACTGGCATGTGTCCGTGGTGCCGCACTGGCACGGGATGCTGCTGGTCGCGACCTGCATCCTGCAGCTGATCATCGGCAGCATGATCGATCGTCGTTACGACGAAAAACTCCTGATGTACTTCCTTGACACCATCTGGTACCCCGTCGCGTTCTGGCTGATCAGCATGATCACCACCGTCGTCGCCCTGCCCGCCGTCGTACTGCGGGGCCGCGGCAAGCGCGCCGTCTGGGTCAGTCCCGACCGAGGCATTCAACATGAAGAACGCGCCGATTATTGACCTTTCCCTGCGCGCCCCGCGCGACATGATCGCCGAACGCGGCGGCATCGTCGGGCCCGTGCTCGTCGCATGGTTCCGCCTCGTGCGGCCCGCGCTGGTCGGCGGTGTATGGGCATCGATCTGCATCTATACGTACCGCTACCTGCTGCCGTTCAACGAGGCCGAGATGCCGATCGAGCAGATCGTGTTCTACGTGACGAGCATCGCGCTGATCGCCGGCACGATCGTCATGTGGCTGATCGCGGGACGCGTCGTGCATCCATTCGCCTATCGCCTGCGCGTGTCGAAGATGGTGCGACGCTCGGCCAGCGTGAAGGTGCGCTCCGTGCCGCCGACCGCGTTCGCGAGCGAGCGCCGGCGCGGCGCGCGCCGCACGACGCGCATTCTCGTCGCGTCGCACGATGCGAACGGGTCGATTTCGGGCATCGAATGGGTTGCCCATGCCGGGCCGCAGCCCCGCGAATAGATCGCCGGAGACGTGCCGCGCCGCGCGCGACGCCTGCCGTGCGACGCGGCACCACTCCTGACATCGTGCTGCCGCGTGTCGCGCGCCAGCCAGAAAACTTCCTGGAGAAGAGGTGAATCATGTGCGGAATCGTCGGAGCAAGCGGCCTGAACAATCAGGTGCCGCAACTGGTCAATGCACTGAGCCGGCTCGAATATCGCGGCTACGATTCGTGCGGCATCGCCGTTCAGGGCGACGGCCGCCTGCGCAGCGAACGCACGCTGCGACGCGTGACGGACCTGCAGGACCGCGTGCTGACGCTCGGCCTCGAAGCGCAAACCTGCATCGCGCATACGCGCTGGGCGACACATGGCGCGCCGTCTGAAATGAACGCGCATCCGATCATGTCGGGCGACACGATCGCCGTCGTGCACAACGGGATCATCGAGAACCACGACACGCTGCGCGCCGAACTGAAGCAACGCGGCTACACGTTTCGCGGGCAGACCGACACCGAGGTCATCGCGCACCTGATCCACAGCCTCTATCGCGACGACCTGTTCGACGCGGTGGTGCGCGCGGTCAAACGGCTGCACGGCGCGTACGCGATCGCGGTGCTCGGCGCGCGGGAGCCGCAGCGCCTCGTCGCCGCGCGCGCCGGCTCGCCGCTCGTGATCGGCATCGGCGCCGAGCAGAACTACCTCGCGTCCGACTGCGCGGCGCTCGGCGACCTGACCGACCGCTTCGTGTACCTGGAGGACGGCGACGTCGCGCTGATCACGCCGGATCGCATCGCCGTGGTCGATGCGGGCGGGCAGGAAGCACGGCGCCCGTTGTGCGAAGTGAAGGCGCGCGCGGACGATGCCGCGCTCGGCCCGTACCAGCACTTCATGCAGAAGGAAATCTTCGAGCAACCGAAGGCGATCGACAGCACGCTCGACGGCATCGACACGATCTCGCCGGCGCTGTTCGACGCGACGGAAGGCACGCGCGGGCTGCTGTCGCGAGTCAGAAGCGTGCTGCTGCTCGGCTGCGGCACCAGCTACTACGCGGGCCTCACGGCGAAGTACTGGCTCGAAAGCATCGCGGGCGTGCCGGCCCAGGTCGAGATCGCCAGCGAATACCGCTACCGCGACACGGTGGCCGATCCGCGCACGCTCGTCGTCGGCATCTCGCAGTCGGGCGAAACGGCCGACACCATCGGCGCTATCGAGCAGGCGCGCACGATGGGCCAGGATTTGTCGATGGCGATCTGCAACGTCGCGACCAGCACGATCGCGCGCAACGCGCCACTGCGGTTCCTGACGCGGGCCGGCGCCGAACTCGGCGTCGCGTCGACCAAGGCGTTCACCACGCAGCTCGTCGCGCTGTTCTTGCTGACGCTGACGCTCGCGCAACTACGCGGCCGGCTCGATGCCGCGCAAGTCGCGACGCACCTGAAGCAGTTGCGCGCGCTGCCCGGGCGCATCGGCCACGCGCTCGCGCTGGAAACGCAGATCATGGGCTGGGCCACGAAGTTCGCGCGCACCGAGAACGCGCTGTTCCTCGGCCGCGGCATCCATTTCCCGATCGCACTGGAAGGCGCCCTGAAGCTGAAGGAAGTGTCGTACATCCACGCGGAAGGCCATGCGGCCGGCGAGCTGAAGCACGGGCCGCTCGCGCTCGTCACGAGCGCGATGCCGGTCGTCACGATCGCGCCGGACGACCGCCTGTTCCAGAAGCTGAAGTCCAACATGGCCGAGGTGCGTGCACGCGGCGGCCGGCTTTACGTGCTGGCCGGCAGTCAGCTCGAGATCGACGCCGACCGCGACACGCACCTGATCCGCGTGCGCGAATCGGGCGACCTGCTGTCGCCGATCGTCAACGTGATTCCGTTGCAACTGCTCGCGTATCACGTCGGCTGCGCGCGCGGCGCCGACGTCGACAAGCCGCGCAACCTCGCGAAATCGGTAACCGTCGAATGATGCGGCGAACGCGCCCGGTACAGGCCGTCGTGCGGCTGGCCGCAATTGCCCTTTGCGGCGCGGGCGGCATCGGCACGGCGTCGCCGCCGGCCTTCGCCGGCGCGCCGGTCGTGCATACGGTCACGGTGTCGACCGCCCCGTCGCCGCAGGACAGCGGCGACCCGCGGCGCTTCATGCACGGAATCGGCGTGGCCGACGCCGGCGACGGCAAACGCTGGGTGTTCTTCAGCAGCTCGGGCATCGTGCCGCGCGGCGCGCTGCGCGGCGGCAACTGGCCGCATGACGTGTACGTCGGCGAATGGCTGCCCGGCGGGACGCGCGTGCTGCACGTGCGCACGTTCATCAGCCGCCCCGAGGCGCAGGAACCCGTGTCGATCGCGCAGAACGCGCGCGGCGACATCTTCGTCACGTTCGAGGACGGCTGGAACGCGCCGCAGGAAGTCAGCCAGCGCTACGGCGTCTACCGCCGCGACCTGAAACCGGTCAAGCCCTACCCGAACGACGTCGAATCGGGCGGCCATTCGGGGCATGTCGCGACGGCCGGCGACCGCTTCGTCGTGTTCTATTCGGCCGACTGGGTCAACGGCGGCGGGGTCGACAACCTCGGCAGCGGCAACGGTGTCTACCTGAAAACCTACGATGCGGCCGGGCGCGTACTGAACCATGTCGCGGTCGCGCCGCGCCGCCGCGAGTGGTGGCCCGTGATCGCGGGCTCGCCGCGCAACGCGCTGCTCGTGTGGCAGAAGTTCATCGAAGGCAGCACGGACGCGACGCTCGAATACGCGATGTTCGACCCCGTCACCGCGAAGCTGGAAAAACTCGGATCGCTGAACGACGCGATCCAGTACTACGTGTATTCGGCCGCCTATGTGCCAGAGATCGACCGTTTCATCGTCGTCACGACGACGGCGGACGATCGCGGCGTCGCGATGCTGATCGCGCCGGACGGCCGCCGCACGGCGACGCTCGATTGCCTGCCGGCGTCGGTGCGCGAATCAGACCTCGGTGTCGCCGGCACGCACGCGTATGTGCCGACCCGCGACGGGCGGCTGCTGACGCTCGCGCTTGGGCCGGCGAACATTGCAGTGAGCGGCGTGCAACGCTCGCCGATTCCTTGGGGTTCGACCGGCATCGCCGGTTTCCCGGCGCGCGGCACGGCGATGCATTTCGTGTCGCTGACGCCGTCGGGGATGCGTGAAGCCGATTTCGAACCAGCGCAACGCACACCCATGCCGAAGAGCGAAGCGGCTTGTTCGAGTCATTGACGACGATGGCCGGTAACGCAATGTCGTGAACGCGGGCAGACCGCGTGTCGCCACCGTGAGCGTTCTCCCTCCGTGGTCCGAACCGCGATGACGACACCTCGCCCACGCGGCGCCCCGTTGGTCGGACCCACTGTCACGGGCCGGTCCGGTCATGACCGCCGCGCCCTTGCGCGCCGAATTCGCCAGCGCCGCCCGTACCGGATAGACTGTCGCCCGATTCCTTCCATCGGCCGCGGCGGCCCGCCTGCCGCCGCCGGAACGCCCCTTCCCGGAGAACGAATGCTGAAGCGCCAGTGGTTTTCGCTTGTGCTGCTGACGGTCTGCCTGCTCGGGCAACGCGCGTCGGCTCAGTCCACGCTCGAACTCGACACCGACGGCACGGCCCGCGCCCTCACCCGCCAGACGCTGCTCGCGCGTCCGGACGCGACCGACATCCACGTGCCGCGCGACATCGCATACGGTCGGCCGATGACGTTCCGCGCGGTGCCGTTCGCCGCGCTGCTCGGCGACACGCCGCTGCCGGCCGACGGCGTGCTCGAAACGCGCGCGGCCGACGGTTTCGCCGCGCAATTGCCGCTCGATCTCGTGCGCCGCCGCGCGCCGGCCGGCGCGGTCCCGTGGCTCGCGATCGAGGATCCGGCCCATCCGTGGCCGAAGCTGCCCGGCAAGCAGGTCGGCGCGGGGCCGTTCTATCTCGTGTGGCTCGGGCCGGACGCGTCGTCGGTGCGCGGCGAACAGTGGCCGTACCAGATCGTGCGCATCACGATCGAATCGTCGCCGCTCGCGCGCTGGCCGTCGCTCGCGGTCGATGCCGCGTTGCCCGCGAACGATCCGGCCCGCGCGGGCCAGCGGCTGTTCGTCACGCAATGTCTCGCGTGTCATCGCATCGACGGCGCGGGCAGCAGCCACGCCGGCCCCGACCTGAACTCGCCGATGAACCCGGTCGACTATTTCCAGCCCGCCGCGCTGCGCCGCTACATCCGCAACCCGGCGTCGGTACGCGACTGGCCGGGCCGCAGCATGCCGGCGTTTCCGCCCGAACAGTTGAGCGACCGCGAACTCGACCAGATCGTCGCGTATCTCGCGTATATGGCGCGGCGCAAGGCGGGGAAGTAACGCGAGCGCTCCGCCGCCCGGCCGCACGCGTCGCGCTTACGCTTCCTGCGCACTCTGCAACACCGCGCGCAACAGCACGTCGGCGCCCGCCGTCGCCCATTCCGGCGTAATCGCTTCCGCCTCGTTGTGGCTCAGCCCGTCCACACACGGCACGAAGATCATCCCGGTCGGCGCGACACGCGCGACATAGCACGCGTCGTGTCCCGCACCGGACACGATGTCCATGTGCGACAACCCGAGCGCGCGGGCCGCGTCGCGCACCGTGTCGATACAGCGTGGCGCGAACGGCACCGGCGCATACGTGAAAATCTGCTCGATTCGCGCGCCGAGGCCGGTTTCGTCGGCCACGCGCGCGAGCTCCGCGCGCAGCGCCGCGTCCAGTTCGTCGAGGACCGCATCATCGGGATGCCGGAATTCCACCGTGAAAAAACAGCCGCCCGGCACCGTATTGCGCGAATTCGGCCGCGCCTCGATCATCCCGACCGTTGCGCGCGCATCCGGTGCGTAACGGCGGCCGAGTTCGTCGACGAACGAGATCATCCGCGCGGCGCCCACCAGCGCGTCGCGACGAAACTCCATTGGCGTCGTACCGGCGTGCGCATCGACCCCGGTCAGCGTCACCTCGTACCAGCGCTGCCCCTGCCCCGCCGTCACGACGCCGATCGTCTTGCCGGCCCGTTCGAGAATCGCGCCCTGCTCGATATGCAGTTCGTACGCGGCGTGCACCGGATAGCCGCCGACCGGCTCCGTGCCCGCGTAGCCGATCCGTTCGAGTTCCTCGCCGATCGTCCGGCCCGCGCCGTCGGTGCGCGACAGCCCGTATTCGAGCGTATAGACGCCCGAGAACACGCCGGCCGCCACCATCGCCGGCGCGAAGCGCGAGCCTTCCTCGTTGGTCCAGATCACGACGTCGACCGGGCGTTCGGTCTCGATGCCCGCGTCGTTCAGCGCGCGCACGACCTCGAGCCCGCCGAGCACGCCGTAGATGCCGTCGTAGCGGCCGCCGGTCGGCTGCGAATCGGCGTGCGAGCCCGTCATCACGGGTGCGGCGCCCGGATTGCGGCCCGCGCGGCGCGCGAACACGTTGCCCATCCGATCGACGCGCACCGTGCAGCCGGCGTCGCGCGCCCACTGCACGAACAGGTCGCGCGACTCGCGGTCGAGATCGGTCAGCGCGAGACGGCAGACGCCGCCCTTCGGCGTCGCGCCGATCTGCGCCATCCGTTCGAGCGACGCCCACAGACGGTCGCCGTCGACGCGCGGCATGGTCACGGTAGCGTCATGCATCGCCGTGCTCCGGCGCGCGTTGCAGCGCATAGCGGAAATCGCAGCGCTTGCCGCCCTGCATGATCGTGCTGGTGCGCGTGAGCGCGATGTCCGGCGCATAGCCCTGGATGAAATAGCTGTCGCGCGCGCAGCTCAGCAGGTGCCCGATCTCGCCAAGCCCCATCGCGTGATACATCTCGGCGTAGCTGCAGCGATGCACGTCGTAGTCGTAGTGCGCGTCGTCCGCGCGCCGCACCTCGACGTCGAGCGCATCGTCCTTCTCCCACAGCACCTGCAGCGCGATGAACGACTTCACGCTCGGGCCGTCCGGCTCCTGCGCGGCGAACGTACGGCCCGCATCGACGGCCGCGCCGCGCACGGCTTCGGCGATCACGGCCTGCGCGCGCTCGGCGCCGAACTCGCGCTTCATGATCTCGTAGATCGGCTTGATGATTTCCGCTTCGATGCGGCGCCGCGCGAAAATCCCGAGGCGTGTGTCTTCGGGTGCGGCAGCGGATGTCGGGTTCGCTTCGGTCATGGGGATCGCCCTGATCGTTTTATCGTTACTTGACGGCGGTACGCGAGCCGCCGAGCACGTCGACGACGGCCCACTTGCCGCCGCGCACCTGGTAGATCGTGAAGGCCGGGTCCTTCAGGTTGCCTTCGGCGTCGAATGCGATGCGCCCCGTCACGCCGGGCCGGTCGATCGCGCGAACGGCCGCGACGAGCTTCGCCGGCTGGGTCGTGCCGGCCTTCTGCGCGGCCGCGATCAGCGTGGCGGCCGCGTCGTACGCGAACGGCGCATGCAGTTCGATCGGCGCGTGATAGCGCGCCTGGTATTGCGCATCGAACGTCTTGCCGCCCGGCATCCGGTCGAGCGGCAGGCCCGGTTCGAGCGCCGTCACGCCGTCGCCGTCCTTGCCGGCGAGCGACAGGAAGGTCTGGCTCACGAAGCCGCCCGCGCCGAGCAGCGGCGCGTTCACGCCGAGCTGGCGCATCCGGCGCGCGATCGGCGCGGCCTGCGCGTCGAGGCCGCCGAAGAACACGAGATCCGCGCGCTTGCCCTTGATCGCGGTCAGCACGCCGCTGAAATCGGTGGTCTTGTCGTTCACGTACTGGCGATCGACGATCGTGCCGCCGTTCGCCTGCACGCCCTGGATGAACTGGTCGGCCAGCCCCGCGCCGAATGACGTGCGATCGTCGATCACCGCGATGCGCTTCGCCTTCAGCGTCTTCACCGCGTATGCACCGGTGAAGTGGCCACCCGCATCGTCGTGACCCATGATGCGCAACGCCGTCGCGTAGCCCTGCTGCGTGTATTGATGGCCGGTGGACGCCGGGGCGATCTGCGGGATGCCCGCATCGCGGTACACGCGCGACGCCGGCACGCTGCAGCCCGTGTTCCAGTGACCGACGACGCCGATCACGTGCTGGTCGACGAGTTGCTGCGCGACCGCGACGGCCGTGCGCGGATCGGACTGGTCGTCGGCCGCGACGAGCTTGTAGACGACCGGCTTGCCGCCGATGGTTGGATGCTTGGCGTTCGCGTCGTCGATCGCGAGTTGCGCGCCGTTCTGCAGATCCTTGCCGATTCGCGCGGACGGGCCGGTGAGCGGCGCGGCGAGGCCGATCAGGACCGTCTGCGGAGCGGACTGCGCGAACGCGGGAACGGCGGCGACGAGGGCGGCCGCGGAGAAGGCGAGACTGGCGGAGAGGAAAGCGATTTTCATGTGCGAGGGATCGGTGAATCGAATCATAAACATGAAAAATATTAAATATTCAACCACCAAACCCCAAATACCCAATTGTTGGATGCTTATACCGTTCTCGACACATTACCGTATGCCACTGTAAATACAGGATATTTTTGTGTTGTCGCTTACCCTGATTTTTCGATAAAATTCGATACATGAAAAATATCGAACAATTGCCGCACGATCCGCCGCTGCGCGCGGTGCGTGCGTTCGAAGCGTTCGCGCGTCTGGGCTCCGTCACCGCGGCGGCGGGCGAACTCGACATCACGCCGTCGGCGGTCAGCCATCAGCTGCAACTGCTCGAAGCGTTCATCCAGACGCCGCTGACGGTGCGCGAAGGCCGGCTGCTCGCGCTCACCGACGAGGGGCGCGACTACTACCGGTCGATCAGCGCGGCGTTCTCGGTGCTGCGCAGCGCGACGCGCTTCGTGCGCGACCGTTCGTCGCTGCGCCAGATCACCGTCAGCCTGATTCCGCTGCTCGGCATCGGCTGGTTCGTTCCCCGGCTGCATGCGTTCCTGGCCGACAACACCGATGTCGACGTCACGGTGCTGTACGCGCATCACCGCAACTACCGAAGCGATGCATCGGACCTGTCGATCCGCTTCGGCACCGGCGACTGGCCCGGCTACCGCTGCGAGCGGCTGCTGCCGGGCGCGATGGTGCCGATGTGCAGCCCGTCGTTCCTGAAGCGTCACGGGCCGTTCCGCACGCCGGCCGATCTCGCGCGCGCGCCGCTCGTGCACGACGAGGATCGCAGCACGTGGGTCAACTGGCTGCAGGGCGCCGGCGTGCGGCACGTGTCGCATGCGGTGGGGCCGATGTTCGAGGACGGCCAGCTCACGCTGAGCGCGGCGCGCGCGGATCTCGGCGCCGCGTTGCTGCGCGCGCCGCTGGTCCAGCGCGAACTGGCGAACGGCGAACTCGTGCAACTGTTCGATCACGCGCTCGACGACGGGCGCGACTACTACCTGTGCACGCGCGAGGACGCGGACATGCCGGACGGGGCGCGGCGGCTGGCCGAGTGGCTGCGGAAGATGGCGGGGATTTGAGCGAGGGCTCCTTGCAGCGTCGTCCTGCCGGGGCCTTGCATACTTTTAAGTCTGCATATATGATATGCATATCATATATCGGAGGTTACCATGGGTCGGATTCTGGTCGATCTGTCGGATGGCCAACTAGACGCGTTGGCCGTCATCGTCGAGACTCAACACCGTCCCCGCGCCGCCATCATTCGTGACGCGATCGACGCCTACATTGCCCTGAACAAGCACCGGCTTGCCGACGACGTCTTCGGTCTCTGGAAAGATCGCACGATCGATGGGCTCGCCTATCAAGAGGAATTGCGCTCGGAATGGTAAAAGCCCTTTTCGACACCAACATCCTGATCGATTATCTGGGCGGCGTGGAATCCGCCCGTGCGGAGTTAGGCCGCTACGACTATCGCGCAATCAGCATGATCACGTGGATGGAAGTCCTCGTCGGGGCGTCCGCAAGGGACGAGGCACCCATCCGTGCATGGCTCTCGTCGTTCGACGTCATCGCACTCGACAGCACGGTTGCAAATCGCGCGGTGACGATTCGCAAGGACCGCCGGATACGCCTGCCCGACGCGATCGTGTGGGCATCGGCGCAAGTGAACGGTCTGCTGCTCGTATCGCGCAACACGAAGGACTTTCCCGCCTCCGAACCCGGCGTTCGCGTGCCGTATCAGATCTAAGCCGGCGTACGCCCAGCGCATACGCCTTCGCAGCACCTCCCCCGACCCCGCCTCATGCCGAGCGGGCGCCCGCATCAACGCCCTCCGCTCCCCCGTCCCCACCCAATCAAGGGCCGGAAGCAGATAGAAAATCCCGATGCCCCGGATTGAAACAAGCAATTTCACAAACACAGGGTGAACCCGGATACTGGCAACACTCCACTCACCACTGACCAAAAGGAATTACCCAGATGCCGATCATCAACACCCAAATCAAGCCGTTCAAGGCAACCGCTTACCACAACGGCGAATTCGTGCCCGTCTCGGAAGAGAACTTCAAGGGCAAGTGGTCCGTCGTCGTGTTCTACCCGGCCGACTTCACGTTCGTCTGCCCGACCGAGCTGGGCGACCTCGCCGACCGTTACGCGGAATTCCAGAAGCTGGGTGTCGAAATCTACGGCGTGTCGACCGACACGCACTTCACGCACAAGGCATGGCACGACACGTCGGACACGATCGCCAAGATCAAGTACCCGCTGGTCGGCGACCCGACGCTCACGCTGTCGCGCAACTTCGACGTGCTGATCGAGGAAGAAGGGATGGCGCTGCGCGGCACGTTCGTGATCAACCCGGAAGGCGAGATCAAGCTGTGCGAAATCCACGACAACGGCATCGGCCGCGACGCTGGCGAACTGCTGCGCAAGGTGCAAGCCGCGCAATACATCGCGGCGCACCCGGGTGAAGTGTGCCCGGCCAAGTGGACGCCGGGTGCGGAAACGCTGACCCCGTCGCTCGACCTGATCGGCAAGATCTGACGACCGCTCCGCGCGCCTCGCCCGAGGCGCGCGACGGCGGGCACTGCATCGCGCGGCCCGCCCTCTCCTCTGGCACGACGTGCCCGACCAGCATAATCAATACGGAATCCGAAACGCCATGCTCGACGCCAATCTCAAGAATCAACTGAAAGCGTACCTCGAAAAGATCACGCGCCCGATCGAACTCGTCGCCTCGCTCGACGACAGCGCGAAATCGCAGGAACTGCTGGCGCTGCTGAACGAGATTGCGTCGCTGACGGATCGCGTGACCGTGACCGAACGCCGCGACGACGCCGAGCGCAAGCCGTCGTTCTCGATCGGCGAACCCGGCAAGCCGGCCGGCATCCGCTTCGCCGGCATCCCGATGGGCCATGAATTCACGTCGCTCGTGCTCGCCTTGCTGCAAACGGGCGGCCATCCGATCAAGCTCGACGACGACGTGATCGAACAGATTCGCGCGCTCGACGGCGACTACGCATTCGAAACGTATTTCTCGCTGTCGTGCCAGAACTGCCCGGAAGTCGTGCAGGCGCTGAACGTGATGTCGCTGATCAACCCGCGTATCCGCCACGTCGCGATCGACGGCGCGCTGTTCCAGGATGAAGTCGAGTCGCGCCAGATCATGGCCGTGCCGACGATGTTCCTGAACGGTGCGTCGTTCGGCCAGGGCCGCAGCAGCGTGAAGGAAATCCTCGCGAAGCTCGATACGGGCGCCGGCGAACGCGCGGCGAAGTCGCTCGAGAACAAGCCGGTGTTCGACACGCTGATCGTCGGCGGCGGCCCCGCGGGCGCCGCCGCGGCGATCTACTCGGCACGCAAGGGCATCGCGACGGGTGTGGTCGCCGAGCGTTTCGGCGGCCAGGTGCTCGACACGATGGCGATCGAGAATTTCGTGTCGGTGCAGGAAACCGAAGGGCCGAAGTTTGCGACCGCGCTCGAACAGCACGTGAAGCAGTACGACGTCGACATCATGGACGTGCAGCGCGCCGACGCGCTGATTCCGGGCGACGTGCATCAGATCCGTCTCGCGAACGGCGCGGTGCTGAAGGCGAAGACGATCATCCTCGCGACCGGCGCACGCTGGCGCGAAATCAACGTGCCGGGCGAGCGCGAATACCGCAACCGCGGGGTCGCGTACTGCCCGCACTGCGACGGCCCGCTGTTCAAGGGCAAGCGTGTCGCGGTGGTTGGCGGCGGCAACTCGGGCGTCGAGGCGGCGATCGACCTCGCCGGCATCGTGAAGGAAGTCACGCTGATCGAATTCGGCGCGCAACTGCGCGCGGACGAAGTGCTGCAGCGCAAGCTGCGCAGCCTGCCGAACGTGACGATCGTCACGCAGGCGCAGACGACCGAGCTGACCGGCGACGGCAGCAAGCTGAACGGCCTCGTCTACAAAGATCTGCGCTCGGGCGACACGCAGCGCATCGATCTCGAAGGCGTGTTCGTGCAGATCGGCCTCGTGCCGAACACCGAATGGCTGAAAGGCACGGTCGAGCTGTCGAAGCACGGCGAGATCGTCGTCGATGCGCGCGGCGCGACGTCGGTGCCGGGCGTGTTCGCGGCCGGCGACGTGACGACGGTGCCGTTCAAGCAGATCGTGATCGCGGTCGGCGAAGGCGCGAAGGCGTCGCTCGGCGCGTTCGACCACCTGATCCGTCAGGACGTGGCGGCGCCCGTCGCAACCGCGCAGCCGAAGGCCGAAGAAGCGGTCGCCGCCTGACGCACGTCGGCCCGACGACATCAAGGTTTGTCTCTCTTGGCCCCGCATGCCTTGGTCGGCGTGCGGGGCCCTTTTTATGCCGAAAACGCGCGCGGTTACTTGGTTGCAGCCGAGCCGCCGTCCGCCGGCGCAGGCGCCGTCGCCTTGAAACTGCTCGACTGCCTGACCAGTTGCTCGGTCATCGCGGCGGCCACCGGATTCGCGCCGGAGGACGCACCGCCCTGCCGGTACGAACCGGTGCTCGCCGGCATCGACTGCATCGATGACGTCGACGGCGGCGGCAGCGACGGATCGAGCTTCGCCGATTCCCTGACGAGCGCGGCCGTCTCCGGCGTTTCGGATTTCGTCGCGGCCGGCCGCGCGGCGGCCGCATGGCGTTCGAGGCCGTCGCGCTTGCGCGGCGCGCGCTGCGTGACCTGCGCGGGTGCGGTTGACTGAGCCGACTGAGCGGGCTTGGCGGCCGGCGCGGGAGCCGGCGTGGGGGTCGAATCCTGCGCATCCACCGTCACGACGTTGACTTTCGGCGGCGGTGCGGCCGGCTTCGTCACCGGTTGCGGCTTGTCGCTGACGACCGGAATCGCGGGAACCGGCGCAGGCGCGGCGCCGACGCGTGCGGTTGCAGCCGGCGCGGGTGTGGGTTCGGGAGGCGACGGGGCAGCAGCCGCCTGCTTCGGCGCCGTCGCGGCAGCCGGTGCGGGCGGCGCGATCGCGCCCTGCGCCGCGTGATCGTTGCCCGCGGGCGCCGACGCAACGGGTGCGGCCGCGTCGCCGATGCCGGCGTCTTCGATCGCACGGTGGTCCGCGCGCAGCAGCATCACGTACGCGGTGCCGGCCGCGGCGACCAGGAGCCCGCCGGCGATCATCATGGTCTTACGGGTACTCGTCATGCTTGCTCACCGATCATATCCATGTGAACAAGCCATCATACGCGGCCAACGTCCGTTGATCCCGGACGAATACATTTGGTTGCATTGATCGCGGGCGAGGCCGTCGGCGCCCTGCCGTACGCCCTATCGTCAGACGGAAGAAACGCCCGCCGTCGCCCGTCAGATGCAGAAAATCGCGACCGCGATCCCGCCGAACAGCAGCCACTTGACGATGTAGTACACGGTGCGATTCCACGCCTTCAAGCGCTTGCCGGCGCGGCGAATCGCATACAGGTACCTGAACGCGCGATTGAGCCCGCCCGTGCGATCGCCGGTTTCGTTCGGCGATGCGGCCGCGCGCATCAGCAGTTGCCCGAACGCATCGTTGATGCGCTGCGCCCAACGGTATTTCATCGGGCGATCGATGTCGCAGAACAGGATCACGCGATCGTGCGCGGTGCGGTTTTCGGCCCAGTGCAGGTACGTCTCGTCGAACATCACGGCCTCGCCGTCGCGCCATGCATACGATTCGCCGTCGACGACGATCCGGCACGCGTCGTCGTTCGGCGTAGCGAGCCCGAGGTGGTAGCGCAGCGAGCCCGCATACGGATCGCGATGCAGCCCGAGCTTCCCGCCCGGCGGCAACTGCGCGAACATCGCCGCCTTGATCGACGGAATCCGCGACAGGATCTCGACCGAACGCGGACACAATGCCTGCGCGGACGGATGCGGCGCGTCATACCACTTCAGGTAGAAACGCTTCCAGCCGTGGCGAAAGAACGAATTGAAACCGATGTCGTTGTACTCGCCCGACGCCTTGATCCGGCTCGCGTCGCGCAACGCGAGCGCTTCGCTGCGAAACGTGCGCCATTCGCGCTGCAGCACCGCGAGCTCCGGAAAGTGCCGCGTATCGAGAAACGGCGTGGTCGGCACCGACGAGAACGCGTACGAAAAGCAGTTCAGCGGTGCGGTAAAGGTCGAGTGGTCGGATAGTTGCCTGAACAACCGGTGCCGAACCTTGCCGCGCCGATGCGTGTACACGACACACGCAATGAACACGATCAACAGGACCCAGCGCATCGATATTTCCCCCGTAAGCTATTTGCCGAAATTCTAGGGAGGGGAAAAATTTCCTGCTCTGACGGGTAGGTCGTGCTGTGTACGCCTTACAACACGCCGAAGTCGCGAAACGATTCGTGCCGAAACGCCGAAAAGCCCGCGCGTACGTGCTTTTCGGGCCATCCGGACGCGCGTGCGGCATGCTGCCGCCGCACGCGCCGGCAGCGATTATTCCGGAAACGGCAAATCAGTTTGTCCGTCCGCGCGCATATCGAACGTGTTGAGCGTCATCGCGACGAGCGCGTAATAGCCGAGCAGCGCGACGAGGTTCACCACGGTCTCGTGGCCGAAGCGGGCCCGCGCACGCGCGAACGTCGCATCGCTCACACGGCGCGTGTCGTACAGCTCGGTGGCGAATGCGTGGATCAGCGCGTCGTCGTCCGATTCGAATGCGGGCGCGACGCCGAGCCGGATCGCGTCGGCCGTCGCGGCCGGCACGCCGGCCTCGAGCGCGATCGGATGATGGATGTGCCACTCGGCCTGCGAGCGCCAGCGCGCGGCCGTCACGAGAATCGCGAGCTCGGACAGGCGCAGCGGCAACCCCGTGCGGTAACGGCAGAACGCGCCGAGCTTCTGCGCGTGCTCGGCCAGCTCGGGGCTCGCGATCCAGCCGAGGAACGGCCCGTTCAGGTTGCCGCGCGGGCCGCTGAGGATATCGGCGAGCACGGCCTTCTGTTCGTCGGTGGCCGACGCGGGATCGAAAGGAGGCAGTCTGTCTGTCATGATGAGAATGCAGTGGGGTCGGGGTTCACGCGGCGGCCGATGCGAGCGCCGCGCCGATCGCGCCGGACAGCCGCTCGACGATCGTATCGATCTGCTGCGCGGTGCAGACGAACGGCGGCGCGATGAGGATGTGATCGCCATGCACGCCGTCGATCGTGCCGCCCATCGGATACACCATCAAGCCGCGCTGCATCGCCTCGCGCTTGACTGCCGCGTGCAGCTTCAACGCAGGATCGAACGCCGCCTTGGTGTCGCGATCGCGCACGAGCTCGACGCCGACGAACAGCCCGCGGCCGCGCACGTCGCCGACATGCGGATGCGCACCGTAATGCGCGCGCAACGACGCACGCAGTTGCTCGCCGCGCGCCTTCACGTTGTCGAGCAGCTTCTCCTCGGCGATCACGCGCTGCACTTCGAGCGCGGCCGCGCAGGCGGTCGCGTGGCCGATGTACGTGTGACCGTGCTGGAAGAAGCCCGAGCCGTCGACGATCGTTCGATAGATGCAATCGCTCACCAGCGTCGCACCGATCGGCTGGTAACCCGCGCCGAGCCCTTTCGCGATCGTCAGCAGATCGGGCGCGACGCCGTCCTCATCGCACGCATACAGGTAACCCGTGCGCCCCATCCCCGACATGATCTCGTCGAGGATCAGCAGCACGCCGTACTTGTCGCACACCGCGCGAATCTTTTTCAGGTAGGTACGCACCGGCGGCACCGCGCCGGCCGTCGCGCCGACCACCGTTTCCGCGACGAACGCCGCGACGTTTTCCGCGCCGAGTTCGACGATCTTCCGTTCGAGCTCGTCCGCGAGGCGCTGCGCGTACGCTTCCTCCGTTTCACCGGCCTGCTGATCGCGGTACGCATAGCACGGGCTCACGTGATGCGCGTCGATCAGCAGCGGCAGGAACGGCTCGCGCCGCCATGCGTTACCCCCGATCGCGAGTGCGCCAAGCGTGTTGCCGTGATAGCTCTGGCGCCGGGCGATGAAATGACGGCGCCGCGGCTCGCCCTTCTCGACGAAGTACTGGCGCGCGAGCTTCAGCGCGGCCTCGATCGCCTCGGAGCCGCCCGACACGAAATACACGTGGTCGAGCCCGGCCGGCGCGCCGTCGACGAGCCGGTCGGCCAGTTCCTCGGCCACGTCGGTCGTGAAGAACGACGTATGCGCGTACGGCAATTGCTGCGCCTGCCGCTTGATCGCATCGATCACGCGCGGGTTGCTGTGGCCGAGACACGAGACGGCCGCACCGCCGCACGCATCGATATAGCGTTTGCCGGTCGAGTCGACGATCTCGATGCCGTCGCCTGCGACGGCGACGGGCAAGGTGGCGCGCGGGGCGCGATGGAAAACGGTCGTCATGCGTGGCCTCATGGATCAGGATGCGCGGTGCGTGTGCGCGGACGCCACGATGCGCGTCGCGAAGCGCTGCGTGCCGTGTTGATGGACGGTGAAGGCGATCGCGGTGTCATGAATCTCGAACACCGCGGTCGCGAGCGTGTTCTCGTCGTCGCGATCGGTCGGACCGTCGCGGTAGATCGGCAGCCCTTCCGGTGCACGATCGCCGAGCACGCGCAGCAGCGCGGCTTCGTCGATCGCGTCGGCGACGAACGGATGGCCGCGCCAGCCGCGCACGGCCTGCCATGCACGGCTCTGCCGCATGTACGCGTCGAATACCGGCCGGGCAAGCTCGCCGAGGCGCACGCCGATGTCGAACGGCGTGCCGGCGATGACGGGCGAAAGGGAAAGCGGCATGTCGTGCAAAAGAGTCCACTCCGGTGACAGGTAGCGTGCGCCGGGTTGGCGCGCCCCGTCAAACGATGCCGGGACGCACGTCGTCACGATCACGCAACACGCGATGACGAATTAGACAATCACACAACATATGTTGTCAATACCTGGATACGGACAACACCGGATGCAGCCGCGCTCGCTGCCCCGTCACGCCGCGACCCCGCTCGCCTGATGCGACACGAGCCGCGCATACGCGCCCTGCCGCGCCATCAGCTCCGCATGGCGGCCAGCCTCGATCACGGCGCCCTGCTCCATCACGAGGATCAGGTCGGCATGACGCACGGTCGACAGCCGGTGCGCGATGATGATCGACGTGCGCTGCGTCATCAGGTCCTCCAGCGCCGCGCGGATCTGCTGCTCGCTGATCGTGTCCAGGTGCGACGTCGCCTCGTCGAGGATCAGCACCGGCGCATCCTTCAGGAACGCGCGCGCGATCGCCACACGCTGGCGCTGGCCGCCCGACAACTGCACGCCGCGCTCGCCGACGCGCGTCGCGAGCCCGTCCGGCAACCGCGCGACGAAATCGCCGAGCGCCGCGTGGTCGATCGCGCGCCGCACGTCCGCGTCGGACGCATCGTTCGCGGCGAGCCGGATGTTCGCGTCCAGCGTGTCGTTGAACAGATAGGTATCCTGCGCGACGAGCGCGATGTGCTGCCGCAGATCGTCGAGCCGCAGGTCGCGCAGGTCGACGCCGCCGAGCGTGACGCGGCCCTGCTGCGGATCCCAGAAGCGCAGCAGCAGGCTCGCGACGGTCGACTTGCCCGCACCCGATGCACCGACCAGCGCGACCGTGCTGCCGGGCGGCACCTCGAAGCTCACGCGGTCGATCGCGGGCACGCCGCGGCCCGGATACGTGAACGACACCGCGTCGAACCGTACCGCCGGATTCCCGGGCATCGCGTGCGCGCCGTCCGTCACCGTCACGGGCTCCTTCTCCAGCGCGCGCAAGCGGCGCGTCGACGCGATCGTGTCGGCAAGCTGGCGCGCGACCTGACCGATTTCGGCCACCGGCATGAACGCGGCCACCGCGACGAGCACCAGCAGCGGCAACGACTCGTGCGGGAACCAGCCGCGTGCGCACAACCACGCGCCGAGCGCGGCAACCGCCAGCCCGCCGAGCCCGCTCGCGACTTCGAGCGCGGCGCTTTGCGTCGACAGATCGTCGAGCAGCTTCGCGCGCTGCCGACGATACGCATCGGCCTCGGCCACGAATGCGGCGCGCCGGCGTGCGATCGCCTGGAACGCGGTCAGTTCCGCGAGCCCCTGGATCGTTTCGGTCAGGTGCGCGCCGAGCCGGCCGAGCGCTTCGCGCGCGCCGGTGCCGAGCCGGTCGACGTCGCGGCGGGCGAGCACGGGCGCGAGCCCGGCCCACAGCAGGAACGGCAGCAGCACGAGCGCGAGCGGCCATGCGACCGACGCGAGCAGCACCAGCACGCCGGCCGGCACGAGCACCGCGACGAACGCGGGCGCGAGCGTATGCGCGTAGAAATATTCGACGGTCTCGACGTCCTGCGTCGCGAGCGACACGAGATCGCCGGAACGGCGGCGCAGCAGCCCGGCCGGCGCGAGCCGCTCGAGCGTCGCGAACAACGCGATGCGCATTTCCGCGAGCAGCCGGTACGCCATGTCGTGCGCGAGCCACGATTCGAGCCAGTGCAGCACGGCCGCGACCGGCGCGATCACGAGCAGCGCGGCCACCAGCCCGGTGCCGACATGACCGGTCGGCACCGCGCCGACCACCCGCGCGCCGAGCACGCCGACGCCGATGAATGCGAGCACGCGGCCGATCCCGAACAGTACGGTCAGCACGACCTTGCCCTTCCATGGACGCACGAAGCGCAGCAGCGTCCGCAACGTCTCCGGCCAGCCGATCGTCGCCGCGTCGTCGTTCAGCGGCCGCACCTGCGGGCCCGACGACGCGCGCGCGGTCGCGCCGGCCGGGGTCGCCGCGCCGACGGATTCGGCGACCGCTTCCAGTTGCGGCCCCATCAGGCGGCGATACGGGCCGTCGCGTGCGATCAGCGCCGCGTGCGTGCCTTCGTCGACGACCTGCCCCTGGTCGAGCACCAGGATGCGATCGGCGCCGATCACGCTGGACAGCCGGTGCGCGAGCACCAGCGTCGTGCGCCCGCGCGTGAGCCGGTCCAGCGCCTGCTGGATCAGCGCCTCGTTTTCCGCATCGACGGACGACAGCGCCTCATCGAGCAACAGGATCGGCGCATCGCGCAGCAGCGCGCGGGCAATCGCGATGCGCTGGCGCTGACCGCCCGACAACATGAGCCCGCGCTCGCCGATGCGCGTCGCGTAGCCATCGGGCAGCGCCGAGATGAAATCGTGCGCGTTGGCGGCGCGCGCGGCGGCGATCATCTCCGCGTCGCTCGCGTCGGGGCGGCCGAGCCGCAGGTTGTCGGCGACGCTGCCATCGAACAGCGTCGCATCCTGCGCGACGACCGCGATCATCTCGCGCACCTGATCGGCATCGAGCGTGCGCACGTCGTGGCCGCCGATCCGGACCGCGCCGCCCTGCGCATCGTGCTGGCGCAGCAGCAGGCGCACGATGGTCGACTTGCCGGCTCCGCTCGGCCCGACGATCGCGACCGTCTCGCCCGCGCGTACCGAGAAGCTCAGCGCCGCATGGGCCTCCGCGCGGCGCCCCGGATACGCGAAACTGACGTCGTCGAACGCGATCTCCGGCCGCAGGCCCGCTACGCGCGGCGCATCGACGCGAGGCGCGGCGCCGCCCGCGTCGAGCAGCGCGTGGATCGCATTCGCCGCCGACTGACCGATCATCCCCTGATGCAGCACCGCGCGCAGGTCGCGCAACGGGCGGAAGATCTCGCTGCCGGCCATCAGCACGATCAGCAGCGCTTCGAGGCTCATGTCGCCGTGCCGCACGCGCCATGCGCCCACCGCGATCGCCGCGGCCGCGCCGAGGCCGGTGCCGAGATCCGTGAAGAACCGTGTCAGCAGGCCGAGCGCGAGCACCCAGAACGTGCTGTCCGACAACGCGCGCGCCTTCGCGGCCAGCTTCGCGCCGAACGCGGTGCTCTGCCCGAACGCCTTCAGCGTCGGCAGGCCCTGCACCGCGTCGAGAAATTCCTCGCCGAACGCCTTGAACGCGGCCGAACGGGCGAGCGCCGCGCGTTTGTCGGCGCGATGCACGAGCTGCGGCAACGCGAGCGTGACGAGCGCCGCGACGAGCAGGATCGCGGCCGTCGGCACGTCCCACCACGCGAGCACCGCGAAGATCATGAGCGGCGCGCACGCGGCGATCACGAGCTGCGGCAGGTAGACGCCGAAGAAGGTCTGCAACTGCTCGACGCCATCGACGACGGCGAGCATCACGCCGCCCGTGCGTTCGCCGCTGAACCAGGCGGGGCCGAGCGCGGCGATCCGGTCGAACAGCCGCGCGCGCAGCGTCGCCTGCACGCGGCCCGCCGTATGCTGCGCGAGCACCGTGCGGCGATGATCGAGCCATGCGCGCAGCAGCACGCAGGCCGCCGTTGCAACGACGGCTTCGCCGATGCCGCGCGCCGGCGCGCCGGAAAACACCAGCGCCAGCACGCGGCCGAGAAACACGAAGCGGAGGATGCCGACACCCATCGCGAGCAGCCCGAGCGCGACGGCCGCCGCCACCCGCCAGCGCAGTCCCGCCATCATCGCCCATAGTCGTCGGTCGAAATACATGAAGCCCTCCGGTCGGTGTTTGGTTGCGTTCTGGTTGACCGGATCGAGGCTACCCGCGCCGCCCGCGCGCGGCAAAAGATGATTTTTCAACGGGTGTTGAGTCAACTACAATACCCCGCATGTCGCACCTTCCTCCCCTCAGCGCACTGCGTGCTTTCGAGGCGGCCGTCCGCCTCGGCGGGTTCGCGCGCGCGGCGGTCGAGCTGAACGTGTCGACCAGCGCGGTCAGCCACCAGATCCGTTCGCTCGAGGAATCGCTCGGCGCGCGGCTGCTCGAACGCAGCACGGGGCTCGGCGGCATCGGCCTCACGCCGGCCGGTGCGCGGCTGCTGCCGGCCGTCAGCGATGCGCTGTCGCGTCTCACCGACGCGTGCAGCGAGATTCGCGGTGCCGCGCAACGGCTCACCGTGTCCGCCAATGCGCCGTTTTCGTCGATGTGGCTCGCGCGCCGGCTGGCGGAATTCTCGTCGCTTCATCCCGACACCCCGCTGCACGCGGTCGTGCTCGACGACGAGCCGGATTTCGCGCGCAGCGGCGTCGATCTGGCGATCGTGCACGTACCGGCGCACCGGCTGCGGGCCGACGACGACGTGCTGATGCGGGAAACCGTGTTTCCGGTCTGCAGTCCCGAGCTGTTTCCGTACGCGTCTGGGCACGTATGCCGCTCGCGGCTGCTGCAGGAAATGCACGAAGACAGCCCCGAGATCGACTGGCGCAACTGGGCCGTGCAGTTCGGCTTGCCGGACGACTTCGAGACGAAGATCGTCCGTTACAGCAGTTTCAGCCAGGTGATCGGCGCGGCCGTCGGCGGCGCCGGCATCGCGCTCGGCCGCGTGCCGCTGATCGAGCCCGAGCTGCGCAGCGGGCGTCTGGTGCCGCTGGTGCCGGGCCTCGCGCGCGACGCGTCGTGGCGCTTCGTGCTGCGCCGCCATCCGGCGACGCAGCACCGGCTGCTCGATCCGTTGATCGCATTCCTGCGCAGCGAAGCGGACGCGCCGCCGTTCGTCTCGAAGATCGTTGCGCCCGCATCCAACGACAGTCACGCACGGGGCGCGGGCGGGGCCTGACGGGCCGCATGCAACGCCGGCAGCGCGTTTGCGTATGACCGGCCGCTTACGGCGTCGCGAAGAACAGCGCGACGACGCACGCCATCCCGCCGAACCACACGAGCGAACGCAGCGACGCCCAGTTCAGCAGGTACATCAGCGCATAGGCGACGCGGATCGCGACGAACGCGATCGCGAGCTGGTCGACGCGATGGACGTTCGCGCCGTTGTGCCACGCCACGACCAGCGCGACCGCGAACAGCGCGAGCGCTTCCCATGAATTCTGATGCGCGGCCTGCGCGCGGGCGCGCCAGCCTTCGAGCTTCGCGAGGTAATCGCGCGGCGTACGGTTGTCGTAACCCTTGCGGGCCTTGGCGAGAAACGTCATCGGGAACGGCAACAGCGCCACGATGAACAGGCACAGCTGGGACGTCGTCATCCAAGTCTCCTCCGTTATGATTACATTGGTCAATGACAAGATCGCCGAGAGCTTAGCATTGCACCGTGCCGTTCGCGCACCGGTTTTCTAGACGGCAGACTCGGCCGCGCAGGCCGCGGCGGGCGGCGCCTGCCCCGTCCTGTCGCGGCACCCAACTTTCCACCAAATCGTCGATAAATACGTTAATTAAAACTGGTCGAACACCAATAAGATAGCGCTCGACACTGGCTGGGCGCGCGATCGCGCCGGCCTGCCGTTTCACTCCACGCCCCGTGCGCCGAACGACATCCGACCCGAGCCCTTGCCATGCCCCGTCCCATCGTCGCCCATATCCGCCCCGACGCCGTCCGCCACAACCTCGACTTCATCCGCCGCACCGCCGCGCAATCGCGCGTGTGGGCCGTGATCAAGGCCAACGCGTATGGCCACGGCATCGAGCGGATCTACCCGGGCCTCGCGGCCGCCGACGGCATCGCGCTGCTCGATCTCGACGAAGCCGTGCGCGTGCGCGAGCTCGGCTGGGACAAGCCCGTGCTGCTGCTCGAAGGGATCTTCGAGCCCGCCGACGTCGAGCTGGCCGATCGCCATCGGCTGACGGTCGCCGTGCACTGCGACGAACAGCTCGACCTGCTGATCGCCGCGAAGCCGCAGCAGCCGATCGACATCCAGCTCAAGATGAATTCCGGCATGAACCGGCTCGGCTATCGGCCGGCCGCGTTCCGCGCCGCGTGGGAACGCGCGGCGAGCGCGCCGTCGATCGGCAAGATCACGCTGATGATGCATTTCGCGAACGCCGACGAAGGCGAAGTCGACTGGCAGCTCGACCAGTTCGACGCGATCACGGCCGGGATTCCGGGCGAGCGCTCGGTGTCGAATTCGGCGGCCGTGCTGTGGCACCCGCGCGCGCACCGCGACTGGGTGCGCCCCGGCACGATCCTGTACGGCGCTTCGCCGACGGGCGCCTCGCGGCATATCGCCGACACGCCGCTGACGGCCGCGATGACGCTGACGAGCCGGATCATCGGCGTGCAGACGCTGGCGCCGGAGGAAACCGTCGGCTACGGCCGCCGCTTCACGGCCGATCGGGCGATGCGGATCGGCGTCGTCGCGTGCGGCTACGCGGACGGCTACCCGCGCCATGCCCCGACCGGCACGCCGATCGCGGTGGACGGCGTGATGACGCGCGTCGTCGGCCGCGTATCGATGGACATGCTGACCGTCGACCTGACACCGTGCCCGAACGCGGGCATCGGCTCGAGCGTCGAGCTGTGGGGCGACAAGGTGAAGGTGGACGATGTCGCGCAAGCCAGCGGCACGATCGGCTACGAGCTGATGTGCGCGCTCGCGCGCCGCGTGCCGGTCGTGATCGTGCCGCCCGGGGCGACGAGCGTGCACCCGGCGCTACGGACCGGCAGCTACGGACGCTGACGGGCGGCGGTGCTGCGATGCTGCGATGCTGCGATGCGTGACAGCGTCGCCGCACATGCCGTGCCGCGTGCTGGCCGGCCGCCTCACGCGGCCCGTCAGCTCTGCGGCGAACCGCCCACGCGCACCGGCGACGACACGGTACGTCGTTGCGCGTTGCACAACGCCGGGCGCCGACGCGCGCTCTGTCCGCTTCCGTCAACGCATCACGAACGCCACGTCGGCTTGCGCTTCTCGAGAAACGCGTCGATGCCCTCGCCCGCATCCTCTTCCATCATGTTGCGCGCCATCACGTCGCCCGCGTACGCATACGCTTCGTCGAGCGGCAGCTCGCGCTGACGATAGAACATCTGCTTGCCATATCGCACCGCGGCCGGGCTCTTCGCGACGATCTCCGCGACCTTGCGCGCGACGGCCGCATCGAGCGCGTCCTCGGGCACGGCTTCGTTGACGAGCCCCCACGCGGCGGCTGTCGCCGCATCGACGAAGCGGCCGGTCACCAGCATGTCGAACGCGCGCTTGGCCGCGACGTTGCGGCTCAACGCGACGGCCGGCGTCGAGCAGAACAGCCCGACGTTGATGCCCGACACCGCGAAGCGCGCGGTATCGGCCGCGATCGCGAGATCGCACGCGGCGACGAGCTGGCAGCCGGCCGCCGTCGCGATGCCGTGCACGCGCGCGATCACCGGCACCGGCAATGCGCGCATCGCGAGCATCACGCGGCTGCACTGCGCGAACAGCGTGCGGTAGTAGTCGAGTTCGGGCTTGCCGCGCATCTGCCGCAAGTCGTGGCCCGCGCAGAATGCCTTGCCTTCGGCGGCCAGCACGACGCAGCGCACGTGCGGATCGGCGGCAAGCGTATCGAACGCATCGTGCAGGGCCGAAAGCATCGCTTCGGACAACGCGTTGAACTGCTGCGGGCGATTCAGGCGCAGCGTGACGACGCCGTCGCGCGTGTCGCGCAGCAGGGCCGGCCCGGCTGTCTCGTGAATGGGTTCCATGATGTTCGGCTCGACGGGGTTCGGCAGGGTTGAGGGGCGATGCGAACGAGCGGCCATCGCGCCCGCCCGCTCGCGGCATGTCGGGGAAATGGTCCTCCACATTCGGCACGACGTCCAGCCGCGCCGCCGCATGCGCAGGCACGCCGGCCCGTCGGCCACCGCGCGACGTGCGATGCCGCTCGCCCGTCAACGGCGCCGTTGCGCGCCGTGCTTCCGCGCCGACGCCGAGCCTGAACTGGTGCGCCTGATGGAGCGGCGATGCAATCATTTCACCGTGTGGCTCGTCGCCCGTGCCGATCTCTACAAGACCGCATGTACGGGCGGTGATCGAAGCCGTCGTCGACGAATTCGCGACGGCGGCGGCGGGCCCGGTCGTGGGCCGATAGCGGACCGCCAGGGCCGGTGCGTCAGCGCGGCTGATACGCGCCGTCCGCCGCGGACCAGCGAAACGTCCGGCGCCATTTGCCGCCGCGCTCGCGCAACTGCAGGTCGCGGAAGCCATCCGTCGACGTCGACAGCACGCTCAGCGTATTGCTGCCTTCGGTGATGTCGTGATCGCGCGTGCCGTTGCGATGCCAATCGCCTGCGATATCCCGGTAGAACATCATCGGCTGCGCGAACACGACGCGCAGCGTCTTGCCGTCGATCCGGAACAGGTACAACGCCTCGAACGACGCACCGCCGCCGGAATAACCGATCGACCAGCCCGCCCGCACCCCGAACGCGGCATCGCCCGCCCGCAGCGCATACGGCGCGAGATCGAACCGCGACCACCGCTCGGGACGTAGCACGCGATCACCCGGCGGCTTCGCCTCCTCGAGGTAGTCGGGACTGTCGAGATTCGTGTTGCTCCAGTCGGTGGCCTGGTCGAGCGGCTGTTCGGTTCGCGCGACGAGGCGCGGCACGCCGTCCGGGCCGCGCTCGAACACGCCCAGCCGGACCAGTTCCTTCTGATCATCGGCCTCGGCGTGGCGCTCGAAGCCCTCGCAATCGGTGGGTGCACGGAATCGCAGCGCCTCGCGCGCCGACTCGTCGGTCGGCGCCACGCAAACGATCGCGACGAACGCGCCGGGACGCTGCGGCCACGGTTTCGCGCCGGCCAGCACGACACGCGCAAGCGGCTGGCCCGGCGCAAGCTGCGCCACCAGCCCCTCCTTCGTGAAGCCGGGCGGCAAGTGCACGCCGAAACCGTCCGCTTCCGGCGCGCCGCTCATGTCGCGCGCATACGCGGCGCGGGCGTCGGGCGAATCGAATTTCCCGGGCACCTGATCGAGCGAATGCGCGGTGCCCGCCGCGTGCGCGGCGCAGCCCGCGAACGCGGCGCCGATCGCGACGAGCCACGGCATCAAGCGAATTGTCATGCCGGAATGTCCTGTGAAGTGTTTCAGTGCGCGGCGGGCGGGCGCACCCGGTTGCGCCCGCTGCGCCACGCGCGCACGCCAGACCACAACTGACCGACGCCGACGGCGAAAAAGACCGCGCCCATCGCGCCGATTGTCAGCACGCCGCCCCAGATCGCGCCGAACGTATTGAGCCGCGCCGTCATCCTCGGCGCGTCCGGCGCATAGCGCACCTCGACCGTCGCGCCGTCCTGCACGCTGACCTCGCCGCCCTGCGCATATTCGACCTGCTCGCCCGCGAGCGTCGTGAACGCGATCTCCGGATGATGCTGGCCTGCGTTCAGCTTGACAACGCGCCCGGGTACTACGACCGACGCGCGCAGGAATTCGCGCGTCGACTGCGCATGCAACGTGACGCCGATCAGCACGCACGTGCCCACGACGGTAAAAACGACGCCCTTCGCGATCAGCGTTTCCGTGTGCCGCACAGCGGGTCGCACGTATTCGGATGCCATCGGTTTCGTTCCGTTCATGATGTTCGTCAATGCCGGGCGTGGGGGGGGGGGGGGGGGGGGGG